>JABIFP010000009.1 GCA_018650645.1 Candidatus Magasanikiibacteriota bacterium | reverse complement strand
GGGGCCTGATGGTGAAGGCGTCAGTGCCTGCACACAGATCGCCCCGATCCCCCCACTCGAGGACACCGTCCGACCCGCCCCCATCCCGCCGGAGTGACGCACTTCGGCACCTGACGCGCACAACGTCTGACGACCCCCACTACGGGACGCGTCAGCAAGTGCGCGTCGGGGGAAATCAAAAGGACACCTTATACAAGGTGTCCTTTTGTTTATTACGAATGTATTACCCAAGTGGGTCGTTTTCTGTTCTCTCCAAAATTTCAATCTTTGGTCCTTTCCATTTCTTTACAAGGAGTGCTGCTTCCGCTGCATCAATTTGGGCTTCTTGTTTTGATCCGCCTTCTCCTTCGGCAATTTTTTTATTGTCTAAATACACGCCAACGGTAAATGTCTTTGCGTGATCTGGGCCAGTTTCACCAAGCACTTTATATGTTGGCGTAACGCCTACAATTTCTTGTGCAGATTCTTGGAATCGTGATTTTGGATCCATCCAAAGTCCTTCTTCGAGTACTGTTGGTAATTTACTCACAATCCATCGTAAAATAAATTGCTTTGCAATATCCCAACCGCCATCAAGATAAATCGATCCAATCAGTGCTTCTACCGCATTTGCTAAAATGTAATCACGCGCTTTAATGTTTGTGTCTTTCGATTCACCATGGCTCAAGAATAAATATTCTTCCATGCCAATTTCACGTGCAACTGTTGCACACATTTTTCCATTTACCAATGCCGCTCGCCAGTTGGTCAATTCTCCTTCTGGATTGAGGTACTCTGCAAACAAAAATTCTGTCACCACAAGCTCTAATACAGCATCGCCCAAAAATTCGAGGCGTTCGTTGTGTGGCAGTTCAAAAGATCGGTTTTCGTTTAGGTATGATCGGTGTACAAATGCTTGTACGAGTAGGTTTTTGTTGTTAAAAGATACCCCAAGGTGACTTTCAAGGGCACTGAAGTTTTTTTCGTTGTATGAAGAAATCATAGTGAGATGGTTCCCACCGTCTCATCATGAGGCACAGACCTACTAATGAGATGAGAGAACGATTATAATAAATTTTAGGCAGGGTCTTGTTCTTTCATGTCGTTGTAGAGGGCTCCAAGGATCCCATTTACAAATTTTCCACTTGATGGCCCACCATAATTTTTGGCGAGTTCAATTGCTTCATTGATTGCTACCTTTGTTGGAATCGCTTCATTCATTTGCATCTCATAAATAGCGATGCGTAAAATGTTGCGGTCCACAATTGCCATTTGAACCATTGGCCAGTTATCAGCATATTTTGTGATAATGGCATCAATAGTTTCCATCTCGTCAATGACATGTTCGACGGTAGAACCGATGTAGCCGTCAGTATCATCTAACCCAACACCAAACTGAGCAATACACTGCTCTTTAATAGCAGGAATTGCGGCAGTTGGCTTTCCACGGAAATCCCATTGGTATAGGATTTGCATGGCGATGGCGCGGGCAAGATGACGTTGTGACATACTTGTGGAATTATGAAAGAGGTTTCAATTTCTTGATGCGACGCTTGAGGCGTTTTGCAACATCAAGGACTGTTTTTCCCTTATACATACCTGTTGCCGGAGTCGCTTGGTGTGGCAATGATGCATTTCCTTCAGCGTCCTTTTGGATGCGGATTCCTTTCAATGCATGATGTGAACGACGGTGTCCGGTTTTCGAACGAGTAGTTCCCTTTACTGGTTTTGACATAGCTCAAGGTTAATTAAAAAAGCTACGCTGAGTATAGGGTAATTTGGATAAAAAATCAAGACCTGGGGGTGGATAGGATACATTTATTGCTCAATATGGAAAAAATCTCTATAATAAGGGGTATATATGAAGCTTTCTTGGTCTCACAAATTATTTCTCAAGATTAATAGGAAAACCGGTGCACACCCCAAATTAGATAGGGTGATGCAGTTTTGCGCTCACTGGCTCATTTTTGCCATTGCGGGGGTCATGCTCATTTGGCTGATTCGGTTGTCTGCTACGGGTAGAGGGGACCTAGCGTGGCTTATCTTTAAGACGGGGCTTATTGCCTGGGTGTTATCCATGGCCTTAAGTTACGCGATTGGCTACCTCTGGCCCCATAGGCGGCCGGTAAGGGAATTTCCAAGTATTCGGGAGTTGCTTTCTCCAATGAACACCTGGAAGGCCTTTCCATCAGATCACACTATTACGGTAACAATTCCAATAGTACTCGCGGTGCAATTTTTTGCGCCTGTATGGTTTGTGGCAGTATTAGTAATTGCAGGGCTTATGGTAGGAATTGGTCGCATATATGTTGGTGTTCATTATCCTAGAGATATTATTGGCGGCGCGGTGATTGGCGCACTCTTTACCATTCTTGTATTTTCTCAGTATGCGTTATAGTGCTATTCGAACTGTTTTTATTTTACTGCTTGTTTGTGGTGTTATTGGTGGGTGGACCGTGTATTCAGAAGTGCATCGCGCTTCAACATCTGACGAAGCATTAACATTCACCATTGAAAATGGTCAAGGTGTTCGTGAAATAGGATCGTCTCTTTTTGATTCGGGTGTGATTAGAAGTGAACTCGTGTTTAGACGATACGTTTCTAAAAAAGGAATAGATAAACAGATTCAAGCGGGAACATATACAGTAGAACCGCCGGTAACACTTGCGCGTGTTGTTGCTGCAATGAACCAACCAACATTTGAAGAGTTTTCTTTTACCGTTATTCCGGGTTGGAGCATGGCAGACGTTGCCAATCGATTTGAAAAAGACGATATAGCTTCAGCAAAGCAGATTGCTGCGTTAGTTGGTGAAGCGGCAACAGAAGGTGGTGCCGGGAAGCCTTCGCTTAAGCTGCCATCACTAAAAATATTGCAAGACAAACCCAAAAATATTTCATTAGAAGGATATATCCGGCCAGATACATTTCGATTTTTTGCGGATGCCTCGGCAGAAGATATTTTGATCAAGCTATTAACAGAAAGAGACAAAGAATTTACCGACAAGATGTACAAAGACATCAAGTTAGCAGGAAGAAGTGTGCATGAAGTGATGACGATTGCCTCAGTAGTGGAACGGGAAGTGCGCGGTGCAAAAGATAAAGCAATTGTTGCAGATATATTTTGGAAACGCGTTGATAATGGTTGGGGATTGCAAGCAGATTCAACGGTACACTTTTTAACAGGTGGAACCGGCAGCGTATTTACCAGTGCAGCTGACAGAAATATTGATTCGCCCTGGAATACATATAAATATGCAGGACTTCCACCTGGGCCAATTTCCAATCCATCGATTGAATCGATTATGGCTGCCATCTACCCAGAAAAAAATGGCTATTGGTATTTTTTAACCACGCTTGATACGGGGGAAGTAAAATATGGCAGTACACTAGATCAGCATAATGCAAATGTAGCAAAGTATTTACGATAATATGGTTGCAAAGTCCGCATCGCGCATATCCGCTGCTTCATTATTTGCAGCAAATCTATTTCCCATCATTGGAGTGATTTTTTGGGAGTGGCAAATAAATCATATTGTTGCACTTTTTTTAATTGAAACAATGATTGTTGGGTTGTTAACTATTCCCAAGATCTATACGGTTGGTAGAAAGGGGCCACTCGCGCAGAAGTTACAAAATCCAACAGCTGCGGCATTAATTACACTTGGGGTATTACTCTTTTTTTGTATTCATTTTGGTGGATTTCTATTCACCCTTAGTCTTGGTATACTCTTTTTTGTACTCGATGGGTTTGGAACGCTCCTTACGCTTGGGTGGATGGCACCGCTTACTGTATTAGTGAGTCATGTCGTATCACTTGCGGTAAATTTTTATGGCAAGCAAGAGTATCTTAAGAAAAATCTTTTGCAAGTGAGTTTGTATCCGTATAAACGATTGATTATCCTTTGGTTTTTAATGTTTATTGGAATTATTGTACTTGATTCTGTTGAAGGAACTATACAGGTATTACTTATCTTTGTAGTAGTGAAGAGTTTGCTAGATTATCTGGGGTACAAAATGGAGCATGCAACAAAAAATGCTAAGTCGTGGTATGAACAGTATATTGCACCACAAGTAAATAAACAGTATCCAGAAGGATTGGTGAAAGCGTCGCAAGAACACTTGCGCAGTCAAATGAAGCTAGGGTGGCGTAAGACATCTAACACATCAAAGAAAAACAAGAAATAGTCGCTATGAAAACATCAGAATTTGATTTCGATTTGCCGCAAGATCAGATTGCGCAGCATTCAGTAGAGCCGCGAGACCAAAGTAAACTCATGGTTGTGGATACGGGCAAGAAAACAACTGAGCATAAACAATTTTTTAATGTAGTCGATTATTTTAGAAAAGGAGATGTGCTTGTTTGGAACAACTCAAAAGTATTTAAAGCACGATTAGCGGTAAAACTGCTCAGCAAAAATGATGAAGAACTGTGGGAACACAAACGAGACATCGAAATTTTTTTAGTTCGGCCAAAAGAAAATGCAGGTGTGTGGCAGGTGCTTGCAAAACCAGGTAAACATGTAAAAAATGGCATGCGTGTGCACATTACAGATCATTTTTTTGCAGACGTCATGGTAAAAGAAGCAGATGGAACGGTGCTTGTGCAGTGGTTTAAAGCAGAAGGCGAGATTATGACAGATGAAGAAGTACGCGCTGCAGCAAATATGCATGGATCAATTCCTATTCCACCGTATGTAAAAGATGAACCACATCAATTTGAAAGTTACCAAACGGTATATGCAAAAGAAGAGGGTTCTGTAGCAGCGCCAACAGCTGGGTTTCATTTTACTGATGAGATTATTGCGAAGCTAAAGGAAAAAGGAGTGCAATTTGCAGAGGTAACATTGCATGTGGGGCTTGGAACATTTTTACCGGTAAAAAGTGAGCGCATCGAAGACCATACTATGCATGCAGAATGGGTAGAATTGTCTAAAGATCATGCCGACATGATCAATGCAGCAAAGAAAGAAGGCAGAAGAATTGTTGCTGTTGGTACTACCTCCACAAGAACATTAGAAGGTATTGCCTCACTACCACTATATAAGAATAGCGGTAACAAATTACCAGCATTTAGTGGAGACATTAATATTTTTATCATGCCTGGGTTCAAGTTTCAGATTGTTGATGCACTTATCACGAATTTTCATTTGCCAAAGTCAACGCTGTTAATGCTTGTGAGTGCCTTTGCGGGTGATAGAGAGTTTATGCTACAGTGTTATAAAGAAGCCGTGCACGATTCATATAGATTTTTTAGTTTTGGTGACGCCATGTTCATCTCATAAATATGCAAAAAACGATTCACTCAAAATCTGGATTGCGCGTTGGTATGCAGGGGACTCTGCATGAAATTTCTTTCACTATTGTTGGAAGAGTTCGGTATAAGCTTGATGGTGTTGAGTGGTATGATGGATATGAGCATGACGTATATTATCTTGATGAGTGGCTGCTAGAAGGAAACGGAAAGCTCTATCACTTAAGCGAAGATGAAGATGGATTTGTGCTTGGCGCGCCTGTATCTGGAAAGATTATTGAGCCACAAGGAGATGAAGACAAGGTGTCTTTTTTTGAAGGAAGAGCCCCGCTGCGTGTTAGAGAAAGAGGAATTGCTACAGTTGAAGCGTTAGAGGGAAAAAATCCAAACGATGTTGCTGTTGGTGAAGCCCTCAAATATATTGCGTATGAAGATAGTGGTAGATGGTTTGTTGCCGAGTGGGATGTTGATGGAGTTGGAAAGCGGCTATCTGAAACAATTGTTTATGAAGAAAACAAGGTTCCGGAAGAAAAAGTACTCGCTGCTTTTGGCGTGAAAGTAAAAGGGGAAAGTAACGTCAGCATCAAGAAAGATGTTTTGTGGTTTAAGAGACTGACTGCAATCGCTGGCATTTGTTGGATTGGTGTTATTGTCTGGCAGGTGATGCTACACCAGCCAGTGCAGCGCTATGAGGTTGTTGTTCAAAAAGCGCATGAAAACCAAGCGCAGGCGTATAATGCAGGATCATTTACAGTACCGAATGCTGGGCGCGCGTATAAATTTGAGGTGAGGCTTAAATCTTCAATAGGGTATTCTGATTCTGTCTCTACCGTTACAGAAATTTTTGATAGCCAAGGAATGCTTGTAAACACGTTCCAAAGTGAATTCTGGGATGAGGGAGAAGAGAGTAAACGATATTCAAGTCTTTCATTTGATGCAAAAAAAGCAGGTACATATACCATGAAAATCTATGTTGATGAAATGATCGGAGCAAGTGCGGCTCGCTTTGAAACGTCGCTTATACGAGGTGCAGGTTCTTTTTTCTGGGGGTTTGTACCGGGAGTGCTGTTATTCTTTTTGTATAGCAAGCTTACTAACCTAGCTAATAAAAAGTAATATGGCATGGTATACCAGAACACTTTTGGCTGCATGTATACTCGGTACTGCATTTTTTCCATTAGCCAATATGACATATGGGTTAGGACATGGACCGCTAGAAAAAGCTGAAGTAGTCAATGCTGCGTTAGATGAATGTCCTACTGGATCTCAGCGTACTGACGGAACCTGTTACCGAACGCATCGATCTAGATTTTACCGCAGTTTTTCCGGCGGGGGAACAAGCGGAGGAAAATAATATATATAACTAAGAGACCTATGAAAAAGACACTTTTTGGAGCTGCAGCCCTCATTGCAGCGATGCCGTTAGAAGCGCATGCGGCAAACGGACAACTTAATGCTGAGTTTGGTATTGGACTCGTTTCAACACTGCTGTACGCATTCCTTGGCATCCTGATGCTTTTTATTGCGTTTAAAGCAATCGATATGATGACACCAGGGCACTTAGCAAAGCAGCTTGCGCATGAAAACAACCTTTCAATTGCTATTGTAACAGGCGCTGCGCTTGTTGGCGTGAGTATTGTTGTTGCTGCGGCAATTGCAGGCTAATATGGCCACAAAGAGGAACATAGAAAATGAATCAAAGAGCGTTGCAACAATATTTGCAACGGTCTTTATTATTGCGGCATGTGGAATCTTTTATGAACTTCTTATTAGCACGCTTTCGAGTTACGTGTTAGGTAGTTCTGTATTACAGTTTTCGCTTACTATTGGTCTGTTTCTATTTTTTATGGGAATAGGTTCATATCTTTCGCGGTTTGTGCGCGGGCCGGCGCTAGATAGGTTTATTGCTGTTGAGCTTGTCATTGGAATTGTTGGAGGATTGAGTGTGCTTCTTCTTTCGTATGCATACGCAATTGCGTTTACGTATATCCCAATTGTGTTACTGCTGATAGCGTGCATTAGTATTTGTATAGGGTTAGAAATACCGCTGGTTATGCGCGTGCTAAAGCCCCTGAATGTAAAAGAAGGGATTGCGCAGGTGCTTTCTTTTGACTACATTGGTGCACTTATCGCGTCAGTATTGTTTCCGCTCGTTTGCCTCCCGTATTTGGGTATTATGCGCACGGCATTTTTAGTTGGAGTGATTAATTTAGTTGTCGCAGGCATGACATTGCGATTTTTTCACAAGCAGATTAAGAGTGTGAAGCTCCTTAGCAGTGTGTGGCTTGTGGGAATGCTTGTGCTTGTTGCGGGACTTGTCTACAGTCCGCAGATCACTTCGTATTTTGACAGTTATACATATCAAGATCATGTGATCTATTCGCATCAATCACCCTACCAAAAGATTGTGCTTACCAAATTTAAAGATG
This sequence comes from Candidatus Magasanikiibacteriota bacterium, assembly GCA_018650645.1. Lineage (GTDB taxonomy): Bacteria > Patescibacteriota > Patescibacteriia > Magasanikbacterales > UBA922 > JABIFP01. The sequence goes on along the minus strand of JABIFP010000009.1, from coordinate 6,250 downwards.
ATGTGCGTTTGTATTTAAACGGTTCACTTCAGTTTAGTGCAATTGATGAAGCACGGTATCATGAAGCACTCGTGCATGTTCCAATGCGACTTGTGCAAGAGCCAAAGCACGTACTTATTCTTGGCGGGGGAGATGGATTAGCGGCAAGAGAAGTGTTGAAGTATTTGTCTGTAGAATCAATTACGGTTGTCGATTTAGACCCTGAGGTAACAACGCTTGCAAAAGAACATCCCATGCTTACGGACATAAACAAGTTTTCTTTGCTTAGTGCAAAGGTTTTGGTGCGCAATGAAGATGCGTTTGTATTTGTCCAGGAAGCAACAAGTCAATACGATGTCGTTATTATTGATTTACCAGACCCGAGTGATTTTAGTGTGGGGAAACTCTACGCAAAAGAATTTTATCAGTCCGTGGAGCGCATTATTGCGCCAGGGGGTGTTTTGGTGACACAAGCAAGTTCACCATTTTTTGCGCGCCGGCCGTATTGGATGGTGCATCATACGCTTGAATCTGTATTTGATTGGGTCGATGCCTATTCGCTGCAGGTGCCGTCTTTTGGGCCGTGGGGCTTTCATGTTGCAGCAAGTAGACCGCATAATAGTACTGCTGCGCCGCTTACTGTTTCCACAACAGTGCTCACAGGTGAACTTGTTGAAAGCATGTTTATCTTTTCTAAAGATGTTGCAGAAATAGACACTGATATTCACACATTAGTGAACCAACGATTGGTACACGAGTACGAAGATTCCTGGAAATATTTTTACGAGTAAACATTGTGCGCAAAATTTGATATACTACAAGTACTATGAGTGAATTTCCACGAAGACAACCGGAGTATCAACACAGTAATGAAGCCGTGGAACGTTTTTTGGCAAACAAATATCCGTCAGTTGATGTTGGAGAAACTACTGCTGAGTATGTTGGGGAAAAAAATAAAGATGATGTTGGGCCACCAAGCACATTGGTCTCTGATTTTGCTAATGCAAGAATTCCAAAATCAGAAGATGCTATTCCTGGAAATATGGATGATCCATATAAACCAGGGCCGGTTATGCTTGGAAGAGTGAAAGGGCGAAGAGTTGATGTTGGGCGCATGAGAGGAACCGAAGTGGAACCTATTGTTCCAGAGCGAGCAAAAACAACATACAAGGAGCCGTATAAATCTGCTGGGGAATTTAGTGCTGCCGATTTAGAACAAGAGGACCTTCCTGCGCATTTAATGGATCCGGAGCAGATAATGATGGCGAGAGAGGAAGTTCAAAGTGAGAGTGATGATCGATTTTCTGCTGCTGATGACGTTGTTGCAACTTTTGAAGAGGAGTTTCCTGGTGAGGATGGACAAGAATCAGATGTTATAGATGATGAAGGTGACTCTGTAGATGATTTGCCAGTACGCGCAAGCTTGCGTAGGTCATATCCCGGGAAGCGAAGTAACACTCATGCAAGACATGAAGCGCGCAATTACGGATCAAGAACATCTTTTGAAACAGAAAATTCACCTTTTACACAATATAGAAGCGGCTCCCGCCCGCACAGAGAATCAGCAAGGCATGCACCCCATGTCCAAAAACCAGGTGGTCGGCGTAGAATTGCGGAGCAGCTCCATAGTGATGGAGGTGGTATTGTTGCGCGCATGAATAAACAGTTAGAGGTTGGCAGAAATCAATTAGCGCAAAGTAAAAAAGAAGCGGCTCGTCAAGAAGCATTGAAAGCTCGATTAGCATGGGAAAAAGAGGAGGCCGCGCGTGTAAAAGAAGAAGCACGAAGAGTAAAAAATGAAAGACAAAAAGTTACTAGGAGAATAAAAAAATTGCAGGATCAAGGAATTGGGCAAGCAAACTGGAATGATACCTATGATAAAGATGCTCAGCCTGATGAAGATGATAGATGGAGGGGGAAACCTCATAACGGTAAGCAGCATAGTGACGTTATAAGATTCACAGGTCCTGTTTCTGAAGAAGCACCTTTTGAACCACTTTCTGTCCGGAGGAATCGCGGAATGCTTACGAAAAAAACTGCAGAGGAACGGCGCATACTAGAGGAGCGACGGCATACACAAGAAGAACGTGATTTACGCAGAAGTTATGCGTTAAAAGAATCGCTACATCGGTTTGGGTTGGCGGGAGTTTCTCCACTTGAACTGATAATAAATGATCCTTCTGATCCGGGATATGATGCGCAGTTATTAACGTTGCAAGAACGACTCGCAGTGCTTCAAGATGCCGATTTAATGAATCGGATGGATACGGCTATGTTTATGAATGAGTCTGAGCGGTTTAGCGCACTACTTATGGAATTGCTTGCCGCTGTACATGCGCATTATGAAGTGTTGCAAGAACATAAAACGATAGATGTACCGCACCCGGAGCAACTCTTGCGTGCAACATTACTTGAAGCAGTGTCTGGAAGACAGCTTAAAAGGAAAACAATAATAGACGAAATTACAAAAAAGTATACACATGAAGCCAGAACAGACTGGAAGGCTTCTATTGCTGCAAAGATGCTTTGGATGGTGTATGAGCGCATTGCCGATGAAGCCATGTACATTGCAGAAGATGTGCTGCAGTATCCTGATATGGATGAAGCTGCAAAAACAGCAATCGCTGCAGATTTTAAGGTAGTGAAAGATCATATACTGCGGCAGCAGGGAACGCTGCCGCGGCCTGCAGGAATGTATTAGGACAATAGAAAGACCGACTATGTATATAGTCGGTCTTTTAATTGGCTCTTTCCTCCCAGCCTGTCACGGTGTGACAGGCTGGGGTAGGGTGTTGCAGGTAGTTGGTGGGTCAGCGCTTGTATTGCGCTCGCATCGTTGCCTTCGCTTGTGTGGCCCGGATGTCCGCTGCAATCCGCCGCGCGATAGCGCGGTTGATGACATTCCGGCGGTTCTCCCGTGATCTGCGGCATGCGCCGTGATACGTCCCGCGAGGATTGCGGCAGTGGTTCTGGCGATGCCAGTACCGTGGCGGCCGGTGGCGTGGCAATGTGATTCGACCCTTTTTCTGCATGCCCTCATTCCTCCCTGGTTGGTTGGGCTACATTCATCGTACCAGCCAAAAAGGGGCGCTGTCAAATTACGCGGCAGGTTGTCCTCGCTGTGCTTTTAATGTCATAAATGTTCCGTCTTTAATTGCCGCTCGCATATCTTCCATTAGCGTAAGCAAGAACCAAAGGTTGTGTTTACTTGCCAATCTATGGCCAAGTAATTCTTTTTCTCTAAACAAATGATGAAGGTATGCGCGGGAATATTGATGCAGTGGAGACCCCGGTGTACGCGGATCAAGCGGTGCATGATCATCTCTGTAGCGGGCATTGGTAATGTCTACCCAGCAGCGTCGTTTATTTGTATATTCGCCGTCACCAAGTTCTTTAAACGTTTCTGGATGCACATACAGTGCACCATTTCTTGCCATGCGCGTTGGCGCAACGCAATCAAACATATCAACTCCTCGTTCAACCACATCAAACAGATCAAATGGAGAAAATCCTACACCCATGGTGTATATTGGTTTGTCTTCTGGCAGATATGGTTCAATCCAATCTAAAATATCTTTAGTCGCTTCCATATTATATCCAATACTTTCGCCGCCAATTGCAATGCCGTCAAAATCCATGGCCGTAATTGCTTTTGCAGATTCAATACGCAACTCTTTATGATTGGCTCCCTGAATAATCCCAAATAAGAACTGTTTATATCCATGGCGATTAGTTTCTTTTTTGTGTGCAGTAACACAGCGAGCTGCCCAATCGTGTGTACGTTTCATAGCCTGTTTTGTATATGCTTCATCCGCATCGTCTGGTGTGCATTCATCAAATGCCATAATAATGTCAGCACCAAGTTTGTGCTGAATCTCAATTGCTGATTCTGGCGTAAAGCGGTGCTCAGACCCATCAATATGACTCCGGAAGGTAACACCATCGTCATCAATCTGCACGAGTTTTTCATGATTTTCTGTTGTTGCTTCTTTTTGCAACCCTAAACTAAATACCTGAAACCCGCCGCTGTCTGTCAGCAGAGGTTTGTCCCAGTTCATAAATTTGTGTGTGCCACCAAAACTATCAATCAGATCTTCTCCTGGCCGCAGATGCAAATGGTAGGTATTTGCCAAAATAATTTGAGAGCCGATTTCTGCTATTTCTTTTGGATCAAGCGATTTCACGGTGGCCTTTGTGCCCACGGGCATAAAGATAGGCGTTTCAACATCACCGTGATCTGTATGAATGATTCCTGTCCGCGCTTTGGAGTTGGGATCTTTAGCTGTTTGGGTAAAAAGTGGCATATATATTGGTTATATGTGCAGTGTAGAGCACAATAGGGCGAAGCGCAAGGGATTGACAAATGCGGTGTGATATGATAGAACAGAATTAGTTTTCAACAAGGGAGGGATTCAAGATGAGTTTCAACATTGGCGACGTCGTGGTGATTCAGATGACTTTGCAGCAGGGGGAGAGTGGTAAGGAATTCAGCCACTTTAGCTTGAGCGTGCTGCCTGATAGGCCGGCCCGCTGCGAGCCAACTAGTCGGCAGATCTGCGTCTGGGTGCGTCTCGGCTGGCCCATTGCTGGGTTCGAGTACAATGCGCACGGCTGGCTGGCCCATCAGCTTGGGCATGACAAGCTCGAGCAGCTCGTCAGCATCCTGCAGGTCAACTTCTGGCGCAACTTCCCGAGACTCGGGGAGCACATTCAGCGTCAGGCCGCTCAGATCGCCCTCGATGCTCTGGGCCCGCCGCTGCGCTGATCGCCTGCGCGGCTCATCTCACATCAACCTCGCACGGCCTTGGCCGTGCGGGGCTTTTCTTTTTCCTAGCCCGCCATAGCTTTAGCGAAGGCTGGTTTGCGGCTGTGATAGATATTTTACTTTTTCTTTTTCACAAAACAGGTCTTCAAAACAATAGTACTGCGCCCTTGCTTACATTCAATTTCTTCAGGATTATCAGTGACACGAATTTTTTTAAACACATCACCTCGTTTTAATCCCATAGATGAGCCTTTTACTTTTAGGTCTTTAGTCAAAAATACGGAGTCACCGTCTTGTAGTGTTGCGCCGTTACTGTCTGTTGTCATATGTCTGTGGTTAATGTACTTCCATAATACATGAATCGGCATATTGGACCAAATTGAGGGTATTTCCTCCACACTTCACTCTTGACAATACCCCAAAAAAAGTCATACAGTACATATATATGAATTGCATATCACAAAATGCAGGACGATACATGATTTCGCCGCGCTCACATCGTTGGGGCGGTTTTGTTTATTATGTTTCTGATTGCATTCTGAATATGAAGTAGTTCATATCACAATACGATTCGCGAAAGCACCTCAGAAACAACTGAGGTGTTTTTTTACCCTTGTACACTGTCTGTGTCGCTGTACTGGCGATAGACATAGTCTGCAAATGAGGGAACCCCCAAGGCCGGAAACGAGATTGACGTCTCGCTGTGCCTGACAGGTGTCACACCTAGAAGTTAGCCTTTATGGCGCTGGCTGGCATAGCTTCGATTCAGTGGCGAGAGCTACCGAACACGGAGTATGTTCGCAGTGTGCACGAGGGCGCAGTGGCGGGGAAGAGCATAGATACTATGCTGAGCGAATTTCGGACAGATATTTTGAGGGGCGGCAGAGAATGTCGCCGTGGGGGAGTGCCAGTGCTGGAATGTATGGGTGTCTTTTACGATAGAATAGTATATATATGTATACAAAAATGGCACTTTTACGCTAAAATAAGCGAAGAAATGCCATTTTTGGACATATATTAGGCTCAGCGCTTGACCAATGAAAGAAAAAGTTAAACAGTAGGTATACGGCTGGCAAAAGACTAGTCGCATCTGAACAGAGGAGGATGCCATGCGTCCTTTCAACCGCCCCTCGATCCGCCCCCAGCACCCCGGCAGCCCGAGCGCCTACCCGGCGTGGCCCCTCGGTTCGAGCGCCCACCCGGGCAGCTCGCACCCCGGCAACCGGCCGTCCTGGCCGATGGCCCGCCCCTGCTGAGCGGATCGAGATCCCCGCTGGCGGCCCGCAGATATGGAGCGTTCCTATCTGTGGGTCGCCGGCACCCCTTTTTTTGGAGGAACCAACATGAGCGTATTTACACAACTCGTCAAAGCCGAGCGCATCCGTCAGTTGCTAGAGCAAATTCAGCGGGAAACGGATCCGCGTGCACTTGTGCAGCTCAAAAAGCAACTTGCCGGAATTCGGTACAATCCGCCTGGCGAGGCGCGCGGTCACATGGTGTGGTAAT
>JABIFP010000032.1 GCA_018650645.1 Candidatus Magasanikiibacteriota bacterium | reverse complement strand
TCAGCAGGGAACTGAGTGCCGAAACAACATCGGTGCGCAGTTCGGCTGGGCGGCCAACGTGGACGTCTGTATGCCTGTTCAGGGAAATGCAGCACCGCCTCCCCCGCCTCCTGCGCCACCGCCTCAGAACCCGCCCGCGGCAAACTGCCACTCTGGCAGCAACGGCGATGGGCCGTACTGCTCGGATGCGTGCAAGTGTGGCCACGGCGAAGGGGACTGCGACCGCAACAGCCACTGTCAGGCCGGCTTGGTGTGCAAGTGGAACGTGGGTGCCAACTACGGCTGGGACCGCGGCACCGACGTGTGTGAACGCCCGTAAAACTACAACCTAGGAGTATGAAAGAGGCAAACAGCGGTGAAATACCCGCTGTTTTGCTTTTTAGCATGAATGATACGCTGGTGGCCGGGTTTCTTTTTTCTTTTGCCGCTGCTATACTCATCCCGTTATGAAAGACAAGAACATCTTAAAATATTATGCGTTTCGTTCGCTAATCAAACGCATCAGTACTCCAATTTTGGTAATCTACATGCTAGACATTGGGTTGTCTCTTGGGCAGATAGCTACTGTTGCTGCGGTTGGAAGTATCATGTCTATTATCTTTGAAGTGCCCAGTGGCATGCTGGCTGATACGTTTGGACATAAAGCAACCCTGATTATTTCTTGTATAGGAAAAGTTGCGGTGGTGCTTTCTTACCTGGGTGGAACATTTGCATGGATATTGGCGGCCAGAATTGGATATAGTTTCTTTGGCGCGCTATTCAGTGGAACTGCGGATGCGCTCTTTTTTGAATACCTGCAAGAACAGGGCAGGGCAGACGAGCATAAAAAGCTGGCTGGGAAGGCAAAGGGAATTGCGTATCAGTTTGGGATTATTAGCATGCTTATTGCTGGAGCAGCGTATACGTTTGCGTTTTGGCTTCCGTTTGCGCTAGAAGTAGTACAATTTATCCTCGCTGCGGTAGTAATCTATTCGTTTGCAGCCCCTAAAAAGGCAGTCAACGTCTCAGAAAAAGAAGGGTTTTGGTACTTTCTTTCCCACTTTAGCACTTCATCTCGGCAAATCATGAAGAATCGTATGCTCGGGTGGCTTGTTATTGTGAGTGCGCTTATTCAGGGAGTGATATTGGCAACAATAGAATTTAGACAGGTGTTATATACGGATGTTGGGCTTATTGCCTTATATATCGGTGGTATTTATGCGCTGAATCGATTTGTTGCAGGGATAGCAGCTCCTTTTACGCATGTGCTTACAGATAAATTCTCAGTATCGCAGGCGATTACGGGTCTTGGGTGGATGCTTATTCTGCATTTAGTCATAGTAAGCGTAACAAAAAGCCCATTAGTTATCATTTTTGGCATGTTGCTTGGGGCCGCTGCGCGCATCGTACTAAATGTTGCTACAAACGATTATGCCAATCATTTGAGTACAAATGGGTCTCGGGCAACACTCCTTTCTATGAATAGTCTGATTCAGAGCCTTGTGGCAGCCCTTATGGCGGGAGTTTTTGGCTATGTTATGCATGTTTTGGGTGTGTCAGAAGGGTATATGGTAAGTGCAAGCATACTTCTTATTATTGTGGTTTTGAGTATATATAGTATTCCCAAAAAAAGAGCACTCGCAAAGAACTAACGTTATGCACACACAGCATTTGACAGAAAGGTCAAAATCGATTATCCTATTGAGGATCTCTACAAGAGGTAACAAATCTGAATTTTTCGCTTAAATAAGCAGAAATACGGATTTTAGCAGCATTAATATTTCTCGCGAACGTATTAATGAATTCACTGCTATACAACGCTTTTGCTTTTGTCGACAGCACTCATGCAAGCATCAAGAAACAGTAAATAGAAGACGGTTTTTCAAAATGCCGGCTTTTTTGTTTTTTGAGCACTTTTTTATCCCTCTCATTTAGATCGATTATTGGGAAATCGAGGGGAAATGAGATCAAAGTATTCTACAATAATTTGATCTGTTTTCCTCAAAAATAATATCTTTCTACTCTATGCCGACTTATAAGCGCCAATACGAGACTGAAAAGGAGCGAAAGTTCTTCACCGATTTGCGTGATGCAACCAAACTTCCGGATCTCATCGAGATTCAAAAAACATCGTATGACTGGTTCCTAAAAAAGGGGATTAAGGATTTGTTTGATGAACTCTCACCTATTACGGATTTCACGGGGAGAGATCTTGAACTCTACATGGAGGATTATTACATCGACGAGCCAAAATTCGACGAAGTAACAAGTCGAGAAAAAAATATTTCATTTGAAGCGCCGCTTCGTGTGAAAGCTCGTTTGATTAATAAGCGAACAAAGGAAGAAACCTCTCAAGAAATCTATCTTGGAGATATTCCTGTCATGACCGACCGTGGAACATTCATGATCAACGGTATTGAACGAGTCGTGATCAACCAGCTTATTAGAAGTCCGGGTGCTTACTTTACTGCAGACGCAAGCAGAGGACGCCGATACTACGGAGCAAAAATTATTCCAAATAGAGGTGCGTGGATTGAAATTGAAACAGATGCAAATAATGTTATTTGGATTAAAGTAGACCGAAAAAGAAAAGTTGCAGCAACATCACTTTTGCGTGCTTTTGGATATGGAACAACGGAGCAAATTCTAGAATTGTTTAAAGATGTCAATACGCATTCAACAATCGATTACATTGAAGCAACACTCAAAAAAGATATTGCAACAAATGAAGAAGAGGGACTTATTGAAGTATATAAAAGAATCAGACCAGGTGACCTTGCGACTGCTGATAATGCAAAAGGGTTGATCTACTCAATGTTCTTCAACTTTGATAGATATGATCTTGGACGAGTTGGTGTATACAAGTTTGATACTAAGTTTGGACTCGATTTAAAAGAAGAAGCGTACGACGACAAAGAAGTACGTGTGCTTAGTCCAGAAAAAGTACTTCTCGTACTCAAAGAGATTGTTCGATTGAATATTACACAAGAAGATCCAGATGATATTGATCATCTTGGAAATCGTCGTGTTCGCGCGGTAGGGGAATTGGTGCAAGATAGATTCCGCGTTGGGCTTAGCCGAATGGAACGTATCATCAAGGATAGAATGAGTACATACGAACTTGATGGATTGCAACCAAACAAACTGATCAATGCAAGACCGGTGATTGGTGCTGTACGTGAATTCTTCATGAGTTCACAGCTCTCACAATTCATGGATCAGATTAATCCACTTGCAGAACTCGAACATAAGCGTCGTGTATCTGCGCTTGGGCCGGGTGGTCTTTCAAGAGATCGTGCGGGGTTTGAGGTTCGTGATGTACACACAACGCATTACGGAAGAATTTGTCCGATTGCTACTCCGGAAGGACCGAATATTGGTCTTGTAGGGCATCTCTCAAGTTTTGCTCGTGTAAATCAATTTGGATTCCTCGAAACACCATACAGAAAGGTAGTGACTAATGTACCAAACGAAGCGCGATTTACAGAAGGAGAAGTTGCTCGTGAAGACATTAAGGGTGTTGTGAAAGCTGGTGAAAAAATCACCAAAGAAATTGCAAAAAAACTTGCAGGACAAAAGAAAATCGAACGCATTACGGTCATGCCACGTGTAACAAATGAAGTTGAATACATCAACTCATTTACGGAAGAAAAAATGGTGACAACGAGTGCGACTGTTACGATGGATGAAAACGGAGTGATTACGGATGCTCGTATTCCTGCTCGTGAACATGGAAAACCGTCTGTAGTAGACGCGGCAAAGGTTGATTACATGGATGTTGCGTCAAATCAGATTCTTTCAATTGCAACAAGTTTGATTCCTTTCCTTGAGCATGACGATGCGACTCGCGCATTGATGGGAACGAACATGCAACGGCAAGCGGTGCCTTGTATTACCCCAGATGCACCATACGTTGGTACGGGTGTAGAAAAAGCGGCAGCGCTGTACAGTGGATACGTTCACACAGCTCCAGAAGATGGTACAATCACCAAGCTCCAAGGAGATATGATTGAACTTACTGGAAAGAAAGGAAAGATTTTCAACTTCAGATTAGAAAAATACATTCGATCAAATGCATCGAGTTGTATTAACCAACGTCCAACAGTAACACTTGGACAAAAAGTGAAAAAAGGTGAACCACTTTGTGATGGACCGTCAATCCAAAATGCAGAACTTGCACTTGGACAAAACGTTCTTGTTGCATACATGGTATGGGACGGATACAACTATGAGGATGCGATTATTGTTTCAGAGCGATTGGTGCAACGAGACAGATTTACTTCAGTGCACATTGAAAATCATTCAACAGATATTCGCGAAACAAAACTTGGACCAGAAGTCATTACTTCTGACATTCCAAACGTAAGTGAAGAAAAGTTAAAGAACCTCGATTCAGAAGGGGTAGTTCGTGTTGGTGCAGAAGTACAATCAGGAGATATCTTGGTTGGAAAGATTACACCAAAAGGTGAAACAGAACTTACTCCAGAAGAACGACTTCTCCGAGCGATCTTTGGTGAAAAAGCGAGAGACGTACGTGACTCATCTCTTTATCTAGAGCATGGTGAACACGGGAAAGTAACAGACATTAAAGTATTCTCTGCAGAAGAAGGTGACCGCTTGCAACCGGGTGTAATGAAGCAAGTACAGGTAACTGTTGCAGACATGCGTAAAATTCAAGTAGGAGACAAAATGGCGGGTCGTCATGGAAACAAAGGGGTGATTTCACGTATTGTTCCTGTTGCTGACATGCCATTCCTTGAAGATGGTACTCCGGTAGACATCATTCTTTCTCCGCTTGGGGTAATTTCACGTATGAACCTTGGGCAATTGCTTGAGACACATTTGGGTCTTGCAGCAAACGCACTCGGATATAGAGCCGCAACACCAGTATTAAATGGTATTACAGAAGCGCAGATTAAGGGAGAACTTGAAAAGGCTGGATTGCCAGTAGATGGACAACTCCAACTCTTTGATGGAAGGACTGGTGAAGAATTCGATAAAAAGACAACAGTTGGATACAACTACATGCTCAAATTGAACCACATGATTGAAGACAAAATGCATCAACGTTCAATTGGTCCATACTCTTTGATCACACAGCAACCACTTGGTGGTAAGGCGCAATTTGGTGGGCAGAGATTTGGAGAAATGGAAGTTTGGGCACTTGAAGCGTACGGTGCAGCGCACATGCTTCAAGAAATCCTTACTATTAAATCGGATGATGTACCAGGTCGTTCAAAAGCATACGAAGCAATCATTAAAGGTGAACCAATTACGAAGGTGAATTTGCCTGAATCATTTAACGTACTTGTACGTGAGTTGAAAGGGCTAGCACTTGACGTAGATGTCCTCAAAAAGGTCGGTGAGGGCAAGTATCTTCCAGTAGATGAAGCACGCGCATTACTGAAAAAGGATGCGTCAGACGATGAAGGGGAAGACAACTAACCTACTCACCAATAAAAAAAGCTCATATGAGTCAAAATATTCAACTTCGAGACTTTGATGCATTGGCACTTCGTGTTGCTTCTCCTGAAGTCATTCATGACTGGTCATACGGAGAAATTACCAAGCCAGAAACCATCAACTACCGAACACAAAAACCAGAAAAGACCGGGCTTTTTGCAGAAGAAATTTTTGGTCCAACAAAGGACTGGGAATGTTACTGTGGAAAGTATAAAAAAATTCGATATAAAGGAATTGTCTGTGATAAATGTGGAGTAGAAGTTACTCACTCACTCGTTCGTCGTGAACGAATGGGACACATTGAACTTGCGGCGCCAGTAACACATATCTGGTTCCTCCGTTCTATTCCTTCAAAGATCGGTTTGATTTTGGATCTTTCAATTCAAGCACTTGAAAAAGTGATTTACTTTGCATCATTCATTATTACTGCAGTTGATCAAGAAGAAAAAGAATCGATTCATGCAGAATTGAAAGACGAATACAAAACAAAGAGCAAACAAATTTCAAAAGGATACCAAAAGCGTATTGATGAACTCGTGAAAAGTGGTGCTGCTGAAAAAGAGCGCGAAGCACTCGGCGTAGAACGTGATGAAAAGCTTGCTGAGCTGAAAGAGGACTATGATTTGGCAGAAGGGGAACTCAAGGACATCTCTGTCATGAACATTATCTCTGAAGTTCGTTACCAAGAACTTGCGTACCGATACGGACATTTGTTTGAAGCACAAATTGGTGGTGGAGCTGTTCGCAGATTGCTTGAAAAGCTAGATCTTCCAAAGACTATTGAACGATTAGAGGAAGAATTGCTGAAGAGCAAAGGAGCAAAACGAGAACGACTTATTAGAAGAACAAAACTCATTAAGAGTTTCCATAAAAATGATATCCGTCCAGAATGGATGGTGCTTACAGCAATTCCTGTCATTCCACCGGACCTTCGTCCTATGGTTGCACTTGATGGTGGACGATTTGCAACAAGTGATTTAAATGACTTATACAGACGTGTGATTAACAGAAATAATCGTTTGAAACGACTTATTTCTTTGAACGCACCAGAAGTTATCTGCCGAAATGAAAAGAGAATGCTGCAAGAAGCAGTAGATGCTCTTATTGATAACAACGCACGTTCTTCAAAGACAGTAACAGCCTCAACAGGGCAAAAGAGACAACTTCGTTCACTTGCAGATATCTTGAAAGGGAAACAAGGTCGTTTCCGTCAGAACTTGCTTGGAAAACGTGTTGATTACTCAGGACGATCTGTAATTGTGGTAGGGCCAAACATGGGAATGCACGAATGTGGACTTCCAAAACGCATGGCACTTGAACTGTTCAAGCCATTCGTTATGGCAGAAATTATTAAACGAGAACTTGCGCATAATGTGCGTTCAGCTTCTCGATTTATTGAAACAAATGCACCAGAAGTGTGGGACATTTTAGAAGAGCTTACACAAAAAACTCGTGTACTTCTTAACCGTGCACCTACATTGCATAGACTTGGTATTCAAGCATTCCGCCCACGACTAGTAGAAGGAAAGGCGATTCGTTTGCATCCACTTGTATGTCCTGCGTTTAATGCCGATTTTGATGGAGATCAAATGGCTGTACATCTTCCACTGACAGAAGAAGCAAAATGGGAAGCAGAAAACTTGATGGCAGCAGAGAAAAATATTTTGAAGCCAGCGACTGGTAGACCAGTTGCAACACCGCAACAAGATATTGCACTCGGTTGTTTCTATCTAACAAAAATGGCAGAAGAAGAAGGAGATGCAACACAAATCTTTTCTTCACCAAAAGAAGCAAAGTTTGCGTACAAAACAAGAAAAATTAATTTGAACGAAAAGATTAAAGTACGATTTACTGATTTAAGTAAATTTGAAGTAGGTGAGGGGCCGATTATTGAAACATCTGTTGGTCGTGTATTCTTTAATGAAATTTTCCCAAATGCGATTGCTTATTACAACCAAGCAGTAACGAAAAAGCATCTAGGGCAGATCATTTCATTCCTCTTAGAATTCTGTGGTCAAGAACAAACATCACTCATGCTTGATAGCATGAAGGCACTTGGATTCAAATATGTAACAAAATCAGGATACTCACTAGGTATGGATGACTTTGGACATATTGAAGCAAAGAAAGCACTCATCCAAGAAGGTGACGACAAGATGCTCATGGTAGAAGAGCAGTTCCAAGAAGGGCTTTTGACTGAATCAGAACGACATGCAAAAGTACTTGAAATTTGGACTGACATTAAAGATCGAGTTGTATCACACAATAAGGAAGTAATCGATAAAGACGGACCGGTATTTGCCATGATTGACTCTGGAGCGCGTGGTTCTTGGGGACAACTTGGACAGGTAATCGGAATGAAGGGGCTTGTAGCTTCTCCGACTGGAGAAATTATTGAGTTGCCTGTAAAGGGTAACTTTAAAGAAGGATTTGATGTACTCGAGTTCTTCATCTCTTCTCATGGTACACGTAAAGGGCTGTCTGATACGGCGCTTCGTACTGCGAATGCGGGATACCTTACTCGTCGATTAGTAGACGTTGCGCAAGATGTGGTTATTAAGACCGATGATTGTAAAGATAAGGTTGGTGAATTCGTCACACTTGAGCAATCAAATAGCATGAATAAAAAACTTGCTGAACGAGTTTCAGGAAGATTCGTTCTTGCTGATGTTGTTGATACTGATGGAAATGTAATTGTGAAAAAAGGAAAACTCATCACCTTAGAACTGTCTCGTGCTATTGATAAAGTTGAAGTGAAAGAAGTACACGTACGATCAGTATTACAATGTACATTGCCTAAGGGTGTTTGTGCAAAATGTTACGGAACAGATCTTTCAAACAATAACATTGCACAACTTGGAACCGCTGCTGGTGTAATTGCCGCGCAGTCAATTGGTGAACCTGGTACTCAGCTTACCATGCGTACGTTCCATCTTGGTGGTGTAGCGGGTGGAGGAGATATTACACAAGGTTTGCCCCGTGTAGAAGAACTTCTTGAAGCGCGTAAACCAAAACGTAAAGCAGTACTTGCTGGCGTTGCTGGAACAGTAGAAATTGAAGACGCTGACGGAAAAATCATCACAAGTCCAACAGGACGAAAAGTATTTGAAGGACGTCGCGGACAGAAAATCATCAAGATTCATTTTGATGGAATTGATGAAATGGAAATCAAAATGCTGAAAGCTGATGATGTAAAAGTTGAAGACGGACAGAAGGTGAAGAAAGATGAACTCCTCATGGTGAAGGGCTCTTCTGGAGAAAAAATTAAGGCTGAATATACTGGAACCGTTCGTTTTGAACGCAGAAAGCTTATTCTTAGCTACGAAGGACGTCATACAAAAGAATACATCATCCCAATTGGATATAAATTGTGGGTGAAAGATGGAGACGAAGTAATCAAGGGTGCGCAGCTTTCTGAGGGAAGCGTGGATCTGAAAGAACTCTTCGAACTTCGTGGACGTGACGCAGTACAGCGATACATCTTGGAAGAAATTCAACAGATCTATTCTTCACAAGGACAGAGTTTAAATGATAAACACATCGAAATTATCATTAAACAAATGTTCAGCAGAATGTATGTTGAAGATGCTGGAGACACAGATCTTCTTCCTGGTGAGATTGTAGAAAAAGCACAATACATCATTGCCAACAGAGAAATGAAAGCGTCAGGTGGAACTCCTGCAAAGGCAAGAGAACTCTTCCTGGGTATCTCTAAGGTTGCGCTTTCTACGCAAAGTTTCCTCTCTGCTGCGAGTTTCCAAGAAACTTCAAAGGTACTTATCAATGCTGCCATTACTGGTAAAGTTGATTATCTTGAAGGACTCAAGGAAAACGTTATTATTGGACGGCTGATTCCAGTAGGAACAGGATTCGGAGAAGAGCGATAAGACGAACTCGCTTTTCAACAAAAAGAACCGCTTAGGCGGTTCTTTTGTTTTTGTAATATTTGGCTAAGTTAAGCTAAAAAAAAGCTCAAAAAGCGCCGTAAACACTTGACAAAGGGGCTATTTTGTGGCATAATGCTTTGTTCGGTAAGAGATTGGCAACAATCACTTCCTGAATAGCGGCCTCTGGCCGAGAACCTTTCAATAGACCCTGGGACGAAAATCCTGGGACCTAGAAGGACTCCTCAGCACTTGCTGATTGGAGTCGGAGACGCACATGCGTTTTTTCCTCACCGCACTCGCTCTGACCTTGATTTCCTCTGTTGCTTACGGGCAGGAGGTCGATCTCGGTGTGAGCGATGCCAAAGACGTCGTAGATTTCTGCGCTCGCGCGTGGAAGCTCGAAGCCCTGGGGATGCAGTTCCCTGGAAGCGGCGACTACGACAAGACCACCATCAACATCGATGATGCCGTCGTCAAAATCTGCACCGATCGCGCAAGCGAAGGGGTGCTGGTCATTGGCAAGAAGGTGCAGAAGTTCAACTTCCGCAACCTCCCGACCTTCAAGGTCGCGGGCTACAAGATGGTGTTGGTCATGACTCCGACAGGTGGTTGGACCGCTGAGCAGTACGTTGCCAAGAAGGTGACTCCCGCTCGGACGTCCATCGCCGAATCCAATGTTAAGCCGGCAATGCCGAAGCTGACGCTGGATCTCTCGGATTCATTCGCCCTCTAGGGCATCACAACACACCTCGGTAGCTCAACCGAGTAAAACAAGATTGAGTGGCCCCTCCGGCCGACATGCGAACATCGCCAAGCGCGATGACCCACTCGCTGTCAGGAGATCAAGCGATCGGTATTCCCGGTCGCTTTTGCTATATAAAAAAAGAACACCATGTGTAGGTGCTCTTTTTTTAGGTGTGTTTATTTGTCCATTTTCTTCAAAAACTGCCCAGTCAAACTTTTTTTGACTTTCATCACATCTTTTGGCGTTCCTTCTGCTACGAGTTCACCACCTTTGCTTCCTCCATCAGGTCCCATATCAATGACCCAGTCAGCAGATTTAATGACATCAAGGTTGTGCTCAATAGTTAGAACGGTATTTCCTTTTTCAACGAGTTTGTTCAGTACGTGTAAGAGCTTCTTAATGTCTTCAAAATGAAGACCTGTCGTAGGCTCATCCAAAATGTACAGTGTTTTTCCTGTTGAGCGGCGTGAAAGCTCTGTTGCGAGCTTAATTCTTTGCGCCTCACCACCAGAAACGGTTGTTGCTGGTTGTCCAAGGTGTAAGTATCCAAGTCCAACATCTCTTAGAACGCGAAGCTTGTCTGCAATGGCAGGAGTATCATTAAAGAATCGGTACGCAACTTCCACAGTCATGTCTAACACGTCTGCAATATTTCTTCCGCGGTAATGTACATCGAGTGCCGATTTGTTATATCGTTTTCCGCTGCATTCGTTACACTCAACAAATACATCTGCCAAGAATTGCATTGGAATACGTCGGTATCCTTCACCACTACACGCTTCACATCGTCCACCACCTTTTACATTGAAGCTGAACATACCAGCGCCCATGCCATTCATCTTTGCTTCTGGCTGGTTCGCAAACAAGTCACGAATCGCGGTAAATACACCGGTATACGTAGCTGGATTAGAACGAGGTGTTCTTCCAATTGGTGTTTGATCGATTGAAATAATTTTATCAATGTTTTTTATACCATTGATTTTTTTATGCGCTCCGGGTTCTGCCTTTGCACGGTAAAAATGTTTTGAAAGAGCCTTAGAAAGGATATCAATAACGATGGTCGATTTTCCAGATCCAGAAACACCGGTAACACAGACAAACATGCCAAGTGGAATGCTCACATCAACATTTTTTAGGTTAAACGCTGTTGCGCCAACAATGTCGATAGTCTTTCCATTTCCTTTTCGGTATTTTTTCGGTCCTTCAATTTTAAGTTTTCCACTGATGTATCTTCCGGTTGTTGATTGTGGATCTTTTTTAATAGCTGCAGCAGTTCCATGCGCAACAATTTCACCACCAAGTTCTCCGGCTCCCGGACCGATGTCTACAACGTAGTCAGCAGCCTCCATCATTTCTTGATCATGCTCTACAACGATTACTGTATTTCCTAAATCACGAAGTGATTTGAGTGTTTCAATAAGTTTTAAGTTGTCTCTTGAATGTAGTCCAATAGACGGTTCGTCTAAAATATAAATCACATCAGTAAGACCGGTAGAAAGTTGCGTACTGAGTCTAATACGCTGCGCCTCACCACCCGCGAGTGTATTTACAGATCGGTTTAATGTGAGGTATGCAATCCCAACGTTTACCATATTCTGTAATCGAATCGCAATTTCTTTTGAAATAGATCGAGCGATATCTCTTTTTTCTTTTGGCACTTGTGTGGTAAATACATTTTCTTTTTTTGTATTGAGTTTGAACATTTGTAATGTTTCTTCAATACTCATGTCAACAACATCGGCAATAGAAAAATCACCAATACGAACATGTAAAGAATTGTGTTTTAGTCGTTTTCCTTCACATACAGGACACTTCTTTTCTCTCATGTACTGCTCGATTTCTTTTCTGATGTATTCTGAGTCTGTAGTTGCATGACGGTTTACCAAGTTTGGTACAACTCCTTCATACACCTGCGTCTTTCCATTAATATTGTATTGATGTCCGTCTGTTCCAAACATGATGAGGTCCATCACGCGTTTTGAAAGTTCTTCAATTGGTGTATTTACGCTAAAGTCATGTGCCTTTGCAACTTCCGCAAGCAGTGCTTGATATTGCTGTTGATTTCCAACAATACGCGTCCAGGGCTGAATTGCTCCTTCTGCTAACGTAAGTCGTGGATTTGGAATAACAAGCTCAGGTTCTACGTCCATTGTGTATCCAAGGCCGGTACAACGTGGACATGCTCCATATGGAGAGTTGAAACTGAAACTACGAGGCTCTACGGGGTCAAAAATGGTCTCTGTAGCCGCTGAATAGGGAAGAGTCGAGTATGTGTGCTCATCTCCCTCATCCTCGTCTAACGCGAGTACGTAGCCGTTTGACAGATCAATAGCTTTTTCAATAGCTTTTGGAATATCGAGTTTGTTTTCTTTTGAAATATTCATTACCACCGCTTCAATCTCGTATGATTTTTTTGCATCAAAAGAATATTTTTTCAAATCACGCAGTGGCATGATAACGCCATTCAATCTTGCTGATTCAAACCCTGATTGTTCAAGCGTTGCAATAAGCGCTTTTGGCTTGATGCCTTCTTTTTTATGAATCGGAGAGAGGATAATGAGTTTTGTATTGTCCGTTACGCGCTTTCTAATAATTTCTACAATTTCTCCTTCTGAATATTGAATAACGGGAGTATTTGTTTCCGGATCGTATTGTGTACCAAGACGCGCAAAAAGAAGACGAAGATAATCGTAAATTTCAGTTGTGGTTCCAACCGTTGAACGTGGGTTTTGAGATGTATTCTTTTGTTCAATCGCAATAGTCGGGGAGAGGCCGGTAATTTCTTCTACATCAGGCTTATCCTGAATGTCCATGAACTGCCGCGCGTATGCTGAAAGAGACTCAGCATACCGTCGTTGCCCCTCCGCATAAATTGTGTCGAATGCCAGAGATGACTTACCTGATCCAGAGAGTCCTGTGATCACGGTAAGTTTATTCTTTGGAATCTTTATTGAGACTCCCTTCAGGTTATGTACGTTTGCGTTTTTGATGTCGATGTATTTTTCTGGCATATATATTCATTCCTCATTCAAGTGCTAGGTTCCTCTCATAGAGAGTGGAGCACTCTCTGAATTATTGGCATAGCAACTCGTTTGATCTTTGAGGGCATTATTATCAATATCTGGAAAATCATTTCTTGATATGTGAATCTTACAAAATTTTCCTTGTTTTAATTCTTCACGAGTAATTAGGTGTTTAATAAAGTCAGGATTGGTAGCTAGTTTTTTAACGCGGTCGTTTCCAGAAATCGTTCCACAGTTACAATTCCACGTTCTATCATATGAGCCTCTTGATTCGCAATCAGGTTTTTTCGAAAACAGAAGTTCAAAACCAAGGCTGCCAAGGTTTACACTGCAAGTATTTGAACCGGGTGCTGTCAATCCTATAGCGTGCCAATCATCTTCTCCGGCACTGAAGGAATTACCAGGACATTGTTTTCCTAAGAAACCACCACCTTCATCATTAATCTGAGCGCCGATATAAAATCCAGAGAGTCCAGAGTATGATCCACAGATGGAATCAATTTTTGCATCTGAAATACCTCCTATTCGGATTTCAAAATCACCTTCTTCTAAATCGTCTCCACCGAGGTAATGGATTTCTCCACTTTTACAAAGTGCGATTATCCCCATTTCTCCATCAATGATGGTCGATTCGAGATCCCCACACATAATGCGCGCTGGTGCCGATAAGCTTGCTGTAAAGTTGGCTGTCACACAACTCGGCTCTTTTGCATTATTTGAAAGTGGTGAAGGATAATGACACGCTTCACCTTTTCTAGGACAAGCAACACCTCTACAGGTAAATCCATTTCCTTTTTGTATAAAGAACTCGTTCCCACATTTTGCTTCTTTTGGTGCCTGGGTAAAATTTGCCCGTTCATATAATGATGCAAGCGCTGACTTTCGATTTTCTTTTGGAAGATCCTCAGTGCGTTCTACTGCAGTACCAAGCGGTGCTACAAGCTCATCATTCTTTAAGTCCGTACAGTATTCAACTGGTTCCGCAATGGTATTAATCATCCATATTTGCGGTAAACGGAAGGCCACTAGTTGTGGGTTAATGGTCGAAAGAATGGTATACGATAAAAGCGCAATTGTCAAGCCTATCACACCGCCAGCGATTCTTTTTTTAGCTCCATTCACCTGATCTTTCTTTCCAGAGAGCATGCTGCCAGAGGCCATATACTGGACACCTCCCAAAATAATCATCACTACAGCTAAAATACTAGCAATAATTATGCCGTATCCATAGATAAATTGGATGAAATCACCTAAATGCAAGAAGTTCTTTTTGTTTCCAAAGGTGATGTTAGTCTCTGTTTGGCCTGCCGGTAGGCAAAAACCTACTTTTTCAGACTGTTTAGATACCGGATTTATTTTTTCGGTCCCTCCACATGCGGTAATAGAGTCAGGTCCTTGATAAAAGCCCTCTTGCAGCTTATTATCCGAAACCATCATGTCCTTTCTAAGCTGTAAACAGTCATTTTGTAAAAAACAGCGTGTATCCAGCTGCGCATAGGTTGGTATTGGTAGTAGCCAAGCTCCCACAATGAGTGCAAAAATGGCTAATCTTAGGTATTTTTTCATACAAAACAGTTATTTTGCTTGTGCTTGAAGCTCAGAAACAATAAGCGAGTTCCATGTTGCTGCATCAATGACGCCCTCAATCTTCTTTCCATTCATTATATATGTAGGAGTTCCTCGTACGCCCACTTCATACCCATCGGCCAGGTCTTCATTTATATAGGCTTCATGTCGTTTTGAGCTTAAACAAGCAAAAAATGAGCGCTCATCGAGGCCTAAAATGCTAGCATATCGCCTAAGTGAGGTGGAATCGAGCTTTCCTTCTGTAAACAAAAGCTCATAATACTCCCAAAACATGTCCTGATCTGAGGCACACTGCGCAGCTAAAGATGCTTCTTCTGCGTGTGGGTGAATGGAAGAAATGGGGAAATGCTTAAAGACGACCTGTACGGCAGGGGAGTAATGCTTTCTAATTTCTTGAAATGCAGGATATGCCTGACGACAGAACGGGCATTCAAAATCGATAAAGGCAATGATAGTCACCTGTGGATCTTCTGCACCAAACTTAGGTGCATGCTCTGAAATAATACTTTGTGGATCAATGTCTATGTCTGTTAGTGATCCCCGGATACTTCTGCCACTTTGTGCTGACGTGAATTGCGCATCGAATCTTTCAGCTAGAGCGGTCTGCTCGTCTTGATCGCCAAAGACTTGTACATATGTATAATACCCGGTGGTGACAAGAAAGCCACCCGCAGCAATTGCAACAATAACAAGAAAGCCAAGTCCTATAATACCAAGAGGGTGTTTATACCACGGTTTTGAAGCGTATTCAGGCATATACAATAATGTGCACAGTATAACACATATTGTGTTCGGAGCGTAGAGAAAACGACCAGCATTTTGCTGGTCGTTTTTAGGGAGGGGAGATTGTGTATGGTCTTTTGTAGACTAAGAGCTTCTTGCAGAAACAAAGTATTGTTTCAGTCTCTCAATATAAAACTCTTTTTCTTCAGACGATTGCACAATTTCAATAAGATGATTTAATCGCTTCTCAAAGAGATCTTCATATCCATAGAATTCTTTTTGGCTATCAGTCTGCGGTCTTATATGGAGAAACATACCATCTTGTCCACGCAGGTGGCCAACGGTGTTTACTAAAGAGATAAGTGCTGGCATGGCATGAGCAACTTCATGCAAAGATTCTTTATTCTTTGCACGCTCTTCCCATATGGCGAGTTGTTCGTCGAGGAGCGTTGCGTAGGCTCGTACAAAGTCAGTGTATTCCTGCGCAGTTGTAAGAGATTGTTTTTCGATTTGCATAGAGAGTGACAAATAATAATGTAGTGAATATATTCATAATATACGGTTACTAAATACTAAGCAAATATATTGTTTGCCTGGTCTGTGCGATAAATGTAATTGACAACGTACAAAAAATAGTATTAGATTCCACTATCTTCGCTTTGACTGGAGGAAGTCATGAAGAATAAGGTGCGTGCTTGGTGCGAAGCGCGGATAGACGCGTTGCAAGTTTGGACTCTGCGATTTGGTATGCTGATGGCGGTCATCGGCTTTCCGATGCAGATCTACCAGACCTGGCAAGATCAGCACTGCGGCATCCATATCTTTCTTGTGGTGGTTGCTCTGCTCATCTACGGTGTCCGTATCCCGTACTGCATCGGCAAGCAAGCGTGGGCGCTGATTCCGCCAGACACCATAGGCTTGACTTCAAGTCTCGTGCTCTTGATCCAGACGGTATACTACAACTACCTTCTGGCCTGAGGGCCAAGCTAGCCAGGACGTGGGGAGAGGAAACTCTCCCCGCTGAAAGATTATATAAGCATAAGTAGGGGGAAAAAACATCTATTTTCAGAAATATCCTATATACGCTAGATCTATTGACAAAATCCCCCAAATCCCATATACTCCTGCCACTAATAAATTTCTCACCTAGTCATCATTTTTCCTCTTATTTCAGCATAGAAATAGGGAGATTAGGGAGGTTAAAGGAAAATCTATGAAGATCCCAAGTATTGTAGAGATGTTGCAAGCTGGTGTGCATTTTGGCCACCAAACATCACGATGGTACCCAAAAATGGCGAAGTACATTTTTACTGAGCGCCATGGTGTACACATTCTTGACTTAGAAAAGTCACAAAAGATGCTAGAAGAAACACTGAAAGCAGTAGAAAAGCTTGCCGCAGAAGGAAAACAAATTTTATTTGTTTCAACAAAGCCACAAGCAAGAGAAATTGTGAAAGAAGCTGCTATTAGCTGCAACATGCCATACCTTACGGATAGATGGCTTGGTGGAATGCTTACAAACTTTGCAGAAATCAAAAAATTGATTGCCAACTACAACAAATTAAAAGAACAACAAGCAAGTGGTGAACTTGAAAAGTATACAAAGAAAGAACGGCTTGAAATTTCAAAAAAATTAGACAAGATGGACACCTATTTGGGTGGTCTTGCAACACTTAAATCAATGCCAGATGCAATGTTTGTGCCAGCGGTACAAAGAGAAAAAACAGCAATGGTAGAAGCAAACAAAACTGGTGTACCAGTAATTGGTGTGTGTGATACAAACGCAAACCCAGAAAAAGTACTTCACGTTATTCCTGCGAATGATGATGCGGTAAAATCTATCACCATGATTGTAAACTTGGTGGCAGAAGCTGCTAAAAAAGGAGCAAAATCATGGGAAAAGAAACAAAGTATTGCAAAAAAAGCAGCGGAAGCAGCAGCTCCAAAGCAAGTAGCAAAAAAAGTAACACCAACTCCAGACCAATCAGTATAAATTCATTTGATCATTAAAAAAAACGCTATGTCAATTACCGCAAAAGATATTGCAGCACTCAGAGAAAAAACTGGTGCAGGAATGCTTATTTGTAAGGCAGCGCTTGAAGAAGCCAATGGAGACATTGAAAAAGCTGTAGATGTCTTGCGTAAAAAAGGTGCAGCAAAAGCAGCAAAGCGAGCTGGAAAGATTGCAGCAGAAGGAACGGTAGCAAGTTACATTCACGGAAACGGAAAGATTGGTGTTCTTCTTGAGCTCAATTCAGAAACTGACTTTGTTGCAAAAAATGATATCTTCCAAGCGCTTGTGAGCGACCTTGGTATGCATATTGCAGCGGTTGCTCCACAATTTGTTTCAAGAGATGAAGTACCAGAAGAAGTAGTGGCAAGAGAAAAGGCGGTACACGCAGATCAACTCAAGGCTGAAGGAAAGCCAGAAGAGATGATCGAAAAAATTCTTGAAGGAAAGATGAACAAGTTCTACGCAGAAATCTGTTTGCTTGAACAAAAGTACATCAAAGATGAAGACAAAACAATCGAACAACTCCTTGTAGAAAAGACAGCAGAAATCGGAGAGAAATTGACGCTTCGTCGATTTGCTCGATTTGTTCTTGGAGAAGGAATTGAAAAATCAACAAAAAACTTTGCAGAGGAAGTTGAAGAACAACTCGCATAACTGCAAAAAAATAAAAAAGGCCCGTGAGGGTCTTTTTTTGTTTGTGGATTAACTAAGTAGTGCAACTATAGCCAACACAACAGAAAGCAGCAGCCCAACACTAAGCACACTTATAGGCAGTGGGTGTACCGGTTCTTCCGGATCAGAAAGGGAATACCTTGCCGTAGAAAGTGTCATTGAAACAAATTGCATGCCTACAATAGCAATAAATGCCAAGAAGGCTGTTCCAGAAAGCGTCTCTGCGTGAGCACTAATTGCACCGGAAAGTGTATAGGTCATAAATCCTGCAAAGGCGCTCATCAGTAAAAAGAATACCGGGCCAAAGAGGTAGGACTTGTTGAATTTTTTTGATCGCACCATATATATTGCTCCAAGCACGAGCAGTATTGCCAGAGCTGCCAAAGAGACAACAAAATAGGTGTACAATGAGAATATCAGAGATGCGGTAACCGCTACAAAAATCGTTTGGACTACGAGTATGAGTGTACTTATACCAGCGCCAAGTAGTGTTTGTGGAAATCGGTATTGGCGGTAAAAAATAAACACAATAACCCAAACCGGTAAAAGGGAATAGGTAATGGCGGTTTTCATGAGTGGGCCAATATCTGCGGCGTCGCCTATATAATAGAGTGCCGCAGCAGGAATACAAATACTCAGGGTTAAATCGATGAGTCTAAAGAGCGTAAAAAGGAGTCGAGTCATAATATCTATATAAGTATAGGCCTACTATATCATATAATAATGTGCGCTACTCGCTTTTCAGAAATCTGTCCGAATGATACACTATGCACATATATATCTAATCGTTTGGTATGAAGATTGCAATTAATGGATTTGGTCGCATTGGTCGACACGCATTTAAAGTGATGATGGATCACGCTGATATGGAAGTGGTTGCTATAAATGATCTTACAGATAATAAAACGTTAGCGCATTTACTTCAGTACGATACAGCGTACCCAGCGTTAGACATGGAGGTGTCATATGATGAAGACCATTTGATTGTAAACGGGCAAAAGATTTCAGCATTTTCACAAAAAGATCCGGCTGCGCTTCCGTGGGATGAATATGATGTAGATGTAGTATTAGAATGTACTGGATTTTTTAGAACAAAAGAGGGAGCTGGACTTCATATTGAAGCTGGCGCAAAACGAGTTGTATTATCAGCACCAGGGAAAGGCGATGGGATTAGTTGTTTCCTCCGCGGACTGAATTGCGAAACATATACAGACGAATTGATTATTGATAATGCCTCTTGCACAACCAATTGTACGGCGCCAGTAATGTCTGTGTTAGAAGAGAACTTTGGTATTGAAAAAGCGATGCTGACAACGGTGCATTCGTATACTGCAGATCAAAAATTGCAAGATGCACCGCATAAAGATTTGCGAAGAGCGCGCGCAGCGGCACAAAACATTGTACCGACGTCTACCGGGGCTGCAATTGCAACAACTCGCGTTATTACAGAATTAGAAGGGAAGTTTGATGGTATGGCTATTCGTGTTCCAACCATTACCGTGTCACTTATTGATGTAACAGTACTCCTTAAAAAAGATGTCACAGCAAAAGATGTAAACGCAGCATTTATTGACGCTGCAAATGGACCGCTGAAAGGAATTTTGGCAGTGACAGAAGAAGAACTTGTTTCAAGCGATTACATTGGGAACCCATATTCTTCTACGGTTGATTTATCACTCACCAATGTTGTGGGTGGAAACATGGTAAAAGTGATTGCTTGGTATGATAATGAATGGGGATATGCAAATCGATTAGTAGAAATGGCACATATTGTAGGGGATTCACTTAGCTAATAGCTGTGTATGAATAAAAACGGTCTGTCAGTAGTAGGACTCATCCTGGTCATAGGAATGGGCTCGTTGCTTTTTGTTGGGTCGATTTTTATCTTTGCGCCAGATGATGGAGTGCAGAAATCGAGAGACACGCGGCGTATTCAGGAATTGCAAAGTATTGTACACGCTATTCGGCTTGGAGAAGTAGATGGGAACATTGGAAATAGTGATATTAGTCCACTGCTTTGGCAGATTGGAACGGCTACATCGAGTTGTGATATCTCTTGCGCAGTAAAAGGCGAGAATGGATTAGTGGCAGAGCGCATTACACAAAAAGCATGTCTCGATTTGAAATCAATGCTCAAAAAAACATTGCCACAGGTGCCAACCGACCCGGTACTTGGTACAATTGAGCGTACAGGTTATGCCGTGCAGCGCGATGCGCTTGGAAATATCCAGGCCGTGGCATGTCACCCTGAAGAAGTAGAAAGTATTACTATCAGAAGATAACGTATGACCTATATTGATGAAGGAACACAATTTGTAGGGAAGCGAGTGCTTGTTCGTGTTGATTTAAATGTGAGTATTGATGCAACGGGTGTGACGGAAATTGCAAAATTGCATGCGGCGCAAGAAACTATTGAATATATTAGGAAAGCCGGGGGGATTGTTACGCTGGCAACGCATTTAGGGAGGCCAAAGGGAGAAGTTGTATCGTCACTGAGTACATCAATGTTGGTTCCTGCAATTGAGAAGGTGTTTGGTGCACAGGTTATTCATATCGATCAGTTTGAAGACGATTGGCAAGAACAAGTTTCAAGACTTTCTGATGCGCAAATTGGAGTATTAGAAAACGTACAATTTTCACCAGGTGAAGTAGACAATAGTAAGGAGTATGCAAAACGCCTTGCAGCGCCATTTGATCTATTTGTCATGGATTGCTTTGGGCAGTCGCATAGAGCGTATGCGTCTATTGTGGGGATTCCAGCGTATTTGCCTTCAGCTATGGGTCTGCTTGTAAAAAAAGAACTGTTAGAGCTAAAACCACTTTTAGAAGGGCCCAAAAAACCATTTGTGGCAATTATTGGTGGCGCTAAAATGAGTACTAAGTTGCCGGTGATTCATGAACTGAGTAAACGTGCAGATGCGGTGGTACTTGGTGGTGGAATTGTAAATACCGTGCTCGCTGCCGCGGGGTATAAGATTGGGGCATCGATTTGTGATCAGTCGCTCATCCGTCAGGCAAAAAAAATTACTACACTTGGGCGGGTATTAATGCCTGTTGATGTGATTGTTGGAAAAAAAGATGGAAGCGGGCATAAAGTTGTACGCGTAGAAGAAACGAAAGTACTTTGCACTGAAGAAGAAATGATATTAGATATTGGGCCAGAAAGCGTGCGGATTGCCGAAGCGCTTGTTGCGCGTGCTGGTACTATACTGTGGAATGGGGCACTCGGGTATTTTGAACAAGAGCCGTATCATGCGGCAACGCAATCGCTTGTGTTAGCAATTGCGCAGGCAACAGAAGCTGGTGTGCACACGGTTATTGGTGGCGGAGAGACGTTGCAAGCAATGAATTTGTGGAGCGCTGCAGATGCGGTATCATTTGCATCTACCGGTGGTGGAGCGATGCTTACATTGCTCTCTGGAAAAACGCTTCCGGGTATTGCGCAGGGTACATAGTTTGGCTGATCGCATCTTCGTGATATACTCGAGTTGTATGTTATAACTTTACGAGTATGCCTGTAAAAAAATCGACTGCAAAGTCACAAAAAACAGCACCTGTACAACAAATGGGTGGTTGCTGTAAGCCAAAACCAAAACATAAATATGGTCACGCATTTGTCGCTCTTTTAGGGACGATTTTTTTGATCTATTTGATTTTTTATATTGGAACACTGATTCGCACAGAAATTAAAGAGTATGAATTTATTGGAAGAAGCGATGAAGGCATGCGAACTATTTCTTTGCAAGCAACTGGAGAGGTTAAAGTAGTACCAGACGTTGCCTTCACCACAATGGGTGTACAAACAGAGGCAGAAACGGTAGAAGCCGCGCAAGATCAGAATACGCAAATTATGAACAAATTGCTCACTGAGCTTGCCGCAATGGGAATTGCAGAAAAAGATATGCAAACGCAAGATTACAATGTATATCCGCAGTATGATTACACTCCTGACGAAGGACGGGAGCTCCGCGGGTATCAAGTAAGTCAACATGTGCGCGTTCGTGTAAGAGATATTGATAAAGCTGATGAAGTACTCGCACTAGCAGGAAGCGTTGGCGCAACAAATGTGGGTGGGCTTGATTTACAAGTCGATGACACTGATGTTTATATAGAAAAAGCACGCGCTGAAGCAATTAAAGAATTGAAAGAAAAAGTACGCATGATTACGGGTTCACTCGATGTAGATGTTGTGGGAGTAGTGAATTACAGTGAGTATGAGCCGCAAGACGGAGGACGACCAGATATGATGTATATGGAAGCAAAAGCATTAGGTGGCGGTTCTGCTCCAGCACTCGCAGCAGGAGAAAACACGGTGCGTATGCAGGTTAATGTGGTATTTGAAATCCAATAATATATGAAGACGCTCATCAAATCGATTCAAGCCAGAGAAATTTTAGATTCACGAGGAAATCCTACCGTGCAAGCCGCTGTTGTGTTACAAGGCGGCGCACAAGCCGTTGCGTCTGTTCCAAGCGGTGCATCTACTGGCATTCACGAGGCCTGGGAATTGCGAGATAAAGGGAAGCGGTATGGTGGAAAAGGCGTACAAAAGGCAGTGAAAAATGTAAACACTCTTATTGCCAAAAAACTCAAAGGCATGGACGCAAGTAAGCAGCGATTGATTGACGAAACCATGCTTGCGTTAGACGGCACCACAAATAAAAAGAAATTGGGGGCAAATGCAATTTTGGCAGTTTCTTTGGCAACTGCAAGAGCCTGCGCTATTGCATTAGAGCGGCCGCTGTATAAACATATTCGCCAAACATACAGAATAAAAGAAAAGGGATACAAGATGCCGATTGCTACCATGAATATTCTAAATGGTGGGCAGCATGCAACCAATGGATTATCTATTCAGGAGTTCATGGTGGTACCTATGCATACAAAATTTGCAGAGCGGGTACGTATTGGTGCAGAAATTTTTCATGCATTACAATCGATTTTGAAAAAGAAAAAACTTGCAACTGGCGTTGGTGATGAAGGGGGATTTGCACCAGAACTCAAAAAAAATGAAGATGCAATCAAGCTGATTATGCTGGCGATTAAAGCTGCCGGATATATTCCAGGCAAGCATGTGTATTTAGCGACAGATATTGCGGCTTCAGAATTTTATGAGAAGGGAAAGTACAAATTAGAGCAGGGCAAAGCTGCTATTAGCGGCAAAGCAATGATTACACAAATTGCAAAGTGGGTAAAAAAGTATCCATTTATTTCTGTAGAAGATCCATTGGCAGAAGACGATTGGGATGCGTGGAAAGCGTGCACCGATGTGCTCCGAAAAAAAGTTGCAGTAGTTGGAGACGATTTGTTTGTCACAAATAAATCGCGACTGCAAAAAGGAATTGATATGGGGGTAGGGAATTCAATTTTGATTAAGCTAAATCAAATTGGATCTCTTAGCGAAACGATTGATACGATTATGCTTGCAAAGCAGCATGGGTACAGTACGTCAGTTTCTCATAGATCTGGTGAAACGTGTGATACGTTTATTGCTGACCTTGCCGTTGCGGTGAATAGTGAATATATTAAGACGGGATCACTTTCTAGAAGTGAACGAGTTGGGAAATATAATCGACTGATGGAGATTGAAGCGACGTTGTAGGAAAAGAAAACTAACCTTCGCCAAGGCTATGGCGGGTAAACAAAAAAGCCTCGCATGTTTGCGGGGCTTTTTTGATAGGCCGACCCACGCGCGCTTGGCGCGGGGGTCGGCGGGGTTGTTGACAGGCGGTGGTCAGTCGTCCTCCTTGATCGGATTGAGATCCATCATCGCCGGTGACGCCTGGCCCGGTATGGCGCCGGCGGATCCCGGCATGTACAGGGTGTCGTGATGAAGGGCTCCGATGGTGGTGTCGCCGGGCTGTTGGCCCGTCGCAATTGGTCCGTAGATCGCGAGGATCGTCTGCGGGTTCGCTTCAGCGGGAAGGATGCTCATAGTGAGTGCATCCTTGGCTTGCAGCTTGGCGATGAAACCCCACAGCTCAATCTTAGAGTTGTCATCATCAGTCGTGGCGCTGTCGATGTCGATTTCGCCGGTGATCTTGATGAACCAGCCCTTGCGCTGAAGGTGGCGCAGATACCCCTTGTTCCAGCCGGGCATTCCCTTGCACCACGGCAGACCGAGGATCACATCTCCTCCATGGTTCCAAAGCCGTACGATCACGGGCTTGAGCGCTTCGAGGATCTCTTCTTCAACCGAATCGGTGATGGTGCGTCCGCGCGCATCGCGCTGAGAAGTGTCTGCGGGTGGCTGGTCTGGCTCGTTCAAGGTGTCGAGCATGCGCTTCTCACGCATGCGTTGGAGGGCTACCCATCCGAGCCTCAAAATTGCGATACACGCCAGGACAAACAGCCCCAGGCGCACTCCATAGGACAGTTCGTCCATCTCGTTCCTCCCTTCCTATCCTCACTATGTGGGACAGGTCTTGTGTTCCTCCTCACTCTATAGCAAAAAACCCTATTTTGTCAAGGGCAACGGCTTTGCTCGCAGGGGCAAAATTAGGTATACTATGGATCTATGGATTCAACTTCGCATGATCAAAAAAGGGAGAAAAATAGAAAAGCCCTCCTTGTTATTATGGATGGATTCGGTTTAGCTGATCCCAATCAGCCAGGAAACGCCATTACGCCAGAAACTGCACCGCATATTTTTGCGCTCATGGAGACATATCCAACGGCAAAGCTCGATTCGCATGGAGTAGCGGTAGGACTGCCAGAACATCAAGAGGGAAACAGTGAAGCGGGGCATCTTAATATTGGTGCGGGTCGCTTGGTAAAGCAAGATGTCTCGGTTGTTAGTGATGCTATTGTAGACGGAACATTCTTTAAAAACCCTGCGTTTGCGGTTGCAAAAGAACGTGCGCAAAAAGGCGGGCGTGTACATATTATGGGGCTTCTTACAGGAATTCACAGTGCACATACGTTGTCAGAACATCTATACAGCTTGCTCAAATATTTTAGAGACGCGGGTATTCATGATACGCATCTGCATTTGTTTACAGACGGTAGAGATTCTTCTCAGCATTCAGCCATCTCGCATTTAACAGAGCTCAGAAAGCACATGCAAAACGGAGAAAAAATTGCTACCATTATGGGGCGGTTTTATGGCATGGATAGAAATAAGTCGTGGAAGCGAACCAAGCTTGCATACGATGTATTAGTTGGGGATGCCGAACACGCATGCGCAGATACGGCAGAGCAGGCCATTCAATCAGCATATAATAGAGATGAAACGGATGAATATATTTCTCCAACCTGTATTGAAGGAGGAGCGCGGATACAAGATGGTGATGTTGTGTTATTTTTTAATGCTCGCTCAGACAGAGCGCGACAATTAACGAAAGCATTTCTGCAACCAGACTTTGTAGAAAAAAATCCACATGCATTTGAGCGTAAAACAGTGGTAAAAGATTTGTGTTTTGTGGCCATGAGTGAATTTGGCCCAGACTTGCCACATATTCACACAGCATTTCCAAGTCCAGACATCGATTGGTGTTTAGCAAAAGCGATTGGGGAACAATACCAACAACTCTACTTGTCTGAAACAGAAAAATACGCGCATGTTACGTATTTTATTAATGGAGGTTACCCGGAACCAATTAATGGTGAAGATAGAGTGCTGGTAAAATCGACAGGAGTAAAGTCATATGCAGAAAATCCAGAAATGCAGACTCCAAAACTTGCAAAAGACATTATCTACTCGTTTGATAATGGATCATACGATTTTGTGTGTGTGAATTTCCCAAATGCCGACATGGTGGGGCATACCGGAGATTTTGAAGCGGCAAAAAAAGCTGTACAGATACTAGATGATACCGTTCATGCATTGGCTGAATACATTGAAGAGCATAATGGCATTATGGTGATTACTGCAGATCACGGAAATGCAGAAAAAATGATTAATGAAAAAACAAAAGAAAAGATGACCGCCCATACAGATAATCCTGTTCCAATGATTGTGGTTGATTTAGCCAAAAAAGATGCTACAATACAGCCAACCGGTACACTTGCCGATGTTGCTCCAACGCTTTTAGCGCTTATGGGATGTGACATTCCACCGCAAATGACCGGAAAAAATTTATTTCAATAATATGACATTACCAAACAGACCAGTCGTACTTGCCGTGCTTGATGGTTGGGGAGTTGCACCTGCCGGAGAGGGGAATGCCATTACACTTGCCGATACGCCCAACATGGATCGCTTTATTCGCGAGTATCCAACCATGACTATTGCCGCTGCAGGAGCAGAAGTGGGCCTTTCTTTTGGCGACATGGGAAATAGCGAAGTTGGGCACTTAAATATTGGTGCTGGTCGCGTGTATTACCAAACATTTCCTCGAATTAATCAGAGTATTAGTGCAGGTTCTTTTGCAGAAAATGATGCGTTTGCAAAAGCTGTAAAGCACGTGAAAAAAAATAAATCAGCATTGCATATCATGGGGCTTGTGAGTCAGGGAAATGTACATGCCGCGCAAGAACATTTGTATGCGCTGCTTGAACTCGCAAAAGTAAACAAAATAAAAAAAGTATTTATCCATGCTTTTTTAGATGGACGAGATACAAAATTCGATTCAGGAAAAGATTTTATTGGGCAGTTAGAAGAAAAAATGAAAGAGCTTGGTGTTGGTAAAATTGCCACACTAGCCGGGAGATTCCATGCCATGGACAGAGATAATCGATGGGAACGGACGCAAGAATCATACGAAGCAATGGCAAATGGAGTTGCAAAGCAATATGCCAAAGATGCGCTTTCTGCTATTGAGGAATCATATGCAAAGGAAATATATGATGAAGAATTTGTACCAACGGTTATTGGAAAAGAAGGAAAACCAACAGCAACGGTAAACTCTGGCGATGGTATGGTCTTCTTTAACTTTAGACCAGACAGAGCGCGGCAAATGACCAAAGCATTTGTGCTTCCGTCGTTTCCAAAGTTTGAGCGGGAGTATATAGAAGATCTGTTTTTTGTAACCATGACAGAATACGAAAAAGAATTGCCTGTGTCAGTTGCATATCCACCGGTGGTGATTATTAATTGCTTGGCAGAGGTGCTTTCAAAAGCAGGGCTGACGCAATTTCATATTGCAGAAACAGAAAAATATGCCCACATGACATTCTTTTTGAATGGAACCATAGAAGATCCGTTTGAAGGAGAAGAACGTAAAATTATTCCGTCTCCAAAGGTCTCGAGTTATGATCAAAAGCCAGAAATGTCTGCGCTAGAAGTTACTAAAGAAACGATTAAGGCGATTCAAGCAGATAGCTATGACGTGTACATGCTTAATTATGCCAATGCCGACATGGTTGCGCATACAGGGGATCTTACAGCGTCAATTCAAGGGTGCGCGGCAGTAGATAGATCACTTGGCATGCTAGCAGATCATGTACTCGCTAAAAATGGAATCCTTTTTATTACAGCAGATCATGGAAATGGGGAAGAGGTATCGAATTTAGAAACAGGAGAAAAAGATAAAGAGCATTCAACAAATCCAGTTCCATTTATCATCATTAGTAATGACCTTCGGGGTCATGCCGGTCCAGCAGGCGACCCGCCAGAAGGAGATTTAAGCTTGATGCCACCCGTTGGTATGCTCGCAGATGTTGCACCAACCATGCTCAAACTCATGGGAGTTGAACAACCACCAGATATGACCGGGCGTCCACTGCTGTAATATCGCGCAGCTCAGCCATTTTGTGGTATACTACGTGCATAGAAAAAGCGCTGCCACATGGCTAAAAAAGCGAACAACAAAATTGTTCGGCGTTGTTCATTGTGTAGAAAGCCAGGACATACAAGGAGAACGTGTTCAGGAGTGAAAGAAAAGAAAAACATCACGCCTAAAAAAGCCACCAATAAATCGGTGGTTGTTAAGGTTATGGGAGATGGGGGATCTTCTCCGCATGTGGTAGATCTGAAAGACAGAGAGAAAGAATCGCTTTGGAAGGGTGTTTCAACATTTAAAGAACGTCGTGCAGCAAAAGAAGTGCGTGTTACTATCGATCCGGCAGCAAAAGTTCGGCAGCAAAAAATAAAATCGTTTTTAGAAAAACACCACATTACACCAGAGAGACCGCTTACTGCAGATCAAAAGCGGCAAATTGAAGCGTTTAGAAAACAGCTCAAATCAATTACTCCAGGCATGGCGGAAGGGGTAGACGAATGGCAGTTGCCAGTAGAAGCAGTACTAGATATTCCGGTGCCAAAGAAGAAGAAAAAGCAATTTGAAAGAGAACTTGCGGGATTACTCAGTGGAACACCGCTTGCACCAGAGCGAGTTAGTTGGAAACGGTTTGTTCCCAATAATGCGCAGCTTACCACATGGAAAAAATTAGCGTATGCATCTGTTGCACTCTTTGTGTTAGCTGCATTACCATGGCCAACGCTGTCTTATTATAACGATGTAAAAGATACCTCAGAACAAGTACTCAGTGCGAGCACCGTTGGATTTTTATCACTCCAGTCGTCAACCATTGCGGCACTTGAATCGGATATCGATACTGCTAATGCAGATGTGAGTAAAGCGCTCAGTGCATTTGCAGAAGCCAAAAATGTGTTAGATAAAGAGCACAAGATTGCACAATTTTTAGCAAAAATGATTCCGGTAGTAGGTGATAAGCTTCATTCACGGCAGCAACTGCTTACGGCAGGGCATCAAATCGCCCTTGGAAACACATATATTATTAAAGGATTAGAAGAAGCAAGAAATAGGGGTGATTTACCAGTGACAGATAGAATGCAGCAGGTTTCTTTGCATGTGAATAGAGCTATCCCGCAATATGACGATGCGCTTGAGGCGCTGAGTGATGTAGAAATTTCTGCGCTGCCACTTGAACATCAAAACACCTTTGCAGAATTTAAAATATTATTTGCAGCATTTGTAGATGATTTACATGACTTAAACGACGTATCTGCAACACTTGCACAGGTGTTTGGAAGCGAAGACTTGCGAACGTATTTGGTGGTGTTCCAAAACAATAGAGAATTACGGGCGACTGGTGGATTTATGGGAAGTGCCGCACTTATTGATGTACAAAAAGGAAAAATTCACAAGATTGAGGTTCCTGGTGGGGGATTATACGATTGGAAAGGGCAGCTTGATACACATGTAAAACCGCCACTGCCATTGCAACTCGTAAATACTCGTTGGGAACCACAAGATGCAAATTGGTGGCCTGATTTTGCCGCTTCTTCAAAAAAATTGCAGTGGTTCTATGAACACTCACGGGGAGCAACGGTTGATGGGGTAATTGCAATCAATGCATCTGTGTTTGAAAAGGTCCTTGGTATTATTGGCCCAATTGAAAATGAAGAACACGGAGTAGTACTTGCAGCAGAAGATGCACTTGATACATTGCAGTACAAAGTAGAGGTAGATTATGATAAAGAAGAAAACAAGCCAAAAGAAATTATTGGGGATGTACTTGAGCAAATTTTAACATCGCAAAGAGATCAAATCGATGCGCTAAAAATGCTTTCACTTGTGCATGATGGGTTACAGAAAAAAGATATTCAGCTGCAGCTCAATGATGCGCAGCATCACGCAACTGCCGCAGAGTATGGATGGACAGGAGAAATTGCAAATGTAAAACCGTGGCAAGATTATCTGTATGTAGTGAACACAAATATTCAAGGAGCAAAAAGCGATGCAAAGATTGAGCAATCAATTGCGCATCAGGTAGAGGTGCAAGCTGATGGACGCGCGCTTGTAACGGTGATGGTAAAGCGAGAGCATACAGGAGAAGCGGGTGAGCAGTTTACCGGAGAACCGAATGTGAACTATTTGCGAGTGTATGTGCCAAAAGGAGCAGTACTACATGAGGCGGGTGGATTCCAATATCCTCCAGATGCGGCGTTCAGAACACCTGTATCGCATGCTGTAGATGATGAAGATTTGATGGCCACAGAAGATCCGCAGGAATATCATGATGATTCTGGAACACTCATAAATGAATCGTTTGATAAAACCGTATTTGAAAATTGGGTGATGACCGCCCCCGGGGAAACATCAGAAGTATACTTTGTCTACGAATTACCATTTAATGTGTTTGCGCATTTGCAGACAGAGCAGCAAACAACGGCGGTAACAGACCAACTTATTGAATCAGTGGCGGTAGATGCATCAAGATATTCAGTAGTTGTGCAAAAGCAATCAGGAATAGAAAGTGAATTTGAATCAACAATCATTTATCCGTCTGGATGGAAGCCAACATGGCGCTCATCTGACCACATGGATCTTGCACTTAACGGTGGGCTGTACACACATCCACTGAAAAAAGATATCATTGTGGGAATCGTGATGGAAAAGAACGCTGATCAATAATACATCATATGGCAAAAAAACCTGTCGCAAAAAAAGGGCCTGTCAAAAAAACGACAAAGCGCTCTAAAAAAACACATAAGAAGAAAGATGAGGGATTTCATGATGTTGAGATTGCAGCGGCTCCAAAAAAGAAAAAGCATGTAGCAAAGAAAAAACATGTAGAGAAAAAAAGTAAGGTGCATCACAAGAAAAAAGTGGCACCGCATATTCCTCAGGTAGAGGAAGAACCGGAACTTGAATTAGAACTAGAGATTGAGTCTGAAGTTGCTGTTCCTGCACCGTCTGCCTCTCGTGCGGCGTTGCATATGTCAGAAGCCTCAAAAGAAAGAATTTCTGCGGGGATTGAATCGATTTATCAGGATTCTGATGGGTCAGTACCAGATCTTTCAACCTTTCAATCAAACAAAAGAGGGAGATTATTCCGATCATTCCTCTCGTTTATCCTTTCTGTAGGACTTTTGGGTGGTGTGGTGTATGCCGGACTATTTTTATTACAACCAAGCGGTGAATTTGTAGAAAATGATGTGATACTTTCTGTATCTGGAGAAGAAGAAATCACTCCAGGGGAACATGTGCGATATAGAATTCGATATAGGAATGCACAAGAAGCAGGACTACATAATGTATCGTTAGAAGTACGATACCCAGCAGGGTTTGTATATAAAGAATCAACTGTAGCGCCATCAGAAGATACAGTAAATCGATGGGAGCTTGGGAACTTGGCAGCAGGTGACTCAGGATATATTGATGTAAGCGGAAATATGTTTGGTGCGTTGCAAAAAGCGCAGTCCTTTAGAGCGTTTATGACGTATACGCCAAATGGATTTAGTTCAGAATTTCAAAAGGCGACTACATTAGAAGTGAACACCGCTCACGCACCGGCAACAATCGATATTGAGTACCCAGAGATGGTTGCAAGTGGGGTAGAGGTACCAATGCAATTTACTATTACACCAAAAGAAGGAATGAATGTGCAGCATATGTATTTAGAAATGCTGGGGACTGGCATGTTTGTTAAAAAACTATCAGCGCCAGAAAGTGATCAGTTTGAACAGCTCAGATGGAGTATTGATGTGCTCAGTGAGCCATATATTTTACAAATGGAAGGACTGTTTGTGAGCCCAGACGGAATAGTTAAAGAATTAGATATTCCTGTGCAACTTGTTGGGTATGCAAATGCACAAAAAGAGGGAGAAGGGTTTGTGTATGCGAGTTCTTCAATGCATGTAACACTGCAGGATACGGATATTAGCATTACTCCAGTGGTAAACGGTGCTACAAAAGATTTGACTGTACAGCCAGGAGAAAAACTCAATATTAGTGTTGCCGTACGGAACCAAAGTGATGTATCACTTAAAAATGTTCGTGTGCGGGCTATGTTAGATGGTCCGTCGTTTGAAAATGTAAATATTTTTGATTGGCGGAATCTGGAAGACGAATTAGATGGATCGATTGTGGGTGAACAATTATCAAAAACATTGCGGCGAGGAATTTTAACACACACCAGCGCGCAAGTACCAGCATTTTCGAGCTTCCCATTTGGCGCACAAGAAATAATCGACTTCCAAATTCCAATTAAGAACGCAGAAGACATTATTCTTTCAACATTCCCACCAGAGAAGGCAACGCTGACAGTTGAAATGCAATATACACTAAACGGCGAGCAGATTGTATTAAGCTCATCACCGATTACCATGACACTGAACTCAGATTTAGCTTTGCAAGTAGTGGATGATGTTTCAACGACGAATAATCCAGAAGATACGCATACCGTTACATGGTTACTCAGTAATAGTTTCCACCCATTAAAGAATGTGGAACTGAGTGCTGAAGTATTTGGGTTAACACAAATGGTAACAAGTACCGCACCAGCGGGGAAGATGGAGTATAACGAAACAACAAAAATACTTAGCTGGACTATTGATGAGTGGCCAATAGATATTCCGCAAATACCAATGCAGTTTACGCTGTATAGAGAGGGTGCAAATCCTTCACAGACGCAGCTGATGAGTAGGGTAGAGCTACGGGCAACCGATACGGTGACAGAAGAAAACATGATTATTATTGGAGACGAGTTGCAACTCTGATACATAAAAACAACGCGAAAAATCGCGTTGTTTTTATGTGCTTTGCTTTTTTTGCAATGTATCTCAGTATAAAAAATGCCGGGGCCACTGCAAGCAGCAACCCCGGCTGACGCGTGAGCGTCGCGGCTCGTCAGAAGTCGATAGCCTCGCGTAGTTGGCGCGCTTAGCCGTTGATCTTCCCGCCGTCGTCCAGGCATCCACCGTCGGGCTCCAGGCAGCCGCCATCAGGAAGCTGCAGGCCCCCCGCTTCGTTGGCTATCCGCCCACAATCAATCCCACGATTCGTGGGTCCTCGAATGCTCATGGGCATTCCTCCTTGTGTCAGTGTGCGCACCGTGCGCAGAGCCATTGTAGCGTAGCGCCAAAAAAAAAGCAAAAAAAACAGACCCCCGGGAGGCTGCATGCTGGGTGAGCTTGCAGATCCTCTCGGGGGCCAACGCGAGGTTGCCTCAGGCATCTTTCGATGCCATCGGTGGTGGCCAGCCAAGGCTGGCCTCTCGCGCAAGGGCGGTGGCCGCCGGCGATCAGCGCGTCGCGCTGTGCATCATGCCGGCCCGGTCCACCGCGCCGTCGGCGCCGCGGTCGAAGTGATCGGTGTAACAAAGTTGACTGTCGGCGACGATGGGCGAACCGCGCGCTTGCACGGCGTTGTGGGTCTGGTGCATTGCAGCACCTCCTTATCCAGTTATACCCAATGGGCGTACAAAGAAATTAGCATACAGCCGTATCCTTGTCAACCCAATAGACACCAAAAAAGCGCAAAAAGCGCTTATTTTAGTTAAAAAAACTTGTTGAAAACTCTCCGTTCTACTCACTTATGACGGTCTTTCGCTCAATAACCACATATTTTCTATTCTTGAATCGTTCCACGAATAGCTCTTTAGAAAATAGATTAGCATCAAATTCAATGATTTTCTCTTCTATTCCTTTACCAAATGCATCCACATGAAAAAAGAGATGATAGCCTCCTTGTTTGTCATCAAAAAAGATAAACCGCTCGACTGGCCCAAATTTGCTGGCTGCATTTATAGCAGTCAGCTGCTCTGTAGTAGTTGCCTTTGCAAGTGACTCTACAAAACTCATCCGTTCAGAAAAAAGTGCCGCAGGGTGATTGTTGTGCTGATTAAAATACAAAACATTATTAACCGGAACAAATCCTTGTACTTGCGGAACAGAATGAAGCGTTTTTACTGTTGTATCACTGCGCCCAAGAAATTGTGCGAGTGTTCCTGTTTCTTCATCGATCTTTGCAGCTTCAGTGCGGTACTCTTGCAGTTTTGGATCATCAATAAATGTACCAAAGACACTATTTGCACAAAGGACTAAGAGTAGCACCGCGCTAATCGTATAAAGTGTGCGTTTATTATTGGCTATATCAAATTGTTTATACGCATACACGGCACTGAATGCTGCTGCCGTTCCAAGAACTGCTGGCGCGTATAAATAAAATCCTCTAAATTCCTGAAAGGGTGTGTCAAAAAATAGCAGTAGGCACAGTCCCATAATCCACCATACATATGCGCTCGCTAGCATGCTGGCAAGCAGCTTCATCGGTTTTTTTTGCCAAAAATATACCATGCCGCAAAGACCAAAGAGCATGAGTAGTGATTGCACAGAAATTTGTGTCACCATTGGCAGCCACAAGGCTAATCCATCTGGTACAAAAAATGCTGTTTGCCAGTTTTCCATGCCAATAGCAGTGTATGCTTTAAAAAGCGGATATGCATACGGAGCAAGGATAATGAACGATACAATAGCAGCGCTCATTAGGCGTAAAAGATATCTTAATCGACGTTTGATAAACACTATGGCCAGAAGGAGGGAAATTGCGGCAAAAGCTAGCCACAGGTAGTACACCATGGCAATAATTCCTCCAATAATTCCATACAAAAGGACATCCCATTTATTCCAATTATCTGCATGTGCGCGTTGCCACAGGCTCAACGTCCAAAAAATAGTTGCACCAAGTGCGAGTACCTCATACGGTTTCCCAAGCATGGGGTCAACACCAATAATGACAAGCATGAAGAGTGGTGCTAAAAAGGCAACCGCTCGCATCAGTTTCATGTTAGAGCCACCTTCTTTTTTATGC
Source organism: Candidatus Magasanikiibacteriota bacterium (assembly GCA_018650645.1). Classification (GTDB taxonomy): domain Bacteria; phylum Patescibacteriota; class Patescibacteriia; order Magasanikbacterales; family UBA922; genus JABIFP01. The sequence goes on along the minus strand of JABIFP010000032.1, from coordinate 4,948 downwards.
AGCACAACCGCAAGCAAATAGGTTCCTAATGGAAACGTTGCAAAGCCAATAACGCCAGCGAGTTTCATGAGGCCTACACCAGATAATTGCAACGGCGCACCAATAGCGCTCACCAGCCAAAAGAATCCCGGTGGGTAAAATGGGGGAAGGTGGTGGTATGCAAAATCTGCTCCAGCTCCAAGGCTCGCAAAGGTTTGATACATTGCAGCAATAGTAATTTCATCTCCTTGCAAGCCCCAAAGTGCCAAATCTAAATTATCTACTAAAAGCGCAAACGCTGCCGCACTAATCGCTCCATACAAAAGTAAAAACAGCGGGTAGCTGCGTTTATACATCATGATATATGCGCCCAAGAGCACAAAGGCAACGCCCAGCAGGCGGATGGCAATAACAACATCAATATCCATAGCTATTCTTTATATACCCAGTACTTATACAGCAAAAAGTTTGATGTGACAAACAGGAGAATGGTTCCAAAGCGCACTGCGCGATAGTCGTAAGCAAGTAGATCGTGGAACACATACATAAATAGTAGGCTCAGCGAATAGTTGGCAAGAACCAAAATAAGATATCGGTTGAGTTGTTTGAGAGGAACTTGTCTGCTTTCAAATGACCAATATTTATTGAGCAAGAAATTTATTGAAATAACGATGATTTGTGAAACCGCAACAGCGGCAACAGGGGACATACCAATCGATTGTTTAAAGAAAATAAGCAGGCTCATGTCGATTATGAATGAGCCAATACCAACAAGTGCAAATTTGGTGATTTGAGCTTTATGAGCACGAATGTAGTGGTAGATTCTTTTTGGCATATAGATGGATTGTAGCACAGTAATAAGGGCTCGTCATGTGGGTGTTAAATTATTTATCCACAAGGTACCTTGCATCACATAGTACTATTTGCTATGATTACTTTGTAATACCTCATATGGCAACAAAAATTGAAAATACAAAAGCACAAATGCGTAAAGGATTCTTGGAATTTTGCACACTACTCGTTATTTCAAAGAACGATTTATATGCAGCAGATATTTTGCAGGAACTCACCAAAGCAGATCTGATTGTAGTAGAGGGGACATTGTACCCATTGCTATCGCGTTTACGAAGAGACGGCTTTCTTACCTATGTTTGGCAGGAATCACCGTCTGGTCCACCAAGAAAATATTATTCATTAACAGCCGATGGACAAGAGATGATCACATCACTTTCCACCTCCTGGAAATCTCTCTCTAAATCTATAAATCGTCTGGTTCGATCATATGAAAAAAGTAACTAACATCACAATTGCCGAGCGCGTGTTCTTTATTGAGGAAGATGCGTATGCACTTTTGAAACAATATCTTGATGCCATTGCCGCACATTATAGTGATGAGCAAGAAAAAGTTGAAATTATCAGTGATATTGAAGGAGCTGTTGCAGAACATCTGAGCGGCATGATAAATGATCACAAACAAGCGGTAACAGTAGGGGACGTAAATAAGATGCAAGACAAACTTGGTTCTGTTGGGGACATTGTAGGAGAAGAAGTTCCAGAAACGGAAGGAGCAAGTGCAAAGAATGCACCAAACGAATCGAGTGACGCGCCTAAACGCCTTTTCCGTGATCCTGATGACAAATACTTAGCAGGTGTTGCCAGTGGATTGGCTGCATATTTTGGAATCGATCCAGTTATTGTACGAGTGCTATTCATTATCTCAACACTGTTTTGGGGATGGGGAGGATTGGTTTATATTGTCTTATGGATTGCCACACCAGAAGCTGTTTCAGTGCAAGATAAAATGCGCATGCACGGCACACCGGTAACAATCAAAGACATTGAAAAATTTGTAAAAAAAGGTGAGGTAGAAGTAAAAAAATCCACACAGCAATTTGCAAAAAAAGTTGGAGAGAAAGTACAAACGGTAAAAAAAAATGATTCTGGGCAAAAAGGAACCCTGCGGGCGGTTGTAAGCGCACCATTTAAAGCGTTAGGTGCACTTTTGGAGGGGCTTGGAAAGGGATTAGCCTCTCTTGTGCCGGTAATAGGGGTACTTATTGGTTCTATACTCTCTTTGGCCGTAATTATCAGTATTAGCGCTGTTGGTATCTTTCTTTTTGGGTTCTTTATGAATACCGAGCAGTTTGTGCAGGAATTTAATATTGCAGAGCTTGTGGGGACGTATCAACCAATAGTTGTGGCTTCTCTCAGTTTTGCTGTACTGGCTATCCCGGCATTACTCCTCCTGTTGGCCGGCATTTCACTTATGCTTCGCAAATCGATTTTTAAAGTGGCAATAGTTGTACCGCTAATCATTATCTGGATTGCATCGATTATTGGTGCCGGTGTTGTGGCCGTTAATCTTGCTCCTAATATTCAGGCCATTCATGATAACATCGAATCAGCTCCACAAATATCAGAAGAGCAAGAGGTAGAAGAAATAACATCCATCCGAATTAATAGAAATCATAAGCTGATACTTACTCAAGGAGAACAGCAACAGGTAACCATATCAGGAAATCAAGTTGCGCTTGATACGTATGATGTAATTGTCGCAGGCGGAGAATTGCGTATTTCAAAGCCTGAATTCTGTTTCTTTTGTCAGGGTCAGCGGCTGACGATTACTGCGGTAGTTCCAAATATTGAGAGGGTGCATTTGAGTGAAGCTTCGAATGCAGAAATAGAAGGTTTTCAGGTAAATGATTTAGAACTGAAACTCTCAGGAGCTGCAGACGCAAAGGCAAGAAATATCTCAGCAGAAATACTTCGCCTTTCACTGTCAGGTGCGTCGGTGCTATGGATAGATGGAAATGTGTCTTCTTCAATAATTTCTGCGAGTGGCGCTTCTGAAGTATTTGCAAAGGATCTTGTTACTGAAAGAACTGAAGTCGATGCTAGCGGTGCAAGTGAATTAGCTCTTTCTGCTGATAAACAGCTTATTGGAAAGGCATCTGGCGCAAGCGAAATTAGTTTGTATACAAAACCAGAATTTGTAGATGTAAGAACTTCTGGTGCCGCGGAAGTAGTGCAGCGTAAGGTAAGAGAAAAGACGATCATTACTTCTTCTACAGAAGAAATAGCAGAATAAAAAAGTAACAAAAAACCTTCTCGTAATAGAGAAGGTTTTTTTGTTTTGTGCCTGCATGTCGAAGGTTACCATACTGGAAGGCAAGAGATGAGCGTAGGTGTGCTCCCGGAGAGAACTCACATCGCCTCTTCGGGCTCTCGTAAAAAACTTTCTGGTTTTTCCAGCTTTTCCTCCGCATGTAAGGGGGAATCCCCCTTACCATCCCCAGTTCGATTCTCGCTCTTAGAACAAAATAAAAGCAACCCCTTGAGGGGGTTGCTTTTATTGTGCTCCCGGAGAGAATCGAACTCCCAACCACGGTTCCGAAGACCGTTGTTATATCCATTTAACTACAGGAGCATGAAGATTCTATGGTCAGAATCTTCTGCGTCTGCCGTCGCTCCTCGTTTCACTTGGAGCTATGGCGGACAATGTGCGCCGTGGGGGATTCGAACCCTCGACCGTTTGGTTAAGAGCCAACTGCTCTACCAACTGAGCTAACGGCGCGTGTGTTATTGGCGATAGGATTATATAGAAAATGAGGGAGTGTGTCAACCCTTTTTGATAAAAAAAGAACACCCCGTCGCCCGCCGGGTTGTCCTTTCTTTGGACCCGTGGGTGGGGTGTTGGTCAGCTGCCGTTGGGCGGTGCCAGCTGTTGGGGTGCTCGCTCCGAAGAGGGCTTGCAGTAGCGAAGGGCGGTATCCCAATCGCCGTGTCCCATGTCCAACGGGACTTCACCGTGTTGGCGCACACAATCTCGCAGCTTCTCCGCAAACTCCGGCTGGAGATGAAGGATCTTCTGGAGGTCTTGCAGCGGTCGCGTGCTGATGTCGCCGACGAAGCGCAAGTCGCAGAGCACCTTGAGATTCTCAGCCAGCTTTTCGGGAATCCCCGGGAGCTGGCTGAGTGGCAGCAGGAGCTGATCCAGATACTGCGGTCGCAGATGAACTGGGTATGCGGCATCGATTCGCCCGTCGAACAGTTCCTCTCGCTTGTCGGTCCGAACGAGTGTGGCTTCCTCCAGCGCTCGGTGTGCAGCCTCCATGGAGGCTAGCGCTTTGGCGACCCACTCCTCGCTGCGCTTGAGGTTGTCCCGCGCCACTTGGACATCTACCTCTCGCTGCGCCAGACTGCCGGGATTGAAAACGCTCCCGCAGATTTCGTGAAAGAGCGCCTTTGCCTTGGCTACTTCATCCTCTCCGCCATTCCTCATGGCATGTACTCCTACCCTTGGTTGAGCCCCTAGATAACCACTAATAAACTTCTTTGTCAACCCCCTAAACACCACGAAACACCTAAAATAAGGCATTTTTACCGGTATGTGCGGCCTTCTACTATTGACAAAAACACAAATATATGATATATTGAAGCGTCCTATTTTTTTTGACGAGAGGAGGGCTACATGCCTGACATGAGTACGATTGCGTTCATTGAGCGATACGACGATGAGTTCTTGGTCCGGGATCTCAGCAACAACCTCATCGGGAAGATCGAGTACTACTCGTCGATTCCGATCGAGGAGAGCCTCGAGCTGATCCGCCGGCTGGCCCAGGCATTCCTGGGGCGCTGCGTGCAGATGGAGCGGTTGCCTTTCGAGGACCGAGATGTCTACAAGGTGGACTCCTTCCAGGTGGCCGAGCTCGCCGAGTGCGCTGCGGCGTACGGTGAACTGCACAGCTTCCTGGCGGTCAATCGCGGAGATACGGTTGAACTGACGTTCACCGGTCCGGATGGGCTGATGGGGGTTCCTGTTCTCTCCTACGAGGGTGACAACGATGTCCCTACTGTGAGCTTCCAGTCGTGGATCGGGACGAACAACCACCGCTGGCTCCCGCACTTCGTGCGGTCGTTGCTGATCTTGCTCACCGGCGATAGCGTTAGTGGCTTGGGGCCTGATGGT
>JABIFP010000018.1 GCA_018650645.1 Candidatus Magasanikiibacteriota bacterium | reverse complement strand
TTTTCCTCCGTCTTGCATATATATTCCTCCCTGCGCGCAGCTTGCCAAAAAATGACGCATTTGTCAATGTGCCAACAATCTTAAAAGTTGTCCCTTATTTTAGTTTCTTTGTATAGTCTTGCTTCAATCTTTCAAATTCACTTCTCTCTTCTTCCGTCACAGGGTCCCCGGCTGGCAACTCAATAGTAAGCGGGTTTACCAGCTGCCCGTATTTTTTAATTTGATAATGTAAATGTGGTCCTGTTGACCATCCGGTTGATCCAACGTACCCAATCACATCGCCTTGTGCAACGCGCACGCCTGGCCTGATACCTTTTGCATACGCAGATAAATGCGCGTACTGCGTGGCGTAAATACCATTATGTTTAATATCAATAAAATTTCCAAAACCACCATTGTACCTCGACATGGTGACACTTCCGTCAGCAGTTGCCAAAATAGGAGTACCGCGCGGCGCGGCATAATCGATTGCTAAATGCGGTACGTTCTTTCCAATCACCGGATGGAATCTTCCGTATGCAAATCCAGAGGTAATTCTGCTATACCGTAATGGTGCTTTTAGAAATTGGCGCACCATAGAGTTTCCATCAGGGTCATAATATCTTCTGTTCCCTTCTGTGTCGGGGAAAAGTGTTGCCGTATGTGTCTTGCTCATATTGGTAAATGCCAATGCATACACTTCTCCATGAGACGCTTCTTCTCCATTTCTAAATCGTTTTTTATATGCCACTTTAAATGAATCACCCTCTTGCACTGCGGTTGCAAAATCAATACTCCATCCTAATATTTCTGCCATGTCTAAAATAAGTGCATCAGAAAGGCCCGCTTTATTTCCGTCTACAAATAGTGAGGCCAGAATGGTTCCCTCTCCATACGCCTCTTTATATGTATATGGAATAGGCTCTTTTTTTGCTGTGTATCCTGCTGCTGTTTTTTTTACCACAATCTTGTCGTCATTATCTATATCATATTCAAGATGTGTCACATCTTCGCCTTTCTTTCTATATCTGAGATCTCTACCGAGCCGAACTGAGGTAAAATCGTAAATATATTGCGAGCTGCTGACAATATTTAACATGTCACCATACCCAATACCAAAGGTTTCTACTGCAGTGGCAAAGGTGTCTCCTTCTTCAATGGTGTAGGTCTTTAGTGACTGCTCCAAAGCAATAGCTGGATCGATTGGATCCTTTTGTTGTTCAGGTGCCGTATCAGGCTGATCTACTTGAACAATTTCCGTATCCAAAGAATTTACTGAACTAAAATAAAATACGGCAGCGCCGATGAGAAGTAAAATAAAGAGGATTTTTTTCATAGTCACACCAGTATAGCGCTATTTATCCAGGATATCAATATTGCAATGGGTAATATTTTCTTGTATAATCCGGGCAAATCATCTTCAAGGGAGGAGGGGAACCATGCCTGGAGACGTCATCGAGGGCCGCTTTGTGCGGATAAGCAAACTGTGCAGTGGCTGTGTTGGACCGCAGCTAATGCCAGCAACCGAAGCAGACGGCAGTATGTGTCTGACTGTGCGAAGATGCGCCGTTCCGCGTGGAGTGCGGGCGCGCCTCTGGCGACCACGTCGCAAGCACACGCACCGACGCCTGGACGACCCCTGCATCGTTGCAGGACAAGAACTGGTCGTTGGCAATCATGTCCACATGAACCAAGGCGTTATCACCAGCCTTGCTCTAGGGATTGGATTTCGATATGCCAAAATCGTGGAATGTTAGCACTTCAAGTCCTTGCCCCCGCGAGGCCTCGCAGCCGTACTGCGCAGCAAAGTCCCCGCCACAAAGCGGGGCATTCTCTTTTTAAAAAAAGAAGCGACTATCTAGTCGCTTCTTTTGGAATAAATCTTTCCGTCAACTTTTCCCGCAAATTCAGATCCACAAACCGTTCATCATTCCCCCGCTGCCGCACAATCTCAAACAAGCATATTGCCGCACACACCGATACATTCAAACTTTGGATCATTCCACGCATTGGCACCATTAACGCCCTGTCAGCGAGCTTTTTGGCGCGCTCACTTGCCCCTGAATGCTCATTCCCAATCAATATTGCTACTTTTTGCCCAGATAAATCAGCTTCAAAGATATTTTCTGTCTTTTCACTAAGCACTGTTGCAATAATTTCGTACCCCTCAGCATGCAATGTTTCAGCGCAAGCATCAATCGATTCATGATAAATAACGTCTACCCACCTATTTGCAGAAGAACTACTATCTCTACCTACTCGTAAAAAATCAGTCCACTTGCCACTACTATCGACTACTTGAATGCTTTGCACCCCAAAAGCATCGCAACTCCTGATAATTGCTGCAATGTTATGTGGATTTGTGACATCTTCTACTATCACAGTAAGTCCCCCCTGCCGCTTTTCTATAAGCGATTCAACCTTAGCACGCCTTTCTTCTGTCATATTATTCTTTTCTTAATGCGGTAATCGGATCGAGTGATGCCGCTTTCTTTGCAGGATACAGGCCAAAGAACAATCCTACAAGCGTAGAGAAGCCCACAGAGATTCCAATTGAGATTGTAGAAATTTTAAATTCCCACGCATACCCTGCGTATTGTGCGCCAAAAGCAATCAAAAATGACACAACAACTCCAATTAAAATTCCCAGCATTCCTCCAAGCGTTGTAATAAGAATCGCCTCTACCAAAAACTGGCGTAAAATATTTCCTTCACTTGCTCCCATCGATTTTCTAAGTCCAATTTCAAATGTTCGCTCTGCAACAGATACATACATCACATTCATAATTCCAACACCACCAACTACTAAACTAATTCCAGCTAGTGCAATCAATAGGCCAGTAATACCCACAAGCACAGTCCCCACAATTTCTAACGCTTCATTCATGGTGGTAACTGCAAAGTCGTCTTTATCTGGATCAGTAATATCGTGCCGCTGCCGCACTACTGCACGGATTTCTTCTGCCGTAATCTCTGCTTTTGTGTTATCTATCGTTTGCCCAATCATCCACATAATATGATCCACTCCCATCATCTTTTTCTGCACCGTTCTCATTGGCAGATACATGATTTCATCCATGTTGATAAAACCGGTAGCTCCAATCGATTCCATCACTCCAATAACTTTATACGACTTTCCGCTAATTTTTACTGTTTTCCCAAACGGATTCTGATTTCCAAATAAATTTTCTCTAATATCCGACCCGAGCACTACTACTTGCGCTGCTGCTCGTTCTTCTTCCTCTGTAAAAAATCGTCCTACCTCTACTTCTGTTTTATCAATACCGTTATACCCTGCCGTTACCCCAAAAATAGATGGGCGCATTTTTTCGTTTTCATAACTAATGACTGCCTGAGATGTAATCCCCGCATATGCCGCCTTAATATTTTTCAATTCGAGCATTGCCTCCATGTCTTCATACGTCAGCGTGGTAATTTGCACTCCCCGAGCAATACCGGCGGCATTTTCTTGTGAATTTTTTGCAGCTGACGGGACTTTTATTTCAGTATTAATCCAATCGTCTCCAAAAGAAGAAATTTCTCCTAAAATAAGCCCCTTAATGCCGTTTCCTGCAGACAGCACAATAATCACCATGGCAATTCCAATCATCACCCCAAAAATCGTCATGAGGCTTCTGAGTTTTGCCTTACGCAGTGTTCTAAGCGCAAGTTTTGCAGCAAGAATATTATTCATAACGAAGCGCATTAATAGGATCAAGCCTGGAAGCGTGACGAGCAGGATATACACCAAAAACAAGGCCAATAAGTACCGCAATAATCGCCGCAACAACAACAGTCATCAAAGAAAGTTCAAACGTATATGCATATCCCATTTGCTGAACTCCAATTGAAATCCCAAATGATGTCAGCGCACCAAGAATAAATCCTATGGCTGAACCAATTACTGTCATCACAATTGTCTCGATTAAAAACTGCAATAATATATCAGACGATTTGGCCCCAACAGCTTTTCGGAGGCCAATTTCTCTTGTTTTTTCTTTTACCGCAATGAGCATAATATTCATGACGCCAACTCCTCCAACAAACAGTGCGATGCCAGCAATAGCAATAAGGAAAAATTTCATAGCATCAGTAATGTTTTTTACAATACTAATAGCGTCAGAAATATTACGCACAGAAAAATCTTCATCGCCGTGACGCTCTATAAGTGTTGCTTTGACTTCTTCAATAGTTTGATCAATATATAGTTCATCAGTTACCTGTACACGCAAAAACGATACATAGTTAATACCTAAAAGATTCTTTTGCGCAACTTCTAATGGAATAATTACCGCATTATCAACATCTTCAAACGGATTAGACCCTTTCGGTTCCATAACGCCAATAACCCGAAAAGATAATCGCTTTAGCCGCACTTTTTCACCAATTGGATTTTGATTCCCAAATATTTCTGCGGCAATTTCAGAGCCAAGCACCATAAGGCGCTCACCAACAAGTTCTTCTTCATGCGTAAAGAATCTTCCAGAAGCCAGTTCAGCTCGTTCAACATCTTTATATGACGCCATTGTGCCGGTAAAAGTGACTTGTTTATCTTCACTTTTCCAGCTCAAGGGCTCTGATCCTGACACATACCCCGCCACATCCTTCATATGGGTCACATTCTTGGGGTTTAAGAGTGCTTCTCCGTCTTCTCTGGTAAGTGTAGTAATAATGATCCCTAACGCCTGTGCGGGCGGCCCCTTGTCATCTGATGCCCCAGCTAAAATCGCAATTTGGTCTGTTCCCCGCTGCGCAATCTGATCTACAATCAAACTCTGCGCGCCAGCACCAACACTCATCACCACAACAACAGAAAACACACCAATAATAATCCCCAGCATAGTCAAAAAAGACCGCCGTTTTTGGGCAAGCAAATTTCTTGCTGCAACGCCGACAGTCTTTAATCTGAGCATACTATTTTTTTAATACTCCATCCTTTGCGAATCGCCGTTTGGTAACCTTTTTATCTTCTCCAACTTTTCCATCTTTTATTCTAATAATTCTGGTTGCATGATCTGCTGTATCTTGTTCATGCGTTACCATAATAATCGTCCTGCCCTGCGCATTTAAATCTTGCAAGATATGTAAAATTTGATTTCCTGATTTTGAATCGAGGTTTCCTGTTGGCTCATCTGCAAAGATAATATCTGGATCATTAATGATTGCGCGCGCAATTGCCACACGCTGTTTTTCTCCACCAGAAAGGTTCACTGCAGAATGATGCATTCTATGCTCGAGCCCCACAGACGTAATAGCTGCTTCGATTTTTTCTTTATTTGCACCAGCCTTACTGTATAAAAGCGGCAACTCTACATTTTCATATACTGTTGAGCGTGGCAGCAAGTTAAATGACTGGAAAACAAACCCAACACGTTCATTACGCATATGCGCCAACTCATCGTCATCAAGCGTAGAAACGTCTCCTCCTCTAAAATTATACGATCCTGCGCTTGGCGTATCTAAAAAACTCAAAATATGCATGAGCGTACTTTTTCCAGAACCACTCGGGCCCATAATCGCTACAAACTCACCTTCATTTACAATTAAATCGATATCCTGAAGTACCTGCGTTTCAACATCGCCGGTAATAAACGTTCGCTCTAAATCAATTGTTTCAATAAGTGGCTGCGCAGCCATACTACTGCGTAATTTTGATAAATGTGATGACGTCGTCCCCTTCGTTCAATCCTGATAGCACTTCTACATCTCCTTCTGTTCCACGTAATCCAAGCATTACGTCTCGCTCTGCGAACTCTGCAGTAGCGCTATCTGTAAGAACACGTACAAACTGCCGGCCATCTTCTTTTAATACTGCCCGCTGTGGAATAACAAGTACGTCATCTTTATTATTTGTCTTGATATCGATGTTTGCTGTCATTCCTGAACGGACAAATTCGAGTCCTTCTTCTGACTTTTCAAATACGATGTCTGCGGTATAGTACACCACGCCAGAAATTTCTGTTTCTGCTGGCTCGATTGAATCCACAGTCCCTGTAAAGGCTCTATCATCACCAAATGCATCTAATGTAATTTCTACGGGGTTTCCTAATCGCACTTTAATAATATCTGATTCAGAAATATCTACTCTAATATGGACATCTTCTGAATTAATACTCAGTACTCCCTGATTTGCGGTGACCGTTTCTCCTATATCTACTGATAGGTCTGCAATCACTCCATCAGAAAGTGCAACGAGTTTTGTATTTTCTAAATCACGTAAAAACTGTTCAACATTTGCAGACTCACGTGAAATGTCAGCACGTAGCGCTGCGGTATCCACAGCCCTTGGCGGCGCAATATATGCATTATGAGATGCTTGCATCTGATCTAATGAAGCCTTGCGTACATCTACCGCAGCCTGCGCAACAGCAATGTCTTGTGAAGCTTGTGTACTTATGGATTTAAAATCATTAAGCGCACGTTCATATGCAATGTCATTTGTATCGTCTGAAGATTTTTGGCTGAGTTTACTGCTTTCAATCGCTTGAATAGCATTCACAATACTAGTAATTTCGGTATTCATTGATGTAACTTCTGTAGAAATGGTGGTTTTATCTGTTGAAGAACCATTATGACTGTTCAGCATGGTAAGCGTTCTGTCTAATGCAGATTTTGTTGCCTGAAGCATCTCTTTTGTTCTGTTAAGCAGGTCATCTATAATCGTTTCATCATACTCCGTACTATCTGCAAGTGCATTAATTTCTCCTCTAATTCCACCGTATTTACCTAATATTGATTCTGCCTGCCATCTTCCCCCATCAGAAACACCCACAAGCAATAGAACGGCACGTCCTTTATCTTTGGCTAATTGATTTCCATCTGAATTGCGCTGGTTAAGTGCAGAATATGAATATTGCATATTTGATACAGCCGCGACAGCATCAAGCGCTGAAACTGTTGCATCATTAATATCTGTAATAGCGTCTTCATACGCACTGGTAAGCGATCTGTTATCTACATTGGTATCATTTTCTAACCCGAGCTTTGCTTCTTTTACTGCTAACTGTGCCGTTTCTACCGCAGCGTTACTTGCCGTCCTTACTTTTTCTAAATCTACGAGTGACTGACTATATGATGCGCGCGCTTGATCTACCGTAGCAACAGAAGATGCGCGTTCTTGCTCACTTGCACCAGCTAAAATCAAATTCAAAGCAGCTTGAGCAGAAGCGAGCCGCGATCTTGATTCTCTAAGCCTTGCCTGCTGCTGAGAATTTTCTAGTTCAGCAACGACTTCTCCTTTTTTTACTAATGCGCCAGTTGTGGTATTTACAAGTGCTACTCGTCCAGAAGTTTCCCATCCATAAAATAACTCAAGTACCGCTGTTACTGATCCTGTTTCACTCACCACCTGCGAAAGATTTGTTCGCTCAACAGTCACTGAACTATATTCAGGAACGTCACCTTCTTTTGCCGAATATGCATAGATACCTACGACAAGCACAAGCGTGGTAATGATAATTGTGAGATAGGTAGTCTTCTTTTTCATAGCGCAATTAGTATACCATATTTTTTTTTGAATTTGTACCCTTTTTGGTAACAAAAAAAGACCCTTACGGGCCTCTTTTTTGATTGATTATCTTGTTACAGAAATTTCTGTCGTGTTTTCTGATTCACATGCGCGAATGGTAAGACTTCCATTATCGCTCTTTTGCATTGTGTATCCTGTTCCTTCTTCTCCGTCAGCACTTCCATCATCCCATGTTCCAGACCCATCTGGACTTTGTGGAATTTCTGCAAGATACCCTTCTGTTACTAATGCAGAGAGATCTACACAAGCTGTATCATTTGTTGCATTAGTATCACATTGTGCATTGTTGTCGTCACATCCATTTGATTGTCCTGTGGTAATCATATATACAGTTCCTGTTGCAGCACTGTCTACTGCAGTAACGTATGATCCACCATTGTCTACTTGATCAATTTTGATTGCGCTTAAAATCGCTGTTGCATCTGTGACACGGGCACTATCACGCGCGTCTTGGAATCGTTGCAATGGATCTAAAGCAACGAATGCTACTGCTGCTAAAATCGCAATCACAGCAATAACAATGAGGAGTTCGATAAGGGTAAACCCTTTTCTTGAAGTGGGGTGCATAGCACTCGTGTTAAATATATAGGTCTAAATAATACCTTATGACGCAATTATATCATGTTCCCAAGAGAACCGTCTACTTTGCGAGCCTGTTTATCCCCACCATGCCCAAAATGCCACGCCGCAATTGCAGTGGTTAATGGCACCGCCAATATTAATGCAATACTCCCAACTATCATCCGTGCAACTTCTTCCATGACGATTTCGCTATTGAGAATTACCCAAGCTGGCTTTGGATAAATGTTAAACAAAAGTAGAAGTGGCAACGATGCCCCCGTATACGCAAGTACTAATGTATTCACTAATGAAACAATGTGTTCTTTCCCAACAGAGGTTCCACGCAGATATAATTCTTTGGTACCAAGTGACGGATTCGCTTTGTGTATTTCTTCTACGGCGGCAGCTTGCGCCGTTGTTACATCGTCTAATACCCCAAGCGTACCGATAACCATTCCACCAAGAAGTAACCACCGTAAGTTAAGATTTTCAATTGGTGCATAGCGCAAGAAAAAAGCTTCTTCCGTTCCTATACCAAACAAATGCGTAATATTTGTAACCCAAAGGGCTAACACAAACGCTATCAAAATAGTTATTACTGTAGAAATAAATGCGATTGTTGTTCGCGCTTTATATCCATGCGCCACATACAGTGATGTAGAAGCTATTGCAATAGTTCCAGTGAGTGATACAAAGAGCGGATTCCACCCAAGCATAATCTTTGGCACAACATACCACATTATGACGGCAAAACTAATGGCAAGACCCAGCACTGACCGTGCCCCGTATTTCCCAGCAAAAAGAACAGCTAAGAATAAAAAGAGAGCAAGTGCCCAATATAGCCCTCGCAGCCGATACATATCTGAAATGTAGTGTATATTGTCAGTTTCAAACGTCGTTTCTCCCACAACCACCCTATCACCTACTGCTAACAGCGGAATCCCTGCATGCTGCCCTTGCTCTACCTGATGCGTAATATGCACATCCGTTTTTTCTTCTTTTTTTACCTGCACTCGTAATTCCTGCACTTGCATGAGCATGCCATAATCATCCACATCGTACTGCTCAAGTACTTCTTTTACGGTTCCTTTATAAAAATTGTCTTGCTGCACCGTTGGCGCTTCATTCGCAAACACCGGCATGACCAAACTTAAACAGCCAACCATGGCTAACAGTATTGCCTTCATATTATTCGAGGAGTAGTAACGCTGCCATCGCGCCGATGCCTCCTAAGAATGCAATAAACTGCATTACCGATCGTTTGGCATCCGTTTCTTTATGTAATTCTGGAATTAAATCTGATGCTGCAATATATAGGAATGACCCAACAGCAAATGGCGTCAGTAGTTCTGCTGCAACCGCACTTTTGGTTCCAAGTCCTACAGCAATAAGTGCCCCAAGCACACTTAGTAATCCTGAAGCCAAATTAAACATGAGCGCCCTTGCCTTTGAGTATCCACCATGCAGTAGCACAGCAAAGTCACCAATCTCTTGTGGAATTTCATGAAAAATCACAGCAATAGTTGTTGCAATTCCCACCGGAATGCTGATCATATATGCCGCACCAATAATCACACCATCTAAAAAATTATGTATTCCATCTCCTACCAAATTCATTACAGCAAAACTATGCACATGTTCTTTTGGCGTTGCGTCATGACAATGATGCCAATTGATGAATTTTTCTAAGGCAAAAAAGAGGAGCATCCCTCCAATAATTCCTCCGGACATCAGCAGGGTAAATTCTCCTTTTTCTTCAACCAGTTCTGGCAAAAGATGAATAAACGCATCTGCAAGCATTGCTCCGGCAGAAAAGCTGACAAAAAAAATGAGATACTTTGTGAGTTTTTCATGCTTAATACTGAGGGAAATCACCCCCACAAGAGAGATCAGGCTCACAAGCAGCACTGATCCTAAAATGTATAATAAAACGTTCATGGAAATAATTACATGTTAATCCCTCATATGGTACCGCACGTAAGGGGGAAAAGCAATATGCACATTTGTTTTATATAGTTATTCAACATATACTATGTCCCTATGAATGTACGCATTGAACCTTCTTGGAATGCGGCCCTTACGGCCGAGTTTGATGCACCATATTTTACTGAGCTTAGCGCTTTTGTGAAAGATGCGTATCTAAAAAAGACCGTATATCCACATCCAAAAGAGATTTTTTCGGCATTTAAAGCTACCCCCTTTGATAAAGTGCGAGTAGTTATTTTGGGGCAAGATCCTTACCACGGACCAGGCCAAGCACATGGATTATGCTTTTCTGTAAAGCACGGTGTCCGCACACCCCCATCGCTCCAAAACATGTACAAAGAATTAGTGACTGACATTGGTGGCACCATTCCAGATCATGGAAATCTGCAACACTGGGCAGAGCAAGGAGTGTTTTTGCTAAACGCAACTTTATCTGTTGAAGCCCATAATGCCGGATCGCATCAAAAAAAAGGATGGGAAGCATTTACCGATGCAGCAATCAGAGCGCTTGCAGAAGAGAAAACAGGATTGGTTTTCTTACTCTGGGGATCATACGCACAAAAAAAAGGAGCGTTCATTGATACAAGCAAACACCTCGTGTTAAAGGCTCCACACCCTTCCCCGCTTTCCGCATACAGAGGATTCTTCGGATCTAAACACTTTAGTAAAACAAACACGTATTTACTCGCAAATGGAAGCGCTCCTATTGAGTGGTTCCCTAAACCGTAGTCTATGATTATCATGAGTTGGAATGTAAACGGCATTCGCGCATCAATTAAAAAAGGATTTGTAGAAATGATTGCTACGGAACAACCCGATATCATTTGCCTGCAAGAAACCAAAGCAATGCCCGAGCAAGTAGAGCTTGAACTTCCTGGCTATTCACTGCATTGGCATAGCGCAGTAAAAAAAGGCTATTCTGGTACTGCAATATTTTCTAAAATTGAACCCATACGAGTTATTTCTGGCATTCTTCCAGAGGTTGCTGAGAACTATTCATTTATAGACTCTGCCGAAAGAGATGCACTCAGCGAAGGGCGCGTTATTAGTGCTGAATATGAAACATTCTTTTTAGTAAACGTATATACACCAAATACCAAAGATGATCTTTCACGACTTCCGCTTAGAGAAAAAGCGTGGGATCCTGCATTCCGCGATCACTGCTTGGCTCTAGAAAAATTAAAACCCGTGGTCTTTTGTGGTGATTTAAATGTTGCACATAATGAAATTGATTTAGCACGACCCAAAGCGAATATTGGCAAACATGGGTTTACCAATGAAGAACGTGCCGGTATCCAATCGATTTTTGACGCGGGATTTATTGACTCGTTTAGAGCAATTCACGGAGATAAACCTGATCAATACAGTTGGTGGTCACATTGGGGAAAAGCAAGAGAAAGAAACGTTGGTTGGAGAATTGATTACGTTGGTGTATCTGAAAAACTAAAAAGCGCACTCACTGGCGCGCTCATTAGACCTGACATCATGGGGTCAGATCACTGCCCCGTTTCGATTGAACTTACGGTGTAAGAAATTTTTCATCGAAACGTTCCACTTTATACGTTGCAAATAAAAACGTTGCGCTCAGCTGATGCTGGGCGTTTTGATAATGTCCTGTTGTAGTAACAAATGCTCGCTCCGTTGTAGAACTAAGCGTAATGTCGCAAGTACCGTTAGTGAGTGTAAGTGTCGTCCCGATATACGCATCATTTCTACTGATTTGTAATAATCCCTCAGACAAACATGTTTCTGCATTGAATTTTGCTACAGATCCATCTCTATGCAGCTGCTGCGCATCAAGCGTTGCGACAGAACTCAGCATAGTAGAAATAGTAATAAAACTAAACACGGCAGCTATCACAATAACCACTAAGATTGCCGCGTACCCCTGTTTACCGCGCACGAATAATTGCTGTTGTACCCCACGAATGTGATGCATCATATTTTGGATCACCTGCTATATTTAAGGCTTCTATTGTCATGTCTAAATATATGACCGGAGTTGTTGTACTAGACAGATCAGTTAATTTGAAATTCGTTACCGTCACATCATCTGCTGTAAGCACTGAAGGACTGCTCCCCGATCTTGTTACCTGCAATCGCCCAATAGAAGTTGTAGCCACACCAATTTGTACTTCTTGCTGAACAATAACAAATGTTGTGGTTGGCGCATTTATATACCCAAGTTCCAATGTCCCATTTTGAGTATTGTATACTGTTCCCGCACCAATGAATGCAGCTCTATGCACATGGTCAACAATAAGCTCCATTGACCGCTGATGATCAAACTGCACATCTGCTAATGCCTGATATTTTATCTGATCATCAAGCAAAATAAATCCATATTGCAACGTTCCAAGTAACACAATAGACGAAATTGCAATATAGATAATGAGCTCAATGAGTGTAAATCCCTGTTTATGCATACTATGGAATAAAAATCTCACTTGTTGTGGCAGATCCATCGTCTAAAATTACGGTAATGTGAAATATTGACCCATCTACTTTTGAATCAAACCGGAATGCATTAATTTCTACTTCTTCATCTGGCACAAGATCGATATCAACGATGTTTAATTCCGTTCCGGATGGCTGCGAACCTTGCGGTGATCCTGTTCCGTTACTACTATGCCATACATTTTCCTCATCCACCTTAATAAACACAATATTCCCAGGCTTTGTCCATTCAACGGTGATCTTATCGATTGATAAATCAATATTCCCCTCATTAATCAGTTCAATATCAGTTAAACTTTTTTTCGTTGCATCAAGCTCAGCTTCAGAAACATCGATATTGAGGTATCTAATAAGGCCTTCTTTGATACAGTTGTATGGCTCATCCCAGCGCGTTATATATTGTTCAAAACTACGAGAAAAATTTGCATTTTCTATTTGCCAATCGATTTGCAGTGTGGCTAAGTAGGTATCAGGGTCATCTATATACAACGGATCTAATTCACAATCAGCATCTCTCTGTGCCATTTGTAATGTTAACGTTCTTGTATATTCAGTATGCATGGTATCTGGCATTGGTAGCAAAGACCACTCCCCAGTTGAGGTTGTCATACCAAAAGCGAGCCCTTCCGTAAGATTATCCCAGTTCGTTGCGGCAATTGCATTCAACCCATCAAATGTTTCCTGCGCAATAAACGCTATTTCTGCCTCTGTTTTATTGCGTTCAAACGCATCTAAGTATCTCGTTACTAATATAAACGTCCCAGCAACGAATAACGAAAACAATGCCAGCGCGATGAGCACTTCCATGGCCAAATGTCCTTTTTTATTAGTAAATCGTACCATACGAATCAATATAAATAGTATCGGTGGACATGGTTCTTGTGTCAGTAATAATAAACGAACTCGTCACCGCTGGAAATCCTGTATATATAGTAAACTGCATATCGGTAAATCCAGATGTCGTCACAAAAGAAGAAAACTCACGAACAATATCTTGCGAAAAGTTTCGCATAGCATACGAATCGCCTGAATAAATGGTATATGTACTTGTCGCAATGTGAATACCCGCTCCAGCACCATACGTCGCTGCTGCCGCTTGGCGCTGCGCCAAACGTAAATCTGCAACTAATTCTTGCTTAGTAGCATCAATACCACTAATCAACTGCAATTGATTGAAAAGAGGAATAACCGCAGAGGCCAGAATGAGCAAAATTCCCATCACGAGCATCATCTCTATTACCGTAAACCCTCGCTTGTGCATAGGCTTACGCTTTAAGATTACTCGTAATAGAATAGATTGGAGTAATAATAGAAAGCGCAAGGAACCCAACCATAATACCAATAAGCACCAGTAAAATCGGCTCTAAAATAGTTGCCATGTTTTTGGTAATATTGTCTACTTCTTTTTCGTGAATATCTGCGCAGTACTTTAGTGATGTTGATAATGTTCCAGACCGCTCCCCAATATGAATAATTTGTACATCAGTAGCTGGAAATAGTTTCTTTTTTGTTTCGAGTAGTGCGGTAAGAGAATCACCCGCCTTAATATTTGTATACGCAGACCCCAAAAATCGCTTAAAATATATGTTGGATACACTTTTTTGACACACACGAATGGCTTCATCAATGGTTACCCCACTTTCAAGGAGTGAACTCAGGGTTCTGCAAAAAAGTGTCAGATTTAAATGCAATGATACCGACTTCATAACAGGCAGATGCAAAATAAACCAATGAGTAATTGGACGCATGAATGCCCGCTTTAAGAACCAGTATATAAATATCATGCCAAAGAATGTTCCGCCAATGGCAATGGATCCATGATCTTGAAAAAAGTCTGCCACCCCCATGAGTGCGCGCGTTGTCCAGGGCAATTCTACTTTAAAATTTCTAAAAAGCTTTGCTACTTTTGGCAAAATAAATATTGCAATCCCAAAACTGAGTGTAATTCCCCCAATAAATACAATTCCTGGGTACAAAGATGCACCAATAATTTTTTTCTTCAGTTCATATCCTTTTTCTAATTCGTGTGCCAGCCGCTGTAAATTTTCTCCAAGTCGCCCAGTTGATTCCCCCACTTCAATCATGTTGATATATGAATTTGGAAAGATGTTTCTATGCCGAGCAAGAGAATAACTAAACCGATGCCCGTGCTGCACTTGCTGTGCTAAATCCATAATCACAAACTGCAGTTTCCCCTTTACATGCTTTGACATGACATCCAGCGCCTCTGGCAAAGTAGAACCTGCCTCAAGCATGACCGCAATATTTTTTGTAAAAAATAAAATCTGTTTTTTAGAAACAGTTCCGGCATACTTAAGCTGCTCAGTAAATGTCATTTTTACTGGCTTTACCATTTCAATTTGCGCAGGCTCTTTGACTGCATCTTCTACTACTTTTTTCTTTGCCATATTATTCTTTTGAAACGCGCAAGACTTCGTCTACGGTGGTTCGCCCATCAAGTGCCTTCAATAATCCATCCTCAATAATCGGGAGCATTCCTTGTTTCACTGCCATTTATTTAATCTGCGTGGAATTTGCCTCACTCATCACGAGTCGTTTGATCTCATCAGTCATATCGAGCACCTCAAAAATACCAAGCCGCCCTTTGTATCCTGTTTTTTGACACGCACCACACCCTTGTCCTTCATATAGATAGGTACTTGGCTTATCTAACCCATATTTTCTAATCAGTGCTGCGCTAAACTCTTTTTTAATCAACAATTTTTTTGTTTTATCAATTTTTACTTTCTTTTTGCAATCTTCACATACCTTTCTTACCAGACGCTGCGCAATAGCTACATTAATGGTAGACCCTACCAAAAATGGCTGTACACCCATATCTAATAGACGTGGCAGTGTTGTTGAAGCATCGTTTGTATGCAGGGTTGAAAGTACTAAATGCCCTGTCATCGCAGCATTTACCGCAATTTTAGCCGTTTCTTCATCACGGATTTCCCCTACCATAATAATATCCGGATCTTGCCGAACAATCGCCCTTAATCCATTTGCAAAGGTCAAATTTGTTTTATTGTTTACCTGAATCTGACTCACTCCCTCCATATCGTATTCCACAGGATCTTCAATGGTAGAAATGTTCACTTCTCTTCTATCGAGTTTTTTTAGAACTGAATAGAGCGTGGTCGTTTTCCCCGAACCTGTTGGCCCTGTTGTTAAAATCATTCCCCACGGTTTTAGGATTGCTTGTTTAATCCTTTCTAAATCCGCTGGTCTAAACCCAACGTTTTCTAGCTGTGCTTGCCCTGACTGATCTGCCAAAATACGCATTACCACCTTTTCTCCACGCACAATCGGTAAAATTGATACACGCACGTCCACAAGTTCTTTCTCATGCGGAAATCGAAGCTTTCCATCTTGCGCTGCCTGATGTTCATCCGTTCGGAGCCGTGCAAGAATTTTAATACGAGTAGTAATCAGCTCATGCAAATGCTTTGGAATGTCGATAATGTCATGCAAAAGCCCATCAATACGAAAACGAATCAGGGTTTTACGCTCATACGGTTCAATATGGATGTCTGATGTTTTATTTGCGTAGGCAAATTCTAAAATTTCATCAACAATCTTGATAACAGGCAAATCTTCTGCTCTTCCCGCAACTGAACCTTGTTTAATATACGGCCCAATAGTTCTAGCAAATTCTTCAAATTCGTATACATTATCGCGGCTTCTGAGTTCTGCAATAGAATCAGCATCAGCAAAAGACAAGTGCACAGGTTTATTGAGCTTCTTCATCAGTTTATCTGCAAATTTTGTATCAATCGGATTATCAGACACAATATAAATTCCTGTATCATCTGCCCTATACACTACAATGTCTTGATCCTTCGCTTTTACCTTTGGCGCATCTTTTACAGAAGGAGCATCAAGCGCAACTTGAGACAAATCCGTATACTCAACACCAAAATGCGCAGCAATTCCTTCATTGAGCGTATCCTTGTGTACCTTTTGCGTAGCAACAAGCAAGGAGTACAATGACACCTTTTGCTTTTTTGCATCCTTTACTGCCTTTTCTATCTTTCTTGCAGAAAGCAGCTTGGTACTAAGCAATACCTTTTTTACAATTGCATCTGACATTGGCATAGTGGCTCAAGTATACCAAATATAAACAAAAAAGGATACGCGTACGTATCCTTTTTATGATCGAATTTCTACATGATCTATCACTTCATTAAACAAAAGTCGTATCTGTTCCATTTGCGAAGTGGAAAACGGTTGATACCTCCCAAATCCAGGGTCTAACGTATGATCTGGCCGAAACGTTTGCAAGTATAATCGTTTACTGCCCGCAAGTAGCTGCTTCATATCATCTAATACTTCTTGCGTGTGAATATTTGGCACAAGTGTTGTTCTGAATTCATACTCAACACCACTTGCCTTAATGAAATCCATACTCTCTTGAATTGCGTTTGGCTTTGCTCTGTTACCGACAACATCACAATATGTTGCTAAGCTCATCTTTACATCCATCGCAATATAATCGAGTAGTCCCTGCTCATGCATAGACTTAATAACCTCTGGCTTATTCCCATTGGTATCGAGTTTCACCAAAAACCCCATATCCTTTACCTTTTTTGCAAAGGCAATAAGATCAGGCATCATGGTTGGCTCTCCACCACTAATAACAACCCCATCAAGCAACCCCTTACGGCGCTCTAAGAATGAAAAGATTGCCGCTTCTGGAATAAAAGTATCTTTAATCTTTACAAGCTCCTCTGGCAGGACAAATTCCGGATTATGACAATACCCGCACCGAAAATTACAGCCTGCAGTGAAAACAATGCAGGCGTGTTTATTCGGATAATCAAGCATGGTGAATTGTTGCACCCCGCTTATAACCATAGACTAGGCAGTAGCTGAGGCAAAAGCCTGACAAAATTGCTGATTTGCAGCCTTACATTCCTGAAAATGCTTTCTTGAGTAGTGTTCTGATTTTTTTCCTGGGTTGAAATGAGAGACGGGTCTGTGATACCCCATTACGCGAGTCCAAATTTCGCATCGTGTACGTTCTTCATTCTTTTGTGCGGTCATATGCTTATTGTTAAGAGTAGGAAGCAAATGGTTTATTTATCTGCAGCAGCAGAGATGTACGCTTTACGGAGCGTGGTATCAAATCCATCCTGATTTTCAATTCCAAGGTCTTTATCACACGTTGGACAATAATCGTGTTCACCTTCCAAATATCCATGTTTCGGACAAATTGAAAATGTTGGTGTAATGGTAATGTATGGAAGTTTGAATCGACTCAGAATCTTTCTCACCAAATCTCTACACGCTTCTGGAGAACTGATTTTTTCACTCATGTAGCAATGGAACACTGTCCCCCCGGTATATTTTTTTTGCAAATCGTCTTGCAGTTCTAATGCATAAAACACATCATCAGTAAGTCCTGTTGGAAGTTGAGACGAGTTGGTGTAATACGGAGCTTCTTGTGTTCCTGCTTGCAAAATTTCTGGAAATCGCTTCTTGTCTTCTTTTGCAAGTCGGTACGTAGTTCCTTCAGCAGGTGTCGCTTCCAAGTTATATAGGTTCCCTGTTTCTTCTTGGTACTGCTTCATCTTATGACGAATAAAGTCCATAACTTCATGAGCAAACTTTTGTCCTTCGTCTGTAGTGATGTTTTCTTTGTCACTTGTGAAGTTTCTAATTGCTTCATTCATCCCATTAATTCCAATGGTAGAAAAATGATTCGTAAGCTTCCCTAAATACCGTTTGGTAAATGGAAACAGTCCTCTATCCATCCACAATTCAATTTCTTTTCTTTTGAGTTCTAAACTTGTTTTTGCAAGTTCCATCAAGTGTTCCACTCGTTTTAGGAAAAGATCTTTGTTTCCTTTATTCATGAATCCAATACGCGCCAGGTTCAATGTAACTACTCCAATCGATCCAGTCATTTCTGCTGACCCAAATAGTCCACCACCACGCTTTTTTAGCTCTTTCAAGTCGAGCTGCAATCGACAACACATAGATCGCACATCACCCGGGTTAATATCAGAATTGATAAAGTTCTGAAAGTACGGTGTTCCATATTTAGCTGTCATATCGAAGAGCGGCAATGTTTTTGGATCTTCCCACTTAAAATCTTTGGTAATGTTGTATGTTGGAATTGGAAAAGTAAACGTTCGTCCTTTTCGGTCTCCTTTAATCATCACATTGATAAATGCTTTGTTGATGATATCCATTTCATTCTGAAGCTGATCATAGCTGAATGGGAATAGCTCGCCTCCAAGTCTGAGTCGTTTATCTTTAAGATCTTCTGGGCATTCCCAATCTAATGTAATGTTGGTAAATGGTGTTTGTGTTCCCCACCGTGAAGGGATGTTCAAGTTGAACACAAATGACTGCATGTTCTGGAATACATAGTCATACACACGCTTTTCAATGTATGTTTCTTTTTCCGCATCTGCTGGGAAATGCATATGCGCCTTGTCGATTTCATCTCTGATTTCTAACTCATACTTTTTTACGAATGGTGCCAAGTACGTATCAAAACTAGAAAACGCTTGCGCCCCTGCCCATTCATTTTGCAATGTTCCAAGGAAATTCACCATTTGCGCAACCGCCGAGCATAGGTGCTTTGGTGCATCTGATTCAATTTTATTTTGTACCCCATTAAATCCCTCTTCTAAAAGCGCACGAAGACTCCATCCGGCACAGTACCCAGAAAACATATCCAAATCATGAATATGATAGTCACCGTTTCTATGCGCATCTCCAATTGCCTGCGGATAAATGTGAGAAAGCCAGTAGTTAGCCGTCACTTTTCCTGAGGTATTTAAAATCATTCCACCAAGTGAATATCCTTGGTTTGAGTTTGCACTCACACGCCAATCACTTCTATCTAGATATTCTGAAATTGTCTTGTTTACCTCTACCATGACATTTTTGTCTTCCCGCGCTTCAGATCGTTTTGCTCTATATAAAATATATGCCTTCGCTGCCGCGGCATAATCATATTTAATCAGCATTTGTTCTGCAATATCTTGCACTTCCTCTACTGATGGAATTCTATCTTGAAATACTTCTTCTGCCGTTTTCATGACATCTTGGGCAATAGCGTATGCTACTGCTTTGTCTGCTTCACTATCACTTGCCTTTAATGCCGCTTCAATAGCGCGCTCAATTTTATCGATATTAAAGTCTACAATTGCACCCGTTCGCTTCTTGATTTTGTATAGCGGCATACTTGTTTCCCAGAGGGGTTAAGAATACTGGAGGCCCCTCTATGTGCCGCACGCACGGCGCATAGAGGAGGCTTCTATATAATTAAACACCAAAAACAAAAAAAGGTGTCATACACCTTTTTTTGCTACTTATTGAGAGCGCGAATTGTCTGCGGTCCAACCCTTCCTACAGGGTCAATACCATTACTGGTCTGATACGCTTTCACAGCTTTTTCCGTAATTGAGCCGTAGTATCCAGTCATGCTGCTATGAGTGAAAAATCCTTCCTCATACAGCTTTTGCTGAAGCATTCGTACTTCAACCCCCTCATCTCCTATAGACAGATTTTTACTAAACACATATTCTTCAGGCTCTGGGGTAATCTCTGGTTGATCATCTGGCGGTAAAACGGATGTCACCTCCTCATAATCTGGATTTGACATGATGGCCTGTCCAGTGTCAAAAGAATCTATTACGTCTTCTGGCACAGTAATAATTTTATCCCATGCGAACTTTAACCCCACAAAGATAGCTTCCGAGAAAATCCAATGCTTCCTCGGTGCCACAACAAAATATACTTTTGAGCTAAACTCTCCCTTTATAATAGACTTATTGAGAATATTCACTCTATGACCCCGCTTCATAATTGGATCAACATCATCTGGAATCCATTGAATAATACTTGTCTTATATATGTCATCCTTTGACGCATAATGCGAATGATAGACCTCTGGAGTCTCAAATAATCGCCGAGTACACGTTCCGTCTTCATTCCCAATTACTTGGTAAATACCTTGATATGCTGGATGTTGATATGGTTTATTGACTAAAAGTGGACATTTCACAGCTGCTTGCTCCTCAATGATTTCCTCTGGTTCAAGAATGATGAAATTATCACCAACACCGTTAATTGTGTCATAGGCATCGATAACAGCATCATCATACATGCGGAATCGGACATATACATGTTTTTCTCCTAATCCTTCGCTTAGCGTCCACTCTGTAGACGTTGCATATGGCTCAAATCCTGCATCAGAAAAATCTTTTTTATTTGAGATGGCCATGTCCGTAGCATCTGGGAAGTTCATTGTTAGCAGAACTTTTCTTTCTTCCGTTTCTACCGAACCGCTATTGATTGTCACTGGCTGCCCAGCTTCTCCATCAGAAATAAGCAGCGTAAATTCATATTTCGGCAATCCTTCTTCAAGCCCAATATATTCTACACGCATGTCTTTTGTTCCATCCGCATCGGTATCGATGTCTTTTGGTTTTCCTTTGTAAAGTGTTGTGATAATTGGTTCAGATCGAATAACAACACGAACACTTGTTGGACTATACCGCTGTGTTCTAATACTGTGTTTTTGCGTACCAATAGTAAACGGAACAGGATCTATTGATTGTGGTGCAATAACTTGTTTTGGTGGAACAGTTGCTGCTGGTGGAAGAACATAACTGTTGTCTACCTTAATTGCATTTTTAGGTAACACAATCTTTGTAAGCGATGATGGCGCTACTGATTTACTGAATACACTTCCTCCCCCGCCGCCACTTGAAGATTCCGATTCTACAGATTCAGAACTTGAGTTATCCTCAGTCTGCCCTGTGCTACTCAGATAATCTGTTTCAACAGAAGCTGAGTTTCTTGCTTTTACCCGGAAGGTATAACTAGTTCCTTCAGTAAGTCCGGTAAACTGATATGTAGTTGTCGTAATCCACCCGGAATTTGTTGAAGTAGCATTTGCGTCTTCAATATAATATGCAGTAGTCGATGCATTCCCATTTGCTAGCCATACAGCTGTCATTGCTGTTGTTCCATCTACAGTAATTGTGAGACTAGTTGGAACTGCAGCCGCTGTACATGTTGAGGCACTCGCCGTAGAGCTGGCTGTAAGCGTATTATCTCCATTTCTTGCAACAGCACTAAACTGATAACAGGTATTCAAGTCTAATCCTGATACAACAGTTGTTGTTGGCCCCCACAAGCTGTATGTAGTGAAATCAGTACTATCTCCTACTAGCGTAAGAGCTGTAGTATCAACATATTGCTCTGTCGTTGTTTCATACAAACGAGCATTTGTAGCAACCGGATTACTGTTTCTATCATGTGTCAGTGTGAGAGATGACGTACTGGTTAGCGCCGCGGTAATTTGCCCCGGTACGTTCGCCAGTGTATACGCTGAACTTGTAACACTATCTGTTTGCACCGCATCTGAATTCTGCGCGTACACGGTATATGTATATTGTGTGCTTGGCGAAAGACCTGTATTTTGCCAATTGTCTCCGCTGGTAATGTCCTGAGTCGTACCATCTCCATTATCAAAATGAATGAGAGCAGATCCTGTTCCGTTATTCGCAAATGTTCCTGTCACGGTTGCTGTGATTGATGAAGTTGTGATAGCAGAAAGAGCGACACTATCTGGTGCATTCTGCGCAGTGTACCGAGTGATTGTTCCAGAGTATCCTGTTTCTGTTGTACTTGCATTACGTGCATTTACCTCTAAATCATACGCTGTATTGGCAGTAAGACTCGTTTGTTGCCAAGTAGAAGAAGTAATCCAACCGGTATTATCCGTGACATTATTTGCATCTCTGGCATAGAAATGCGTTTGACCAGAATCTGTCCATGTCCATGTAATACTACTCGTTGCACGTGTACTTACTGTTAGCCCAGCAGGTGTTGTGGCATCGGTTACTGCTCCAGCTAAACTTGAGGCAATACCACTTCCGTTTACTGCATGATACGCACGTACAACCACTTGATATGCAGTATTTGCAGTAAGTCCATTATGTAAATATTCTGTAGCAGCTACTACTGTATCAATCAGTCCTCCTGTTGAGTTATTATAAATATAATATCCTGCGGCACCTGTAACAGCATCCCAAGCCCAAGTAATCGAAGTTTCAGCAGTACTTGAAGCAGTCACATTTTGCGTCTGCCCTGGTGGCGTTGTAATTTGGTCTGAAGCAACAGACACAGAGTTCACTACTCCGGCAGCATTATATGAGCGGATTCTATATTCATAACACGTATTGGCACTGATAGAATCTACTGTGGTTGTTGGAGATGTTTCATTTGCTGTTGAACTGGTAAATAGCGTTACGTCATAACTGGTGTCACAACCATTATCTCTATCAATCACCATTCCTGTTTGCCCAGCATCAGTCCAGCTAAGGATAATTTGCAAAGTAGTTGTATTTGTTGCATCAGTAGCGCTGAGTCCTGTTACAGCGCTTGCTAATGTGTATACGGCAGTTGAATTACCTGAGTAACTTGAGTAGGTTCCAGAAGCCCCTGCATTTTCTGCGCGCACCTTAAATTGATACGCTGTGTTTGCTGTAAGCCCCGTTACATTATATGTGGTTGCGGTGGTCGTTCCAACGCTCGCTGCTGTGGTAACATTATACAATTCATATACTGTTCCGGCAGCATTACTACTTGCATTCCAGCTGACATCGAGTTGCGTTGTAGTAGACACAACGGTTGTTGGTGTTCCTGGAACAGCCGCTAGTGTAGTAGTAGAAATTTCTGAAGCAGATGAAGTCACATTTGCCCAATCATCATATGCAAATAAGTTGAAATAGTAGGCCGTATTTGGCGTTAATCCAGTGAGTTCTCCACTTGTCCCAAGGAAATTAAAGTTTGCACTTCCTAGATTAGTATCTGTTGAAGAAGTAAGAGCGCTATCTGCGGTTGTTACAATAGCAGTGGTATCGTAATGAATTTTGTATTCTTTAAAATTACTATCTGTTGAAGTGGTATTTGGAAACGTGAATGTTGCCGTACTTGATGTAATTGTTGCTGCAGCAAGGTCACCTGGCACGCTTGGGTCAGACGTATCGATAGTAAATGCTGAAGAAGATACTGTTGTGCCATTTTCTGTGCCATCATTTGGAATAACACGCAAATATACACTAGTGTCATCTGTATTTGGTAGATCTTCTGCAATATCCCAATCAATTGTCAACGTAACTGAACTGGTGCTATTTGTATCAATACCAGAAATTGTTCCTGTTACTGTAGAAACCGCCCCATAATCCACAGAGACATTACTAAATGTTGTAGATGCCCAGGTAACATTATCTGTAGAATAATCTACGTTAAGTGTTGTTACTTCGCTATCTGCATCTGCAATAGTTGTAGAAAATTGTACAACTGATGCTGTTATTTGGGATGGGCTTATACTTGTTGCGGTAGGTGCATTGTTTTCTGCTGTTCCAGCGAGTGTTACACTACTAAGTTCTGTATTTAGTGTAGAGCTGCTAGTTTCGAAAATTGCTTGATATTGGAAGTAGCGATTTGCTGTAAGATTTAATAGTGATTTACTTGGTAATCCTACTGTTGAAGTAGTTGATTCTGTGTAGTATGTACTTGCTGTTCCATCTGGTCCCATAAATGTTTCTCCAACACAGGAAGCATCATCACATGAGCGTACTTGAAATTTAAGATTGTTTGCTCCGCGTCGATACATTGCAAGCGCCTCCGCTGCAGAAATTTGATCATTAAAAATTGATAGCTCATCAATTGTCCCTGTGAAATACCTAAGAGACCCTCCACTATACCCAGTACCAACATACAATGGATGCGTCCCGTTTGTATAAGTAGTACCACCCGGATTTGCAATTGTAGTGGCCTGATTGACACCATCCAAATATATATTCATGTCATCAGTTGTTCCTGTACCTGAATATACGGCCACAACATGATACCAGGTGTTTGCTAAAAGAGTAGCGTTAGTATTTTCTCTTCTTATGGTATCTCCATCTGATTGTACTGAAGTTACATACAGCTTGGAATCTGTTTGAATAAAAATTTGCCATTCAAACGCTGCATTTGAAGTGGTTGCACCTTTTTGTACCAACATCTGTCTACTCGTTACATCCGACCCCGTTTTCATCCAAAATGAAACAGAAAATTCGCCCGTATTATCTAAAGAAAGATCATTAGCATCACTAATGGATATATAGTCACTACCATCAAAACTTAAAGCTGTATCCAACATTCCAGTTACCCCATATGTTGCTCCGGTTACTGTTCCAGAATGAGAATTCCCTGAGCCATCGGTAATAGAACCAGATGTTTCATTAAAATGCCAAAGCCCTACGTTATTTCCCATGCCAACGTTCCCATTAGTATATGCCGTCTCCGTTGCCATACTATCTGGCAATTCCTTTGTAAGTGGCCGCGCAGGCACCCAGCTCAAGGTATCCCAAGAAATGGAAGAACCTGCATCCATAATTCTAGAGGTATGCGTAGCCACTCCAGCGGTAAGTCCCGTACCGGTCATCTCCATCCACCAGCTGCTTGTGGACCATTGGATTGATGAGGTTGTTCCACCACCAAATCCTCCTAATGTATCACCATCATCAATATAATCAGCGGCAAGTGAATCATTATCTGTAATGGTTACCGTGACATCTGAAATAGAAATTGCATTGTAGTTTCCGTCTGTTGAAGAAGCTGTGTGATATATTTTTGTGTAATGAGTACTGTCATAGCCGCTATCATCTACTGCCTGCACAGTCAGCGTTTGCGCAGTATCCCAGTTTCCAGTGGTAAACGTAAGTGTACTTGTTGGAGTGGTGGTGGCCTCCCCATTTGAAAAATTAAGCGCAATATCCACATTTGCCGTTGGCGCAGCATCCAAAACGACTGTATACGTATCAGAGACGCCTCCCTCTGTTGCAGATTGAGTTGTTTCTGATAGCGTTACTCCGGGACCGGCTGAAGCTGCCAGCGTTACACTATCCAGCTCCACATTCAAAGTTGAGCTACTGGTCTCAAAAATAGCTTGATATTGGAAATACCGATTGGCCGTTACATTAAAAAGTGTTTTAGCCGGTAACCCCAATGAAGACGTTGTGGATTCTGTGTAGTAGGTAGTAGCAGTACCATCTGGCCCCATAAAACTTTCTCCGGAACAAGCACCATCATCACATGAACGAACTTGGAACTTTAAATTTCTTACCCCGCGACGATACAAGTCCAACACCTCCGAAGCAGTCACTGTTTTGTTCAGCAAGGCAACTTCATCAATATCTGCAGCCATTGGTTTTTCAACCAAATCGGTACTTCCGTTATATCTTCCTCCAATTGCAAAATTTTCAAAATTATCACTAAATGTTCTGGTGTTACTGTTCCAAAAATCAAGCGTCTGAGAAACTCCATCAACATAGAGCGTCATGGCTCCAGAAGAAATGGAAGATGCCGTAAGAAGAATATGATGCCATTCACCGTCATTTTTGTTTATCTCTGCAGCAGCGCCATTTCCAGTTCCTCCAGAAAGTGCCAATCCTCCAGACTTGAACCAAAAAGCAATTTCACCCGCATCTGTATTGGCTCCCCCATCTCTATTCCCAAAAATATGGAACGATTCAGTGGCACCATCATTTGACCCACCAAGGAATGAACCCCAAGCATTGCTATGATCCCATTTTGTCCAAAAAGAAGCAGTAAATCCATCATCTATTCCGCTCAAGAAAGTCCCCAAGGACCCAACCAATATATCGTCCCCGGTCCCATCAAACGTACCGGCGCGATCAAATTTTCCAGAGGCAATAGTAGTAGCATCACCTGATCGCACCCCATGATTCCCATTGCCAGAGCTATCAGTAACCTCATCGGCAACACCACTCCATGAAGATTCATTAAAGTGCCAAAGCCCCACGTTATTCCCCATCCCAACATTTCCATCCGTATACGCAGTTTCTGTTGCCATGCTATCTGGCAATTCCTTTGTCAGCGGTCGCAAAGGAACCCAACTCAAGGTATTCCAAGAAAGGGCAGATCCCGCATCCATAATTCTAGATGTATGTGTGGCTACTCCAGCAGTGAGTCCTGTTCCTGTCATTTCCATCCACCAACTGCTTGTTGACCATTGGATTGATGTTGTGGTTCCACCACCAAAGCCTCCTAATGTGTCACCATCATCAATATAATCCCCTGCAAGTGCATCATTATCTGTAATTGTTACTGTTACATCCGCAATTGAGATGGCATTGTAGTTTCCGTCTGTTGAAGATGCCGTGTGATATATTTTTGTATAATGGGTGCTGTCGTAACCGCTATCGTCTACCGCGGTCACTGTGAGTGTTTGCGCGGTATCCCAATTTCCGGTGGTAAATGTGAGTGTTGTTGTTGGGGTAGTCGTTGCTTCTGCATTTGAAAAACTTACCGCAATATCTACATTTGCTGTTGGTGCAGCGTCCAATACTACTGTATATGTGTCTGTAACGCCACCTTCTGTTGCGGCTTGCGTTGTTTCTGATAGTGTTACTCCAGGACTATCGATCGAAGTACCCGCGAGCGTGACACTTGATAACTCCGGTGTTAATGTTGAACTAGTTGTTTCAAAAAAAGTTCTATATTGGAAATATTGGTTATCTAAAACATTAAACAATGTTTTAGCAGGTAACCCAACAGTAGAAGTTGACAATTCATTATAATATGAACTTACGGTACCGTCTGGCCCCATCCATGTTTCCCCAGAACAGGCACTATCGTCACATGACCGTACCTGCAACTGCAGCTTAAGCGCCCCTCTTCTATACATGGCTTCAATATCAGTGGCAGACAATACATCATTCCAAATGGCTACTTCATCAATATCTCCATCAAAATTATAGGTATTACTGTAATACGTACCAATACGAAGGTCATTTGCACTTGTACTTATAGCAGTGGAATAATCACCCACCTCTTCTAACACACCATCAACATAGAGCTTCATTTCGTCCACACCCCCAGCATCTTTGTCATACGTTCCAACAACATGATGCCATTCTCCATCTATCGTTGTCGCTGTCGATCGAATATAGGCTACACTGTTATTCAATCCAAAACCAATCCGATTTACATTGTCATGTGTAAGCACGTAATCACCATTATCCGATGAATTGTGTGCTCCCTTACTTATGATTCCATTGTCCTTCACGGATGTTTTAAACCACGCTGAAATCGTAATTTTATCAGTGATATCAAGTGCAGGATCATCAGCTATAGTCACATAATCTCCTGATCCATCAAATGTTCCTGCATTACCAAATTTTCCTCCAGAAACAGTAGTGGCATTCCCACTTCTTACACCATGATGACCATTTCCAGAACTATCAACCACTTCATCCGCCGTTCCATCCCAACTATCTTCATTCAAATGCCACAGTCCAACATTATTTCCCATCCCAATATTCCCAGAGGTGTACGCTGTTTCCGTTGCCATAGCATCTGGCAATTCCTTTCCAACCGGCCATTGCGTTACCCAACTTAACGTTGCCCAATCAGTTGAAGCCGTAGCATCATAAATTCTTGAAGTAAGTCTGGCACCGTAATCTTTTGACTGATTTTCATACATAGTGGCGATTTCATCAGCCGTAAGAATCTCATCAAAAATTGCGAATTCATCAACTTTTCCATCAAACCACTGACTTGCACCAGAACGGCCACCAACCTCTAACGTATTATCTGAGTCAAATCCCCAACCACCACCAACGCTATATGACACCGCTTCTCCATCTAAATAATTTGACACCGTCCCTGCAGACTCATCATACACAGACACAACATGATGCCATGAATCATTAGGCAAGCTTGCAAGAGAAATACCCTGTTTCATTTCTGATCCATCATTGAAATAAACTGCCAAATCACCATCTGATTCAAATGCCATTCCATATCCTAGATTAGCGGTCCTATTTTTTGTGAAAATGCGCTCTGCCGAAGCTCTAGAATCAACATTTACCCAAAGTGATACAGTTTTATCTGTATTGGTATTGAGCGCGGCATTATCTCCCATGTTGATATAGTCCCCAGTACCATCAAAGGTTCCTGTATATCCCAGTTGCCCCGCAGCATCTGTAGTAGCATTCCCAGATCGCACCCCATGGTATCCATTTCCTGAATCATCTACAACTTCATCAGCAACTCCAGCCCAAGAAGTCTCATCCATGTGCAAAAGAATCAAGTTGTTGGTCATGTCTATCCAATCGTTTGCAGCGCTATCTGGAAGATTCCAAGCCTGATTATTCGTTCCCGTAATTTCTACCCAGCTATTCCCTGCATCCCAAGCCGCACCTTCCATTGTTCCTCCACCAAACCCAGATGCGGTGTTATCATTATCTACAAAACTTACGGCAGCGGCATTAGATCGGAATATCTTAAACGCGGAAAGCGCCAACAAAAAAATAAGCAAAAAAATGCCTATTCCAAAAGCTATATGAAAAACTTTTCTTGAACTTGTCCCCATGTTCAATATTTATATATCTGCTTATACGTATTATACCACAAAAGTCGCCTAGATTAAGCGACTTTTACACAGATTTATTGGTCTTTTAATATAAGTCGTAGTTTTTTTCTTGCCCTACTCAAATGCAGCTTCACCGCATTCTCTGTTTTACCCTGCAAAGCGGCAATTTCCTTTATAGATAAGCCCTCAATATATTTCATTTTTATAACCGCCCGTTCAGACTCAGATGCGCGCAGTAGTACTCGCATAAGAATGTCTTTACGCATAATTACCTGCGCTAACTTGCCGTTATCTGACACTTCAGCTGCCCGCTCTATAGGTTGATAGATATGTTTTTGTGCATCTCTGTAATAATTCACCAAAATGTTATGCGCAATACGCAATAGATATGTTCCATACGAACTATTTGTAGGCACAAACGAATCCAAATATTTAAACGCCTTATAAAACACGTCCTGCGCTAAATCTTCTGCAATACTGCTATTAGAGACACGGGAAATAAAATATGCTCTAATTTGTTCAAAATATTTTGCATATAACGCCGCAAAATCTGCTGATTCTGCCTTTGCCGCCTCAATAAGCACCTTATCAATAGACCGATATGAAAATCGCTCTTGCATGGGTAGCACAAAAAATGATGAAATGTGTTTCGCTAAACTCGCTTTGGTATTTTCTTCCTTCAGCATGGCATCATGCCCATCAATCCCCATCCAATCTGCTAATTGCGCAATTGCAGCGTGGGCGCGCATATGTGGTTTACGGACAAATGCTTCAAATTGCGCCTGTACTTTTTCTAAATGCTCCGCATTATGCAGCTGCGGCGTAATAGCCATGTAATATTGCACGTTTCCTTGCTTGTTTTTTATTGGAGCAAGGAGTGACCGTTGTATGTACGAAGAACCGTTTTTGCGTCTATTTTTCATGGTCGCGGCAAAAGGCGCCTGATCATGCGCAATAGTATTCCACATATCCGCATAAAATCCATCCTCCATACATTTTCCCCAAAGCGCTGCCGGATTTTTCCCTATTACTTCTGGCAATGAAAAGCCTGTGGTTTTCTCTACACTTTCCGATGCATATACCGCTGTAGCTGCAGGATCAGTAAACAAGAGCATACCTGCTGCCAAAGAAAATCGATCTGAAATTGTAGCACTATGTGACATACCCTTTCTGTTATGCCAAGAGTATACCACACCGAGGAGAACCCTTATCCCCTCATTTTGCACACCCCTTATTGACGAGAATTGACCCCTATAGCTTCGGTAATCGAGTTATACCCATCGGCTTTCAATAGCCGCACGAGTCCCTGATGAATACTACTTATTACCTGCGGCCCTTCATAAATCATTCCTGTAATAAGCTGCAGCAAACTCGATCCAGCTTTGATTTTTTCATATGCATCTTCTGCAGAAAAAATTCCTCCACAGCCGATTACGACCGCTTTCCCTTGTACTTGCTTGTATACATCTGCGATGAGTTTTGTAGAAAGCGCACGAACAGGTTTTCCACTATACCCACCAACTTCTGGTACATCTGTTTCTTTAAGAAGCGGATTGTCTCGTTTTTTTCCAAGATTCGCACAGATAAATCCATCCACCCCATAACCCAGCGCAATATCAATTAATTCCGTTCTTTGCGCGTCACTCATGTGGTGCGCAATTTTTAAAAAGATTGGACACGTTTTTTGTTCTTTAGACAGCGCTCCAAGAAGCGCATCTAATTTCTTTGCATCAGTAAATGGTTCACCACCAAATGCATTTGGGCAACTGATGTTTATGGTGATGTAATCAGCTAGCTTATAAAGCGATTTGTAGCCTTCCACGTAATCTTCAACCCCTTTTTGCGTATTAGCTGTTTCTTTGCAATTTGTTTTAGCAATACTAATACCTATTGGTATTGTCCGTTTGGCTTTTTTAATGCGCTGTGCAACAGCAGGCGCCCCTTCATTTTTCAATCCATAATACACCATGAGCGACTCAGATTTGGGAAGACGCCAAAGACGCTGCCCCTCATTTCCCTCATATGGCTTGGCTGTTACAGAGCCCACTTCGGCATGACCAAACCCGCAAGAAGGCAAAATCTGAATAAGATGTGCGTCTTTATCAAAGCCTGCAGCAAGCCCTACAGGAGCTGCAAAATGCACTCCAGCAACGTTTTGCGCAAGCATTGGATGCATATACCCAAAAGCCGCGCGGGTAATCGCACGGAAAGGTGCATGTGCTCCAAGAAATGCACCTGTTGTAATCATCCGATCATGAATCCATTCTGGATTGGTCTGAAATGCAAGCGGTTTGAATATGGCTTTATACCCTGTTTTAAGGATGACATTTCTTCCGCTAATCAGTATCTCCTTCGCTTTGGTTGCCATATTGTTTTTACCTTGTTACAAATCTTTTTGAGAAAGTGAAATTCTAACTTCTCCTTCTTTATCACTCATACCAGTCAAAGGAAGCGCTACAGTAAATGTAGTTCCTTCTCCCTCTTTTGATTTAAATGTGATTGTCCCTTTGCACGCCTCTACTATCATATTCACAAAATATAGTCCAAGTCCGTTACCTCCAACTTCTTCTTTTACCGCATTATCCGCTCTAAAGAATTTCATAAATATTCTATCTTGCTGATGATTTGGAATTCCCATACCCGTATCTGAAATACTGCATAATAAGAATTTCCCTTTTACTTTCATATCTACCGAAATTTTTCCTCCCTTTGGGGAATACTTTATTGCATTGGTAAGGATATTTTGAAAAACCTGAGCAATCATATTTCCATCTACATTCATTTTAGGAATGCCTGTTTGCCGCTTTATTGCTATCTTCTGTTGTTTTTCTTTTACTCTTGGCTCTAATTGCTTTACCATACCCTGCATAATAGCCGGAACTGACTGCATTTTTGGCACAACAGAAAAGCGACCCGATTCAATTCTACTAATATTAAGTAGCATGTTCACAAGTCCTATTAGCCGTTGATTAGCATTATTAATATCTTTTAGTAAATCCTTTTGTTTTGTATTTAATTTTCCGGTAGAAGTATCTTTCAGAATATCCATGCTCCAATTAATCGATGTCAGTGGAGTTCTTAGCTGATGCGCAGCAATAGAGATAAATTCACTTTTCATTTTATCAATCTCTTTTTGCATGGTAATGTCTTCTTCAGTTCCAACAAATCCAATTATGGTTTTTTCATCGTCTAAAATAGGAGAAATAATCACCTTGGCATAATAAAGCTGTCCATTTTTTCGTTTATTCTGAATCTCTCCTGTAAATGATTTTTTCTTTACCAACGTACTCCACATGTTTTTATAAAATGTTTTATTCATCACGTTTCCCCACAATCTTGGATTGTTTCCAATGATTTCATCGTGTGAGTACCCTGTGATCCGCTCTACAGCCTGGTTTGCAAAAAGAATTTTCCCTTTCGCATCGGTAATAATAATGTGATTAAAAGCACTCTGCACTGCCATTTTAAACACAGAGGATTGAGATGCCCGTGCGAGTAATTTTCCGGTGATATCATTTTTCATGCAACCCGTTTATTGAATAGAAACTGGATCCCCTTCTTTATATGCTTTTGCGTTCAGTTCAATTACCTTGTCCCAACTATACCCTAATGCAGCAAATGTTGCTTCATCAGCAATATGTCTTTGTACTAATTCCCCATCATCTTGCAATTCTAAAACATATACTTTTGGCTCATGCTCATACCTTATGAGTGTGCCTGGAACATGTGTATTTGCTTTCGTGATTTCCTCTCCGTCAACATATCTAAATAGTAATCGAGGATCTACAATGGCTGCATGTTTTTCTTTATATCCTAACTTTTGCAACACACTTCTGCTTGCGATCAAATGTTTCACTCTTCCAGAAGCGACCACATAAATGTCACTACTTCCCTCAGCTTTAATGAGTGTTCCTGGAGCCGGTTTGTAGCGTAGTCCAAGTGGCATAACTCCACGGAAATCAGTTGGAATATCGATAAGTTTTTCTACCGGAATTACTGAAATCGCATTGTACGTGTAGTAGTAACTGAAATATGCATCGGCACTTGCAAATGGACGCTTTGTACATTGATCTGTTACGTAATAGACAATAGAATGATTCGCATGTTTGTACGGCTTGTTTTTTGCCACAGGGCAATCTGCATCAGATGCATTTGCGGCTCTATTTGTGAGATACACGGAATCTGATCCAGTAAATTCTGCACCATCTTCTGTTCGGAGTTTTACATACACTTTCTTTCTTCCTTCTCCTGCAGAAAGCGTGTATGGCATGTACGATTCATATCCTTCAAATACTGCATCGGCAAAATCTGCATTTTCAGAAATTGCTACAAGTCTGAGTTGTGGAATATGATTTACACGAAGTAGCACATCTCGTCT
Organism: Candidatus Magasanikiibacteriota bacterium; assembly: GCA_018650645.1. Classification (GTDB taxonomy): domain Bacteria; phylum Patescibacteriota; class Patescibacteriia; order Magasanikbacterales; family UBA922; genus JABIFP01. The sequence goes on along the minus strand of JABIFP010000018.1, from coordinate 5,023 downwards.
ATGGGAGGCGCGGACACCATCATTAATTGCCATGGTCACGTTATGAAGTGCCGTTACATCTACATCAACAACGCCAAATTCTTCATTCACTAATCGCGCATGTGCATGTAAATCAGTCACACCATCTTCTTCTACATCAAGAACGATTTCTTCTTCTTGAATAAGAGTAAATCGTGTTTCTCTTGGATACACCGTAAAGTATGCGACACCTTTTTCTATATCATTGAATACTACTCTGTACTCTTCTGATTGTGGTGTGAAATATCGTAATTCATTTGTTCCATCTTCTAGTGAAAGACGTACACGTACTCTTGCCGCATCTACTCCAAGTACCACAGGATCAAGACTGACGTCTTCCTCTTCTTCATCAATATCGATAGAATCATCTTCACTTTCCACTGAATCAACACTATCTGAACTTGGTGCCCCAGCTGCTTCTTCTTCAGCCTCTTCAACACTTTCACTAAAGTCGAGTGTTACAAATTCTTCTTCATCATCATCGCCAATATCAATATCTAAATTCATTGGCGGAATCACAACAGTTGGCGGCGGCAGTGAAATTGTTCCTCCACCTCCAATTGCTTCATCAGAAGAACTATCGTCTTCTGATTCGGAACTAACAGGTGCCGCCTCTGTTGTTGCGGCTGCTGCATTATCGTACGCTGTTTCAATATTGTTTCCGTTTCTTGCTTTTACTTTAAACGAGTACGATGTCTCTGCAGAAAGCGAGGTAAAACTCGTTGTAGTGGCAACAATCCAACCAGAATTTCTGGTGCCGTTACTAACATCAACGACATAATATTCTGTTGTTGATGGGTTGCCATTTGCTCCCCAAGTCACCGTAATTTGTGAAGCAGAATCAGCCGTCGAGGCTGTTGTTGTTGGTACTGCCGCAGCAGTATAGAAAGTAATTTCTCCTGTTGTACTTGCTGATCTACTATATGAATCAAACGCCCACATATTTGCAACGTACTGTGTATTTGTTGCTAAAGAAGGAAGTGTTGTAGTTGTTGCACTGCTAAATAAGATGTTTCCTAAATTTGCATCGGTACTAGAAGTAAGTGAAGAATCACCCGTGGTTACTCCTGAAGAGCCCGCTTTATAAAACACTTTATATTCAGCAAAGTTTGAGTCTGTTGTTGTTGCGCCAAGCGTAAAGATCATTGAATCGGTCGATGTCGACGCAACGCTCAGCGCTCCTGGAGCGGTTGGGTCTTTTGTATCTCCGCCAAATGCTGCTGATGTTTTTACTGTACCCGTTGTTTCTGTGTCTCCGGGTGTTACTCTAAAGTACAGACTTGTGTCATCTGTATTGGCTAAGTCCGCTCCCATGTTCCAGCTAAACGTCAAATCAATTGATCCATCATTATCAGTATCAATATCACTTATGTATCCAGAACTCGTAACCACACCGTCTCCTTCTGCCGCCGTCGTTACGGCGCCAATCGTTGCATTATTCCAAACGGCGTTATCTACCGAATATTGCACGGCCATTACAGACACATCTGAATCTGGATCTGCTATTGTAGTTGTTACTGTTACAAAATTTGCACTCCCTTGAGCTGGAGTTAGCGCAGTTGCTGTTGGTGGCTGATTTCCTTGGGCAGCCTCTTCAAAACCTACTTCTGGAAGCGTTCCACCGGCCCACCCGGATCCCGCATTTACATTTATATCAGTAGCATCAATAGAACTCGCAGTTGTCCACGTTACCCCAGCACATCCACCACCTCCACCGCCAGAAAGATTAAAGCCATTACTCGACCCACCTGTAGCAGTAAGACTTGTTGGACTTCCCGAAAGGGTATCGGCAACTAAATATATTCCTCCTCCACCTCCTCCACCTTGATATGTATTCCCCGCAGCGCCATCTGAAGTAATAGTCCCGTTTATTGTTAGTATATTTGTAATATTTAGGAATACGAGTCCTCCTCCATCTGCACCTGCTACGGATCCTCCATTTCCCTCCCCACTACCAGACCCCATTGAGTATACCGGCTGAGCAGAACAATAGGCAGTTCCACCAGCAAAATTTCCGCTACCCGCTCCACCATCACCCCCATGTGCACCTCCACCACCATACGTTCCTCCCGTTCCACCTCCTGGACCAAACCCGTCTACCAAACCTCCTCCATATCCACCAGCATACCCAACACCATCCGCACTCAGCGTTCCACCGGAAGCAATTGTTGAAGAGGCTGCTGTTATACTCAACGTATGCTCTTGCGTTGTATCATTTTGTCCATGAGAAAGTGTTCCTCCAACGGAATAAAGCGATGTAAGTGTCCAAGGACTTGATGTAGTGTATCCATACACTGTCATCGTTCCGTCAGCAACAGTTACATCCGTAAGACTCTCATATCCATTATATATATTGATAGTACCACTCGTTGTTAGAGTAGTAATACCGGCTAAGGTAGAAGTTTCTCCTAATGTTAATACACCAGTAAGACCAATCGCTTGTGTAGAACTTGCGGTTAAAGTACTTCCATCAACCACTGTTACAGTAACACCATCCAGATGCGAAATCCCAACTATATTCGCATTTCCTTTCACCCAAATACTATCAGACCCACCAAAAGATCCAGATGTTCCTAATGGAAGATCTAAATACCCTGAGCTCGTTACAAACAGCATAGAGGTATTTGACATTGCCAAAGACACGGTACTCGTTACATTAGAAAATGTTGTTGATGCTTTTGATAAAGTCAACGAATCAACAGAAATATTTTGCGTAATAATGGTACTTCTCGTAGGTGTAGACCCATTGCTTACCGTCAAACTACTGGAATCCCCAGAAATATAAATAGTTCCAGGTGCTCCAACAGCATAAACCGTTCCACCATATGCAGTAATACTTGAAGCAGCAATGGCATTAGCTGTTGTATACGTTAAAGCCACACATCCTCCCCCCCCACCGGCTGACCCACTTGGATGAGACCCATTTCCTGCATTAGCCGTGAAGCTTGTTGGGGTACCGGCAAACGTATCTGCAATAAGATTTATCCCCCCTCCGGATCCCCCTCCACCATACGTATTTCCTGCCGTTTTCCCATCTGCCGTTAAGGTCCCATTAATCGTTATAGTACTTGTGGCGCTCAAACGAATGAGCCCACCACCAGCTCCTCCAATATTTGCTCCAGAAGGTCCACCACCACTTCCAATTGTCGCAACATTCGTAATGTTACAATATCCATCTCCAGGAACACTTCCTCCATTACCAATTCCTCCATTCCCTCCATGGCTTGCTCCTGATCCCCATGAAACCTGTGCAGCAGTTCCAGGACCATTCTCACTTGTATACCCTTTATAATCTACATCTACCGTTCCACCAGCCTGAATATCAATGTTTTGCGCTTGAATATCGATTTCATAGAGTTGATCTGCAACGTTTGCGGTGTGAGTTAAAGTTCCACCTGTTGCTCCCCCTTCTACAGTAAGTGTTCCAGAAATAGTCTGCGTTGAAGAGGTGTTTTGTGTCAGGGTTCCGTTATTGGCAATGGTAATACTTCCACCAGTTCCAATTAGCGGGGTAAGCTCTAAAATAGCAGCATTGGTAGTTCCAATGGTTAATGTACTAAAGTCAATATCTCCATCTGCACACCCATCGGTTGTCATTGTACCTGCAGTATCGATAGTAACATCACTAACGCTTGTTGGCACTGTATCACCATCCCAGTTTCCATCTGTACACCAATCACTCCCAACACCTCCACCATCCCAAACAACAGGCCCTTCTCCTGGAACAACTACAGATCCTGCAATAGTAACACTCGCTAATTCTACGTCATATGTAGAACTTGATGTTTCAAAAAACGTTTGATACTGCATGTACTGATTATTGCTCACATTAGTGAGCGTTGTTGAAGCAGTACCCAGAACACTATCTGTTGATGCAGTATAAAAAGTGCTTGTTGTTCCATCAGGTCCTTGAAAGGTCTCTCCGGAACAAGCGGCATCGTTACATGAACGAACTTGAATTTTTAATCGATTTTCACCACGCCTATACGCATCTTGCACAGTCCCCGCAGTCCAAGCATTACTCGATACAGCAACTTCATCAATCAACCCATTGAATACATACGAAGAACTATAATACCCTCCTATATGCAGTGCTTCCGATGAATCATTTATTGCCGTCGAATAATCTCCTGTTGCAACAAGAACTCCATCTACATACAGCTTAATTTCATCAGATCCTCCTGCATCTTTATCATACGTACACACAACATGATGCCAAATATTATCAGAAATACCTGTAGTATCAAGTGCCGTACCGGCACCATTATTAAAGTGACAACCAGGAGCACCAGAATTTGCGTTGTCTAAATACAAACTATAGTCTCCATTGCTGGTAGCATTAAATATTCCTTTACTTAAAATTCCCTTATTTTGTACTGAGGTTTTAATCCATGCGGAAAGCGTAATTGCATCCGTAACACTTAATGACGCAGAATCTGCTACATCTACATAATCCCCAGTTCCATCAAATGTTCCTGCGCGTTCAAAACGTCCATCACTTGCTGTTGTTGCATTGCCTGACCGCACACCATGATTGGCATTTCCTGAACCATCTACAACTTCATCCGCCGTTCCATCCCAGCTTGATTCATTCAAATGCCAAACACCAACATTATATCCCATGCCAAAATTTCCATTGCTGTACGCGGTCTCTGTTGCCATACTATCTGGAAGTTCCTTTGCTGTAGGTCTGTCAGTTACCCATTTCAGGCTATCCCAATCAATAGTATCTCCTCCATCATAAATTCTTGATGTAAAACCAGCTGCAGCCACATACCTTTGCCTTGCATACATCTCTGCCACCTCAGCACTTGTTAGTACATTATCAAAAATTGCAAATTCATCAACATATCCATTGAGTGCATTATGCGGAGCATCATTAATAGCTTTTCCGATTTGAACAGGATTAGCGTCGGCAATCATGGTTACTGGAATAGTTCCTGACAAAGCCGCGCTAGTATCAACACCATCAATGTAAATCCGCGCTCTATCAGCACCCGCCTCT
>JABIFP010000030.1 GCA_018650645.1 Candidatus Magasanikiibacteriota bacterium | reverse complement strand
GTCCTCGTCGGAAGCGGCCTTCATCAGTTTGACCGCCTCGTCACAGACGACCGCGTCGGCGTGGGCACCGAGGCAGCACTGCTTCCGATCGGCGACCGTGAAGCCGGGATCGGCGTCGGCGACCTTGAGCGGCGCTACCAAGCAGGAAATGATCCCGCCGGCGTAGGTGCCGGTCTTGATCTCCGTGCCCCAACCGCCCTTGGGCGCCTTGACCTTGGCGCCGCGCAGCAGGAGCTTCGCAGCGTCGGTGGCCAACTCGAGCTCGCCGCCCTTCATGCCGCCCACCTTCTTGATGCAAGCGACGCGGGTGCGCCGCTGGATCTTCTTGTTGGTGGGATCGGCGAGGCACGCGGCCACGTTGGCCGGTGCGTCGGGCAGCTCGCACTTCTCGCGCACGCTGCTCTTGGCGGCGGCGATCAGCACGAGCTTGGCCGCCTCCACGACCTCGTCGTCGAAGTTGTCGGGGTTGGCGACGATGGCCACGGCCGCGGCCGGGTTGAGGGTGGGTGCCACCGGCTTCTTCGCGAAGCTGGCGACGGGGTTCAGGGAGAGGGCGAACAGGACGGCGATGGCGGAAATGCGCATCGTGATTCCTCCGTTTTCCGGGCACCGCTAGGCACCCTTGGGTTTCAAGGGGCACCAGACGGGCACCCACCGGTTGTGGGCGCGCCGCAAGCGGCCCGGGTAGAAAGTGTGCTTCATTAAATCGACTATACTCTATATCGACTTAATGAAACACACGCTTCTACAGCTCGCTCTCATAATAAACAACTAACTGGATTTGTAATGATCGTATTACCTTTTTTAAGATAACGCAGAACTATAGCATATATTTTAGGTTTTGTCAAGTCTCTAAAGGCAATATCTTGTGTATGGACTTTTCACACACTTCTACCATGTGTTTTATATACCAAAAAATCGCTTAGTTAAGCGATTTTTTAGGTGTGTTATTGTGCTTGTGCCAGTGGTGGACTTATCCCCTTTTGCCAGTTTAATACTTTTGCACGGAGCAGCGCATCCAAATCTACCTTATGTGAAGCCGAAGCGCTCTCATACTGCGAACTATATTCTTTTACCGCATCAACTATTTGTGATTTCAATGACTCAGACAATTCAACACCTGGAAGTGCTCCCGCAAACCTTCCTTTATCTATAAATTCGACAAAGGCTACATTTCTATGAAACGCTGTTGGAGTGCCTCCATCTGCCATATCTTGCACCATTTGCTCTGGTGATTCATAAGGTCTAGATGGGTCATTTGCAGCGCCTACATCCTGAGCTGCAGGTGGTGTAGGAGCCACCCTCTCAATCACCCCAAGCTCATGCAAAGCCTCGTTTTGTGCACTAATTCCAAGCGTACTATCACCAGCTGCAGCTTGTTCTAATGTAGAGACATGGCCCATTTGTTCAGTATTAATAACCACAGGATCCGCATCAGTATACCCACTTGCTACAAATTCTAATTGATTTCCAATGGTACCACCCATTCGATACGTTCCAGCCGGAGTTGAAACTGGTCCTTTACTCTTTTTTATAGCATCAATAATCGCGGCTCTTTTTGCACCAGCACCGACATTCCTATCCGCTAATTGTTCCTGCAACGCCTTTCTTGCCTCATCATCAAACACTTCTGCAGCTGGTTCTGGTGGTGTTTCTGCAGGCTCCGCCGGTGCATCACCCTCTACAGTCGCAGCGGCTGCTGCTGGCGCTTCTGCTGCGCCTTCACCTTCACCAGCTCCTTGGGCATCACCACCTTGTGCTGCCGCAACATCAGTATCCTGCGCAGCTGACAGCTCTGCCATATGCTCTCTATACATCTCTAAAGCAAGCGTACCATCAACCGTTCCATGTTTTCCTCGCACATCTTCAATAGATACAGTAAACGATTCAGCCCCGTTTGTCGGAGTAATAATGTACTCGTTTGGATTATTTGGATTTACACCTCCCTTGTAGTCACTAAAAGCGCCTGTAGCTTTTGGTGATTCTGCTGGCAATACAGGTTTTTCATATCCCGCAATCTCATTAAACTCAGCAAGCTGCGCTTCAGTTAATGGTCCACCCGCAGCTGGAGTCACTTCAGGCGGTGCTGGGGCAGGTTCTGCTGCAACTCCACTTCCTCCAGTATTCTGTACAATTGGATTCGTTAAATCGTGACCCTGGCTAGCATCCACCAACCTCATACTCATATAGCCGTTTCCGGTATCCACGAATTCTACCTCAGCACCGGCATCAAACCCTCTTGTATTTGTCCATTCGTTTGTTGCACCACCTGCGCTTGTTGCACGGACCTCAACGCCAAACTGATCCTTTCCAACTTCAAAAAGCTGATACTTATGAAGAAGCTTAACCTCCATGTATTTTTCCATTGCAGGTTCATCAAAACCAAGTTTTGCGCCACGCGCTTCAAACCTGTCTACCCATTCCGGATGCTCGGCTCTTATTCCCTTAATTAATGCATCTTTTTCGCCATCACTCAGACTTTCCAAAAAATCTCCTGTTGCCGTGAGTAATTTTCCACCGCGGATTTCAAACTTTGGTGCATTTGCCATTCTTTCAATACTTGGAAGTTCTGCATCAGAACCTATTAATGCAGGATCTTCTGCAGGTGCTGTTGCTGACGCTGGTTCTGGTTCAGGCGTAGGTTCTACCGCGGCTGGTGCGGGTTCAGCTGCTGGCGGTGCTTCCACCGTTACCGCCTCTTCAGCAGCAGGAGCTGAAGCAGTTTCCTTTGGTGCTCCACTATCTGCGCGAGCTTCATCAACCAGCATTCCAAGCAAAACTGCTGAAGTGGCAGCCGTAAGTCCATACTTTGCCACTCCCCACCATTTACTTTTCCACAATTTCTTTGCCTCTACCTTTTTACGCTTCTTTTCATCTTCAGTATCTTCAAGCGATTTGGTTCTATCCACCATACTATCAAGCAGCCGTTCAAAACTCTTGCGCTCTCCAGGTTCCTCATCTAGCACACCTGAACGCTCCGCAGCATGTAACGCCTCCTCAATCCGTGAAATAAATCCAGTGTCATCCTGATATTCATTCTTTTCATCAAAAAATATCAATACTGAAGTTTCATCCTTAGATGCTTTTCCATGCAGAACACGCTTAAGTCTTCGAGCAATCGCTTTTGCTTGATCTAGCGAAATAAGAAACTTTGATGTAGATGTAGTTCCTGACGGAATAACTGAAGTGTCTCTATCTGCTAAAAATGCATTTAAATTCTGAATGTCTTTCGTAAAAGATGTACGCTGCTTCTTTTGCGCTTTTTCCTAATAGTCTCGCTCTCCTTTTGCCCAACCAACTCGCGCCGCAACAGCACCAACCACTACACCTCTAGCAGCTGCCCGTATCTCCCAACTTCCCACTATTTGCCCAAGATCAAGTAAAAACCCAATCGAACCACCAACAAACATAGAACCTAATGCGCCAGCCTTGCTGTCTCCATTCATGATCTTAATAAGTTGGTCAATTTTTTGAATTGCCCGCGGATCTGCATTTTCTTTCATTTGTTCTAATGCAGCATCCCCATTTGCGTGTAAAATTTCAACAAGAGCAATGAGATGTAATATCTGTTCTTTCCTGCGTTCTTGTTCTTCTGGTGTATTTGCAGCAGGTGGAAGTGCATCTATAAGTGCACGCAATACTTGTTTCTTTTTCACTGTCCATGCCGTGATGGCATCAGTAAATTCACCAAATTCATTTCCTTCAGCTTTTTGTGCGCTCACTTCTCTGGTAACTGCCGCAAACGATGCAACAAATTCTGCATCCCCAGATACAATTCCAGCACGAAGCTGTTGCTTGGCCTTCTTCTTTTGTTCATCAAATAATTTTTGATCAATTCGATCTTCCCGCCCCTGAACTAACTTGTTCATTCCTCTTTTAAACCGTTTTGTTCCTCGAATCAAACCTGCTGTACCCAATGTAAATGTTACCGTAAATGCAAACCCAGCAGGTAATAAAAACGCGGCTCCGGTACCAACGGCGGCAACAAGCGCCACATTTCCACCCACTCTCGGTATGTATTTTTTAAACCAATCTTCCCCAGCTCTCAGGGTTCTATCTACTGCCCCTCCTTTATTTCTGTAATTAGTCATCTCTCTGCTTGTCTGTGCTGCAATTTGACGCGCAACATGATCTTGCATGTGCCCCGCAACGTCCACTGCCAATCTATCTTTCCACAATTTTACAAACGCATCCCAGTTGCTAATGCCCATTTTTTTGAGTGCCTCAGGATTCGGTGCGTTAACATTATCAAAAAGCTCACGGAACAGTTGCTTTGTTACTTCCCTGCTATCCCCTTCTAATCCATATAAATGTTCACGTAAGAGATATAATCGCCTTCCATCTTCTCCTTCCATAAATTCGAATACTTTCTCCATCTGACTTGGCGTAAAATCGAGGACGTCTGCCTTTGCCTCACCCGCCTCTACTTCATCATGTTCACGAACCTGTTCCGCCGTTGAAGCTTCTGCTTCTTCTTTCAGTGTTTTAACAGTACTCTTCATTTCTGCATCAAATTCTTGTTGTTCCTTTAACAGTGCAATATTTTTTTGCAACTGCTCCATTTCATGTTGGAACAAAAGGAGTTCTCTTTCAATAAACACCGTCAAGCGACGACGATGCTCCTCAAAGGAACTGGCAATTACTGCTGCGAGTTCGACTCTTGTTCGGGTACTTCCAGGGAAACTGAGTGTATCACTGCCAGCAAGAGAATTAAATTGAGCCTCCCAAATTTGATTACTTAGGTTAAACCTAAATAGTTTATTTTTTTGTACTTCCAATGTGAGCAGCCAAGATTCTATGTCAGCAGTGTTATTCGTTCCAAAAGCCGCTGCAAATGACTGCTGCGTTGGATCTTGTGGAAACATGAAACTTCTCAGCGATTCAATTTCCCGTAATAGTTCGTCTCTTTTATTTCCAAGTACCGTTGCCTCTGGACATGCCTGCAGTTCTCCCAAAGAAGCTTCAAGCGCTTTTACTTCATCTGTTTGCCCCCGATATTGCGCGGTAAGCTCATTCACCAAATCCTCTACCGCTTTTGCTTGCGAAGCAAAATCAAATGCCCGCTCTCCTTCTGGAACGCTTACACGAACATCTTCAAATACTTTATGATCTGGATCTGCTTTATGTGCTTCATATGCCGCAAGCAAATCTTCTGCTTCTTTTTTCTTCCTTTGTGATTCTGACAATGTCACCTTTGCTTCAGCTTGTGCATCTCTATCTTGCGTCTCAAGTGCTACAAGTTCAGCTTGCAGTTCTTCTTTCTTTTTTGCTTTTCTTTCTTTGATTGCAGCCGGTGTTTTCAGTTCTTTCAACTTTGCCTCAGCCGCTACTTTTTTTGCTTGTGCTTTTTCAACTCCTTCCACTCCTGGCATACCAGCTGCTTTGAGCTGCTCGAGTGCAGAAAGATCTAAATCTCCAGTAAATTTCACAAAACACTCCATCAGTACATCCTGTTGGACTTTTCTTTGCTGTTCCGCATCTCTAAACTCCCAAAAATCACCCGACTCGTTATGTACAACGACATCCTCTTTATCACGCTGCTTATATGCCCTATTTGCAACTTCTTTCTTTACCAACGCAACCAAGGGCTTGAAAGAATCGTGAGCAGGATTTCGATCATCAATTAACATGAACCATGCATCCATTAACACTCGAATCGAACGATTGTTTGTATCACGACCAATATGATTTTTGTACCAAGCCTCAATAATTTGCTGTTCCTTTCCTTCACGAGCCTTCTTTTTTGCAGCATCTTTTTCCTTCTGCGGGACATCTTGCAGTTGATACTGATTTGGATTAAATTGTTGTGGCCTTCTTCTTCGTCCACTTCTACGTGAATTAAACTCCTGACGTTTTCTGTTCCGAAATTGCTGCAATGCTTTCTGTTCTCCTGCAGTTTCCGCTGCAGTTATTTCTGCCTGAGCATTGGTAAGTGCAGCTTGCTTATCCGTTTCAAAGTCAGAAGCTGTTTCATTAGCGCTATTGTACCATGCAATAAATTGGTGTTGAATCTTATCCCAAGCTTTTTCTAATGCCTCACCAGCATTCTCAATATTACGCTCCTGCCGCGTAATTGATCCTTTTAATGAAGATTCTGCTTTTTTATCAGCAGTCTCAATATCTTCTTTTTTTTCTTCAATTGCTGCTTCTCTTGCTTGCTGTGCACGTTGCAGTTTTTTTTCAACACTAACCGCAGACCGTTCAGCTATTAGTAAATCATGTTTAGCTATCTCTATTGCCTCAGCAGGTGTCTTTTTTTCAAATCCCGGTTCATCGTATGTTGGCAGTTCTGGAAGTGGATCTGGTTTCAGAGCACGAATTTCATCTACTTTTTTTTGCAACTCTTCCTGTTGCTCTGCTAAACGAGCAATAAGTAATTTTCCTTCTGCAATTTCTGCAGCAGTGATTGTTCTGGCATCAGCAAGATTTGTAAGAAGAATAAACGTATCCAAAAATTCCTTTGCCTCTGCTAATACAGTAGCTCTTTTAATCGCATCATCTTTTCTTTCTGCGAACATCGCAGCAAGTGGGCGTGCTTTCCCGTTGGCTTCACTTGCCGCGACAATAAATGCTTTAGCTTCAGGACTCAGCTCGCGCTCATACCCTGAAACAAGATGTTCTTCATACACAACCCGTACCTGATTTCCATTTTGCACCACACGGTATGTTGTATTGGGATCTAGTTCTGCAAGCACTGGTGGTGCGTATGCAGAAATATCTACCCGCTCTCGATATCCATCAATAATTACATCTAATGTCAGTCGACCCGCCTTTGGTTTTGAAGAGCTATTGAGCTCTGCCTTAACCCACGCTCCATCTCGCTTTATTAGCACTGTCTTTCCTACCGTATATTCCTGCTCATGCCCTGCAAAAACTGAAGGACCCCGCTCTACCTTCGGCGCTTCTTCCGGTTGTTGTTTCGGTGAATTTTCTGGAGATGATTGTTGGGGCTGACTCATATCTATCAGTTAAGGGATACAAATTACTGCTCTAAACCACTGAGCGTCTCCATGAATTCTTTTTTGAATGCTTCCAGCGTAATTTTTACAATCTTGTCTAATTCTGGAACATTTGTTTGCCAAAACGTCTGCAACTGATCTGCAGTGGTGCTTTCTGATTCAAGCATTGCGGTAAATTCTTTTGCTGACGCTTCGTTTAATTCTGGCATAACGGCAATTCCAATGCGTCGTTCTGCTTCTGCCACAAATTGCGGAATAAATTCATCTCTGGTGTCTTCACTGAGCGAATCGAATGCGCCAGATTCGTCAATAATCTTTTCGATGTATGCACGTAAAAAATCGAATTGTTGAGCTTGTGTTTCCATATGACTAAAAGAAGTAAAAGATTAAAGAAGTTTTTTTCTTGTTAATACAAATGCACCACTGATAAGCACCCCAAGGGCAAACCCACCAAGGGCGTTAAACAGAATGTTTGGCCGCACCGGCAACGCCGTTACCACCGGTTGATTCACAATTTTTAAGTTTACGTCTCCACCTACATATTCCCATCCGCGTTCAACAAGTGTTTCCATAACTGCAGAAGCGTATGCCTTTGCCTGAGACGGATCGGTATGATACGCGCTAATGTTTAATACCCCAGTACCAAAAGAAACGGACGCATCAATTGTCCGTTCCCAGCGGTTTCTTCTGATTCTTTCTGTTGTTCCTACAAATCTATTTGTATCGAGCTGAAAGCCTGGTTGCGAAAGCACTTGCGCAAAGAAAATATCAGTGCCCACAATTCTGGCAATGTTTTCCCCCACTCGTTCTGCTGATTTTACCGCTGTGTACGGGTCTACTCCATACCGCGTTCTACTCACAACCAGCATTTGCGCGTCTGCTCTATACTCTAATGGAAATACAAAACTGAGCGCGCTTGCAAAAAGCGCAAGAAAGATACCTCCTAGCACAATGCGTTTCCAAAAGTGCGACAAAAGATACCCTGGAGAATGATGAAACATACTGACAATATTATTGGTCACTAGTATATCATAAACGTTTCTTGTTGCCTAAACTTTCTGCTGCGTTTCTATGTTCCAAACGCCGCTTTTGGCACCTGCAGTTGCATTCTTTTTCCGTCTCTAATAATTGTTGTTAACACATCATCGTGCACAGATCGCATAATATTAAATGCTGCGTTTGCTGCATCCACATCGTTTCCATCGATTTGCACAATGATGTCTCCTAACCCAAGCGTGCTTGAAGACGCTCTTGTTGGCACGCGGTGAATATATAATCCATTTTGAAATGATGTACGCCCTTCTTCTACAACGGTGTCTAATACCACTGCAGCACTCACAGGAAGTGACGCATAGGTAAACGATGTATTCCCAAATACAGAAGAGAGCTGCTCGCTTACAAACCACGCTGGAATAATTCCCTCTTTACTAGCAAACCCTACAAAAGCTCCTTGTTCATTTATAAGAAGTGTTCCAACGGGCATATCTTCTGCAAGCATAAACGCTAATCGCGGCGCTCGTAAATCGACTGTTCCTGATAGCTGCATATCTTTTGGTACAACCTGCAGTGCTTGCGCTTGCTGTTTGGTAAGTCCCCAAACAAGTCCTGTGTTTTCTAAATCTTTATATGGTGTAAATGTAACATCAGCACGCACATCAGATGTCGCGAGTTTAATATACAAAAGCTGCGCCACAGGATCTGCTACCGATTTTTCAATGGCAAGCACCTCACCTTTATGATCTACTGCGCGCCATCCAAATGCCGCACCTGTACGCACTCCCGGAATATGCAATACTGCCCATCCATCGGTACTTAAAAGGAGTGCATCGCCAATATACCCAGCCGTACCAAATTGCCCAATCTGTTCTACTGCAGCACTTGCCTGGTATACGCGCACACGCCGCTGCATCATCTGATCAATCACAAAGGTGTCTACTGTTTTTCCAGATATATCGACTGGTTCCTTTGGCATAATTGTCACGATCTTTGTTTCTGGAATATATTCAGGAGAAATCCATGCGATTGTAATAACCGTGGCGCACATTGCCATCACAAATGTTACAACTAAATTTAACCCTAAAATGCCTAAATGCTTTGCACTTGGCTTGTTCCCCCGTTCCTTTGGTAAATGTGGAGGTCGTTTTTCCATACAGTCTATTTATACCCACCTAACGAAATATATTAAGAAGAATGCAAATAATACCGCATTTGCGCCTAAAAACACAAGTTGCTTCTTCCAATCGATTCCTTTTCCGCTTAAATGAAAGCGCACAAAGAGCTGTAATACATACCAAATCCAGGCTGATAAAAACCCAAGCGCCATGTAATCGAGGGGTAATAAATGGATACTCCAGATGAGTTCAAACATGACCACACCCACAACAACGCCCCACATGGTAAGTTGTGACGCTTTTACTGCATAATAATACTGCCAAATTTGAATACACACCCAAGCACATACCCCGCTTCCAATTAATAAGAGTGGCAAAGACCAAAATGCTCCCAAGAAAAATACATCAAAAGCAAACAGTGCAGCAAGGACGGCAAACACATTCCAGCTCCAGCAGCTCACCATAAATCGTCTCAGTGATTTTCTTTCAAACGATCCGGAAGCTCCTGCAGCAGAAAACCAAGAAAAAATTCCAGATTCCATAACAACAGCTAGCGGAATAATTGCGCGCTGCATGTATGGCTGGTCTGCTACCATCATAAGAAGAATGTTTGCAATTGCTGTTGCTCCGCCCAGTGCATAGAGTGCCGTCCGTTCTTCTTCTTTTGATGCAAGTGGTGCCACCGCAAATAGCGCAATACCAAATATAATTACCCCAAGCACGAGCACCCACCACATTGGCCACAAATATAATGAGATAAATAATGCGGCACTCACAATACCCATCAAAATTCCTACGGTCTGTTTTCTAATTGCATGCATATTATTCTAATTGTTCACTTCTTCTGGCTAATATTTCTTGTAGTATAACACGAATAACCGTGGCTACCGGGATGGCAATAAGTGCGCCAAGAATTCCCGCAAGCTCTGCCCCTGCAATAACCGCAATAATACTCACGATTGGATTCAGCCCCACCGCATGCTGCATAATTTTTGGTACCAACACATGATTTTCTAACTGCTGCACAACCACGTATAGCGCCAGCACCAGCAAAAAGAGAATTGGGCCTCCCTGTAAAAATCCTAACAGCAGTGCAGGAATGGCTGCAAAAATCGGTCCAATATATGGAATAAATTCAAACAGTGCGGCTAATAGTGCAATCACGGCCGCGTATTGAATCTGTAAAATCGACAATCCAATAAACACCATGACACCAACAATCACACTCAAAATAAATTGCGCACGTACCCACGCACTTAAACTCGCTCTGATTTTTTTAATCACCCCTTCTACTAATGGAATATGTTTATGCGGCAATACTGATGTGAGAATTTTTCTAATCGGATCGTCTTGCACTACTAAATAAAATGTCATGACGAGTACTAGCACAAAAGAAAAGACACCACCAAACCAATTTTGAAGCGCGCTATACGCACGTTCAAATGCACTTGTATTTCCATCACCTAATAGTTGCTGCCGCAAGGCTGATTCTTCCCCAAACACCGGCTGCCACCAATCTTGCTGTTGCAAATCTTGCGCGGCACCACCAACTTGCTCTAATACTTGCGGCAAATCTCTTGCAATAACCGGAAAGAGTACTGACACGGTTAATCCTAAAATTCCTAATATAACGGCATAAATAATGACCACGGCAACACCGCGCGGAATTTTTTTCTTTGCTAGCTTATGTGCAAACGGATCAATCAGTGCAGCAAAGATAAGTGATACAAATAAGAGCAGTAACAAGTCCCACACCACATATACTATATATAATGAAAAAAACAACGCACACACTTTAAGTATGGTTGCCGTACTGATGTGAATTACTCGGTCTTCTGTCATACACTATATTACTTGACGATCTGTATACATATGGTATGCTCTCATTATGAAAGGCATTCGGCCGGAGTTTATACACTCCAATTTGGCGGAATGTCCTTTTTTATTTTTTATCTTTATTTTTAGACACCATTGCCCAATATGCTTGAGAAGCAATGCTCTCTAATATCTTAGGATCATCAATCCCAAATTTCCTGCGAACTAATGTTCCTACATCCATTTTGCTTTGGCTTCCATTTTGCCATGCCTTTACCGCATATTCAAATGCCATTTGTTTAGTTTCCTCAGGTGTTAACGGTCTTTCAGGTATCATACAATATTGATTAATGTAATATTATTTAAGTATACTTGCTGGCCAATACCCACATTGACCCAAGCGTTCAAGTAGTATACAATAGCGCCTTAATACAGTACAATGGAGCTATTATGCCCACATACGCAGTAAACAAGAAAGCCCGTCATGATTATGAGATCCTCAATTCTATTGAGGCCGGCTTAATGCTGTCTGGGAATGAGGTAAAGGCTATTCGTTCTGGGCTTATGAAGCTAACTGGTGCATATGTCACCTTTCATAAAAATGAGGCTTTTTTAACTGGGGCGCACATAGGAAAGTATAAGCAAGCGAGCAATCTAGAAGGATATGATCCAATGCAAAGTAGAAAGCTCCTTCTGAAAAGAAGTCAGATCGATGATTTACATGGTAAATTAGCGGAAAAAGGGTTGACAATCGTCCCTCTCTCTGTCTATACTAAGGGCCGTCACATCAAAGTTGAGGTGGGTCTTGGAAAAGGGAAGAAACTCCATGACAAGCGCCGAACACTCAAAAAGCGTGATTTAGATCGGCAGGCACAGCGCCTGATGAAGAACTAACCGGTAATAGCGTTGTACAGGGTATGTCATCCTGAACAACCTCAACCGATAGGTTGGGACGTTGAAGGATCCTTCGATGCCCGGCCTCTGGCCAGGTTACTCAGGATGACATTTCCTTCTTGCCACCCACCATTGACCAGGCTACTCAGGATGACATTTCCTTCTTGCCACCCACCATTGACCAGGCTACCCAGGATGACAGTTCGTTCTTGCTACCCACCATTGGACAGGCTACTCAGGATGACAGTTCCTTCTTGCCACCCACCATTGGACAGGCTACCCGCCTACCGGCAGGCAGGCTCAATATTACAATGTACGCATATAACACTCATAATCGTAAAGAATATCTAATACATTGGATGCTCTTTACGGGGATGACAGGCTTCGATACGCGGAACCGCCCGTATTATATGCATACCGAGGATGTCTACTCTCCTCGTAAAAGTGTGTAGACAATCGATAAGTGCTAAAAACTTTATCGCGCGTGTAGCTGACACATTCCGTGCACCAGCTCTCGCAACAGCAATCGCTTAAGTGCGACTGCCGTGCACCTGTAGATACTCGATATAGAGAATTGCACGCCAATTAATCGAGCGTAGGTCGATGTTTCCGTCAGAGGACATCCTCCGAAATTCTTTCTGACACCCTCCCTTCGTGTTTGTCTCTTTTCTAGGCAAGGGAGTATTAAAAGAGACTATGTATGTAGATGTGTGATACGTGCCCGGGTAGACCCGAGTTCAACTCTCGGCATCTCCACAATTATTGTGGAACAATCCCTTAAATAACGTCATATTCAGGATTATGCGAATTTCAAGAAAACGACGACCAAAAAAGTTGCTGATCCCTCATTTTAATGTAAATCATAAAATTGAGGCTGAAGAAGTACGTATTCTTTCTATTGAGGGAGAAAATCTTGGAGTATTTTCAAGAGATGCAGCACTCCAAATGGCCGATGAACAGGAACTCGACCTGATTGAAATCAATCCGAAAGCAGTTCCCCCTGTCTGCCAGATTTCTGATTTTACCCATTTCAAGTACCAAAAAGAGAAAGAAGCGCGCAAACAGAAGTCAAAACAGCATGTGAGTGAGATTAAAGGAATCCGCCTCTCTATGCGTATTGGTAAGGGAGATATGGATGTACGGCGCAAACAGGCTGCTAAATTCCTTGATAGAGGAGACAAAGTAAAGGCAGAAATCATCCTTCGTGGGGCAGAGCGATATAAGACTCCCCTAGCGTATGAAGTGATCAGATCGTTCTATACTCTCTTAGAAGAAGACTACAAGGTCAAATACGAGCAAGAACCAACAAGACAAGGGAATAAGATTACAGCGATTATTGTTCGCCAGTAGTACACACATCCCCCTTGACGAATAGTCCTATTACACGTATACTCCTGACACTTTAGAAATTCCTATGGCTAAGAACACAGCAAATAAGAAAATGAAGACGCACAAGGCGACTGCAAAGCGTTTTGTTATTAAAAGAAAGAAAAAAGCATCTCAAGAAGAGCCTAACGCAAAAATCATGATGCGTACGGGTGGTCAAGGTCACTTTAACAGTCGTGAAAGCGGTAAAACTGGCCGAAACAAGAAACGAGATAATGCTATTTCAAAAGCAATGCATAAGACAATTATGCGATCAATGCCTTACGCGTAAGGATGAATGTAATCAAATAGAAGCGATATATGCCAAGAGTAAAACGTGGGAAAGCCCACCTAAAACGACGTCGCAGCTTGATGAAGCGCGTAAAAGGCTTCAGCCAAGGACGACGCAAACTCATCAAAGAAGCAAAACAAGCTGATACTCATGCAGGAATGCATGCGTACCGAGACAGACGAGTCAAAAAGCGTACATTCCGTGCCCTTTGGCAAGTTCGTATCAATGCAGGTGCACGACTATTCGGTATGAGCTACAGCGCTCTTACTGGAAAGCTCAAAGAGAAGAACGTCGGTCTTAACCGAAAGGTTCTCTCTGAAATTGCAGCTGACAAACCAGCCGTATTTGAACAAATTGTGAACCACGTCAAGTAAACTAGATACAAAAAGAATCCCTTCTGGGGATTCTTTTTTTGCTAATATTAGCGAATTTAGTTGATTTTCTTGACAATGTCCCCATACTCTGCACGTACAATACTTGACAAGCAGGTAAATACGCGCTATAATGGGGTATCGTCAATTTGAAGTCTCCAATGTGTTCGGTGCTGAGCGGAGGTACCCCCTCCTTTACCTCCCATGCTCGCGCTGAACACACTGGAGATTTTTTTATTGCTCCCACAAGGAGCAATAACCCGCCGAAGCTCCAGCGAAGCATGGAGCGTAGGAGGGTGCATCAATGCTACCATTACCATGGTATATATCCCCCATCAATTCCTTGACATACTCCCCCTTCCCCTGTATTATATAGCAACATTAAACACTCATATGGGACAGCGAAAAAAGATCAACGCGATCAAGTCAGCTAAACGAAAAGTGCAGCTCCTAAAGATCGCCCACAATCGCATTAAGAAAGCGGCAAAAGCACCAACAGCTGGTGAAAAATTGCACGCACTTATGCACGGCAGAAAAGAAGTTGCCTAACACTTGGCAGGTCAAATTGACTCTGCTATAATATAGCGCATCACCCCTATCGATTAATTCGATAGGATTACGGACCGGTAGTTCAACTGGTTAGAGCACCGCCCTGTCACGGCGGAAGTTGCGGGTTCGAGTCCCGTCCGGTCCGCATAACAAAACACACCCCAAAAGGGTGTGTTTTGTTATGCGGATTGGCGTACTCTTACCCTTAGGGTTCGACCACGCAACTGAGCGAAGCAAGAAGAAAGCTGGAAGCTTTAT
>JABIFP010000031.1 GCA_018650645.1 Candidatus Magasanikiibacteriota bacterium | reverse complement strand
TGATGCCCCGTATCGTTTTTAAACCTGAAGTCTGGTGCTGGATCATAAATAGTTGCATCTGTTCCTGGCAAACCATTGGTCAAATCATTATAGTAACTCACAACCAGCGAGTGATTCCTTCTTTGTGTGATTTCCATGCCACTATTCATGGCCATGCGGAATAATGTACTTCCAATTTGGCAAAGTCCCCCACCAATCTCTGGCTTTACTTCATCTCCTTTAATAACGAGTTCTGGCAAGTACCCAGATTCTTCTGTATACGGCTGTGTATGCGCAATTGTTGAAAATTCTTCACCCGGTGGAACCAGTATTCCATTCAATCTGGCACCTCCCTCATTAATATTCAACCGACGATTTCTTGGACTTCCACCAAATTTTGATACACCAATACCAAGCACCTCGGTGATTCCTAAATCATTTGCTTCTCCTGTTGCAAATTCGGGCTCAGCTTGTTGCGTCTGCACTTTTACATTCTTAGTAATTCCTTCATCAAACCACGTACGCTGCATGAACGCCTCATTTATTGCCAAAAGCGTTTCTTCACTGGCAATTTCTACTCCCGGCCGTGACGCTTGGAACATAGTCACTCGCCCAGTGTCAGACACCTCAAACTTTGCATTGCGCGGTTCTACGTTCACCACTGGCGCCACTTGTTCTTCTAAAAACAATGTAGTAGAAGCAATGCTCAAAGAAAAGGCCGCCCCTTGCTCGTCGTCTTCTAAATCACTCACGGTAAGCCAATCCACCATATTCTGCCGCGTAATGCGCCAGGTTCTTTCTATGGAAGTAATCGGCTCAGTATAACTGAGTAACAAATCTCCGTGCCCCATAACCGTTTCTAATCGATCTAAAATCGGGACAAATTCCTCTTCAAGAGCTGAAGGTTCGTCTACAATAGCCGCAATCTGAACGTGCGGTGTCTTAAGCGTTTTCCAAGAGTCTTTTAATGTATCAATAACGTTACTCGTATCAAACGCAATACCCGGAGAAGAACTGACTATCGTATAGGTAAACGGCTCAAGGGTAATATCCAGAGTTGCTGGCTGCGCAAGTGTTTCAAGTGGCTCTAATCGAATTGAAAGCGATTCTTCAATACGTTCAACATCAGCAGTAATATGTGAAAGTGCTATCTGTGGCTGTGAAATGCGATGACGAAGCGCTGCAAATGCGCGCGCAAATACATGACCTTCTTTCCCTGTTCTAAGAAGCACTGCTACTTCTGATTCAACATCAATCGTCATGAGTTCTACAGAATTACTCCCTGAGACGTATACTGGCAAGATGGTAAATGTTTCTTGTCCTTGCGGCGCATCAACAGTAAATTCCCATCCTTCAGAGATGAGTCTATCGTTCATATCTTGCAAATATCGAGTCACCTCTTCTTCACTCATGCCACCAATCGGCACTTCACCAATGTGCACACCTGGAAATACTCTTCCGGTGTAACTGTTTGCATAACTAATAAGGATCATGCTAATGAGCCCAAGTACAACAAAACAGATAATAAAGATAAGCCACGCACGTGTTATCCAAGAAGATTTTGTGCGCAGTTTGTTAATCCATGTTCTCATATTATTCCTCTACAATAGTAATCGGTACTCTTCTATCCACACTATGCACTGGAATACGGATAATGAGTACACCATTTTGATAATCAGCTTGCGCAAGTTCTCCTTTTACATCGATTGGCAGTACTACTGACCGGGAAAATTTTCCCCAATAACATTCTTTGTGAAACGATTTTAAGGACCCTGCAATTGGGAATCTCCGCTCTCCGCGAATGGTCAGAAGATCATTATGAATGAACACTTCTATCTTATTTGCCTCTGCACCGGCAAGTGTAGACACAACCAGAAGTTCTTTTTCTGAAGCGAGCACATCTACGGCGAGCTGTCCTTCTTGAGACGTTTGGTGCCAATCAAAAGACGCTGATGCCGGTTTCGCGGCAGCGTGAGAAGATGACGATGTATCAATAGTAAGCTCGAACATATGTTGCACTAATGCTGATAGTATAAGCTGATTTTAGCGCTAAAGCAAGTGTAAAAGAAAGAGCCCGAAAAAACCGCAGAGAAACAGAGATGACTTCGTCGCTATCGCTCCTCGTTCCACGCTGCAATCGCTCACCAATGCAAAGTCTTTCAGACCTTGCGTTGGATTCGCTCATTTGCGTGGTCGAACCGAGGGTTCGCGCCGCACACCTCTCCGCAAATATAAGAGCACCCAAAAGGGTGCTCTTATATTTGCGGAGAGACAGGGATTCGAACCCTGGGAGGGCTTTCACCCTCAACGGTTTTCAAGACCGCCGCCTTCAACCACTCAGCCATCTCTCCATTGAATTGTTTTTACAAAGTGCGAGGGCGGGATTCCTCCGCTTCGCTCCCCATCAGTAACGTATTTTATGGCCTACGGCCATACTATACATTGCGGAGAGGGCGGGATTCGAACCCGCGGTCCAGTTTGACCCGGACAACACGTTAGCAGTGTGCCGCTTTCGACCACTCAGCCACCTCTCCATAGGGTTTGAACTTGACCCGATTTGTGTGCACAATTATATCCGAAAATAAATAAATCGTCAAGCATTTCTGTAAAGGTCCACTATTATGGTATAATGACGCCGTATTTAATACAATATTATGCCAATCGCCCTGTCAGAAATCACCAGCCTGCACATAGCTATTTTATTGCTTGTGGGAATAGCCCTATATCAGGTTATTACCATAAAAAAGCCCGAGTGGTCAATTTCTCAATTAGGTGGTGGCAGCGGAAAAAAACGCATGGGTAAAACAGGTGGTAATACGCCTATTTTAGATTCTTTTTCAACCGATTTCACCCAAATGGTGCAAGAGAAGGACATGGATCCGGTTATTGGTAGAACTGATGAGATTCAACGATTGGCCCAAGTACTTTCAAGACGAAATAAAAATAATGCGATTTTGCTCGGTTCACCGGGGGTTGGTAAAACTGCCATTGTAGAAGGCCTAGCGCAACGTATCGTAAAAAATGAAGTACCACAAACGCTGCAAGGAAAACGGTTGCTTTCGCTAAATGTTACGGCGCTCCTTTCTGGAACTAAGTACCGCGGTGAATTTGAAAAGCGAGCACAACAATTAGTCGATGAAATTGCTAGTTGTGAGCGGTCAGTCATTATGTTTATTGATGAGATTCATACCGTTATCCAATCACAAGGAGCAGAAGGCTCTGTAAATTTTTCTGATATTTTAAAACCTGCCCTCGCCAGAGGAGATCTGCAAATGATTGGGGCAACAACAATAGACGAATACAACAAATATTTTAAAGTTGACCCGGCACTTGCACGTCGGTTCCTCCCTATTCAGGTAAATGAACCAACTGTTAACGATGCCATCAC
This sequence comes from Candidatus Magasanikiibacteriota bacterium, assembly GCA_018650645.1. GTDB lineage: Bacteria > Patescibacteriota > Patescibacteriia > Magasanikbacterales > UBA922 > JABIFP01. The sequence continues at coordinate 11,155 of JABIFP010000031.1, read as the reverse complement.
CATTTTACAAGGAATTAAAGATAAGTATAAAGAGTTTCATAAGGTTGAGTTTACTGATGCAGCAGTTGAAGCCGCTGTACGCATCACCCATAAACAAATCACCGGAAGAACACTGCCAGATAAAGCAATCGATGCGTTAGATGAAGCAGCCTCAATGGTACGCGTATCACATATTGCAGAAGCTGTTGAAGTGGTGCTCTATCATGCCGCACTTGCCAAACATCCATCGCTTAAAAAAGTTTGGAAAAATATTCAGGTACTCGATACAGAAATTAGCGACCTTCCTCCTGCAAAAAAGAAAACGAGCAAAAAGAAACTGGTTGCAAAAAGAGAAGCGCTTGAAAAAGAAATGATTGATGTTGGTGTACTTGTGGTAGATGCGTCTGATGTTGAAGCAGTAGTGGATGAATGGACACACTAATGATGATTTTTGTGCTATACTATGCACATCTTTTTATATAATTTTGACTATTAATTTTTTTCTATGCCACCACGCCAGAAAAAACCGCAGCAAACGGCTACTAAAACACTCAGTGTTACTAGCACCAAGCTTGCGATCGCTACTGCAGCACTCCTTGCTGCAGGCGGATTAGCTTTTGCTGCCGCACCAGGAAAATCGAACTTTAATTTTGCAAAGTACCAGACTAAATCCTACGGGGTTGATTACCAACAGCCAATGACGAAAAAACAGATAGCCGCGAAAAAAACGTCAGCAGCAAAAAAGAAAAACAAATGTGGCGTTAATAGCTACAGCGTAGGGAAAAATTGTGGAAAAGGCATGTATAGAACTGCCAACATTAGATGTCACGACGGATCAGAGCGAATAGTAGGAGATCCAAATAAATGTTTCCCTGCAAAGGAGTTAAGCACAGAAGCGAAAACTGTTTGTGCAAATGCATGTGCAGGAGAAAAACCAAAAACTTTCTGCAAGGATCCCGATGGTGGAATAGTTCTTGAAAAAAGCACTACTGTACGTACAGATAAAGCAAGTTACCCAGATAGATGTGATCCACAACACGAAAATCGTGTACTTGAAGGAATTTGTGAAGGAGATAGATATGATGAAAAACCAAGAGATTGTGGAGAAGGAAATACGTGTGAAGATGGAGCGTGTGTGATAGCACCTGTACAACGTGTTTCTGATGCAATTATTCGCGTAGACATGAATTCATCTACATATAGAGGCACGGCTTTCATGGATGGAGAAGGTGTCCGATTAGGACATTGGGTTCTCACAGCACAAAAAGAAGGTGTCATTATCGATGACATGCAGTTCACTCTTGCCGCTGAAGATCCAAGAATGAACGAAATCAACTCGAGAAATAATGTAGCGACACTTGCCTCATTAATTCAAGATATCGAATTACACGCAAATAACGGGGATCTTCTTGATAGCGCAAGACCAAATAACGACGGAGAATTTGAATTTGATAACATTGATTTCTCTGTAACAGAAATTCAACCGGAATCTCTTTATCTTGAACTCACTTTCAATGACCGTGTGGGCGCCGAAATTGAATATTCAAACCTCCCAGTACAAGCCAAACTAACAGAAATTGAAGCAAATGGTGCTGAGTCTGGTATGGAAGTTCCAGCAGATCAGGTAAATTTAGGACTAGGAAATACTATTTTATCTAGCCAAGGTACACGTTTCAATCTTTCCGAGGCATCAATTATGTTTGAAACCTTACCCCGAATTGATACAGTTCCAATCACTGGAGACTTTAGAGCTGGAGGAAATCAGTTTCAAGAAATGCTTTTAAATGGAGCATCAAACCTGTATAAGTTTGAAATTGGTGCCGGGGCTGATGGAAACTTTAGAAACAACGATTCATCTTGGTCTGCCATTTTCATTGATGTATCTGGAAGATGTGATGCAAACCAATATGCCATCAACTGTTTAAGCAATTTCTCAATCTTTGATGACAATAACAATGAGCTTGAAGCCACGTTTGTAACTACGACAAGAGGTATTCAAGTAAGACTTCAAGAACCTGAAGTAATCGTAGCAGGAGGGTCTATTGCTTACCGACTCCGAGGATCGGTGAATGGAATGGGTAGCGGAAATTCACTTCGCATGCACTACGGATGGCCTGGAGACAAAGCACTCGTATCTGGTACAGCAGCAGAACAAATGAGTAGACAACTGCAAGATTCAAATGAAGTTGGTCCACTTATCTGGAGCGATGGTGCCGGATTTGGTGTTGGAGTTTCTAACTCAGAACACTGGTACGGGACATTCCTCTGGGGTATCACACCTCAGCCAATGACACATATATTCCCTGCAACCTAAATATAACAACCAAAAAAAACAGCCTCCCTCGAGGCTGTTTTTTATTCCCTATATAATAGTGTAAACACTTTCACATGCGCAGCTCCTTTGCTGTACAGCTCCTCAATACAGCTCACGACTGTTGCACCTGTCGTATACACATCATCGACTAATACTATGCGCTTCCCTGCTACTTCCCCAATCACACCAAATGCCCCTGTAACGTTTTCTTCTCTACCTGACTCATCAAGTCTCGCTTGCTGCTTTGTGTACCGCCTGCGCGCTAATATGCGCTCACAAGGCACGTCAATTGCTTCACTGAGTCTCTTTGCTATATATTCTGCCTGATTATACCCGCGCTCAGCCAATCGCCGTGGATGAAGTGGAACATACGTTACTGTATCTGCACCGGCAAACCATTCTTTATTGGTATATCCAAATAAAAACACCGTTCTTCCAATTTCCATAGCAGCCTCATCGCTCCCCTCATATTTATATGCATATAATAGCGCAGTAAGAACTTTCCCGGGTGCATGCAAAGATATGGCAGCGTGCACTATGGGCATATCAAAAAACGCGCCAGTATTATCCTGCGCGTTTTTACATGTACTACAAAGTATTGTTCCTTCCGCTTGGCAAATCACACAAAAAATCGGAAAGAAGATGTCTTTCAGGATTAATTGCGCCTTCACCATCCATACTCCCCACCGATTTGTTTTCACGAACTACTCCTGCCAATAAATACCATTCACAAGCCATGAGCTGCCTTGTTTCACCATTCTTACTGTTCCCGTTTGATACGTCATATTCGTTTCACTGGCAGTTGAGGATCTTCTTTGTACACCCACCTCAACTTCTGCAGTAGCATCGTCAAATGATACTACTTTTGATGTCACTACCTGCGTTGTTACACCGCTATATTCATTTCCCTGCACTGCAGTAAGCTGCTCTTTTGTATAGCTATACATGCTCGCTGTAAGGAGCGATTTTACATCATCAATATGTCTGTTTTCATTTTGATTTGAATAACTTCCAAGCCGCTCAATAACAATCTTTGCTGACTGACGAGCGTATTGTTCTCCTGGATCTTCTACAACTACAGGAACAACAGGTGCTGACGGTTTAGGCGTTACTTCTGGTGCCACAACTCTGGCTGCAGCATCTTGTTCTACTTGCTCTTGCTGCGCTTCTTCTACTTGTGTCTCTTCAATCGAATCGTCTGCAAGCATTGCAATAAGCAAAATGCTTACCAAAAACACTGCCAAAATTACGACAATGATGATTAACTTTTTTCTTAAATCTTGCATACACTTATATTATTGCTTTTGCTGCTCTTGCATCATTTTTTCTTCAAACTCTTTTTTCGATTTTTCAATTTCCAGGAGTTGCTTTGGATCTGAAGTAATCAATTGATCTTCCGTATGAGAAGCAACAACCTGAATTGCAGCATGTTTTGTTCCCGCAAAGAAAATTCCCTGTCCAACAGCACTTTCTAGTAGCAAGTACTTCTCTCCTTCTGTCAGCATGAATGTTTTTTGAATCATGTCGATGCTTGATGGTGACTGCTTCATAAGGAGTTGCAATGACGAGTTGGTCACAATTGCTTGCCCGTATGGAGAGCGTAAGAAATCATTTACATCTTGGGTAATGGTAGTAACCCCCATGTAGTACTTTCTGCACCGTTTTACCAATGCATAAATGAACTTTGCAGAATCATCATGTTGCATGAGCCACCAAGCTTCATCAATCACCAAAAGTCGTTTCTTTCTTTCTGAACGAACTACATTCCAAATGTAGTTAATCAGTGAATATACTGCCATCGGTCTGAGTTCATCTTCCAAATCACGTACAGAGAAAATCACTAACTGATTGTTAATGTTTACATTTGTAGGCGAGTTGAATAACCCAGAGAATGTCCCGTCAGTATACTTACGCAATTTGATAGTAAGATCCTCAGCCCCTTCCATTCCTTCTAATACATCGAGTAAATCCTGCATAATTGGAGGATCTGCTGTGCGTAAATCTGTAGAAGCCGTAATATCTTTCTTTGCGTATGTTTCAATGAGCGCCCGATCTAATACAGAATCTTCCCGCGCAGTTACTGACCCAAACATAATGCGGAGTAGTCCTTTTGAAGTAATTACAGCACTTCTAATAATGTCTTCAGTAGACACCTGCCCAACTGGCCGTGGTAAATCAAATGGATTTACTTTACTTTCTGAAGAAAGCGAGATGTTCACATATGTTCCACCAACAGCTTCCGCCAAATGGTCATACTCTCTTTCCGGATCGATAATAATAACATCCGTTCCCATCATCAAACTTCTGAGTACCTCAAGTTTTACCGCATACGATTTACCCGCACCAGAGGTCGCAAATACTACCATGTTGGCATTTTGCAAACTAAACCGGTCAAATAAAATTAAACTATTATTATGACGATTAATTCCATACAAAATTCCATCATCACTACTCAGCTCACTTGAAATGAATGGGAAAGATGATGCAATTGGAGAGCTGTTCATGTTGAACGCAATCATGAGGTCATCAATTCCCATTGGCAGCGTTGAAGTAAACCCTTGCTGCGCTTGATACAGTACATGTTTTGTATAAATGAGTTTTGATCCGAAGATAGATTCAATGTCTTCTGTTGCCTTATCTAATTCCTTTTTATCTTTTGCGTACAGCGTTACATAAAATGCAAACTGAAAGAAGTGCTCAATTCCTTGAGTTAAATCGTCTCTAAGCTGCTCAATATCTCTAAGTGCCGTTTCTCTGATTGGATCACGCGGTGCACCTTTTTCTGCGTCAGAACTGAGCTGCGCTTGTAGTGCCCCTACTTTTTTCTTTAGCTGCTTCAAAATAATCTCACTTTTTACCGGATAAAAGAACATGGAAATGTCCACAGTAGTAGAAAGATTCAAAATTGGAGAATTCCACCCCACAGAAATGTATCTTGGGTAATTTACAACAAAAAGTGTACGCAAAAACACATCACCCAGCTGGATGTGTGTAGATTGGATATCCATTGCAGACGGCGCAATCAAATCTCTAATCGCAACCGTTCCTTCACGATAGACGCGTTCTTCTTCTAAACTAACCAGCTCTTCCTTGACGTCTTTCTGACGCTTTCGTTTCTCTTGCTGCTTTTTATTTTGCGCTCCACCGCTATATTGTGCATTTGGTTTAAATCCCATAGGCGACTATACAGATGTTGGTTCATCAATCCGAAGCTTATCTACATCTTGCATTGGTTCTTGAAATGCAATATCCGGATTATACGTTGAGTAATACAATTCGATGAGTTCTTGTGTTTGTAATTGCTGCACCTGCAGACCAATTCCCTGCAATCCACTCACAATCTGGCGAACTCTGCTCTCTAGGTCACCTTTTCTTCTTTCAAACGCCTCTTCTTTCATTCTAATAGAGGCCATTGGTTTGAGCACCTCTTTAAACCGTGTCCACCATGTTTTTTTCTTATTTGAAAGCGGATTATATGGGACCACCACATAAAAACGCTTGGTCATAATCTGCCCAATATCAATAAGTTCTCTCATAAATGCGCGGTAATCAGCAATCTGCACGCGGAGTAGTTCATTCGCTTGGTTTTTTTCTATTTCGTACAATTTTTCTAAATATGGTTCAATCTGCAACTGTCGTGACTGAATCACAATTTGCATTGGAAAATCGATTGAGTTTAAAAACCCAACATAATTTGAAATAAGTGCATTCTGCTCGTCTTCTGATTTCAGCGCAAAATTAATGCTTGATGTAATCAGCACAGAGCGAAGCGTTCCGTCTTTCAGCACAACCACGCCATCCTTAATTTCTGCAATCGGAAGCGACGCCTGTGTAGACGCTCGTTTACCCTTTTGATTTTTCTTTTTCTTGCTTTGCATGCTCCTTTATTATGGAATGTGTACCGTTGGTTCTTCTTCATCATCTGCTTTGAAATACCCTCCGGTATTTACTTGCAGTGATAAATTTCTAATATGTTCCCTTCGGACGGCCTTTTGTTTTACTACTACTTCTTGTTCTTCAGCAATTCCCCACATTCTAAACATGTTCAATTCTTTATCCGTGTACGTATTATACCAGATTCTACGATTTGGTGTTTTAATTGTTTGTGCAATGTTGAGTAAAAAGTAATGAAACGCTTGTCCATTAATTTTTACAAATGCCATAACGATTGCTCCACCACCCACAAGTGCCAAAATAACTGCAAATAATACCAAGTCAGCAAATCGATATGCTAAAAACACTACCCCACTCGCCACCAGTAAAATTAAAAACTGCCGCGTAGTAATTGGCCCAAAGATTTTATCTTCCACATCAATAAATTGTGGTACAACAAATTGCTGCATACTTAAAATCGTAACATAGCGCTTACCGCACCGATTTGATTGATTTGTTCTTTGGTGAGTGCATCATCTCTTCTTTCTGTTACCAGCGCATCCTCTAGCGGCTTACTTTCGTTAAGCGCGGTTAAAATGGTATGCATGTACAGTGAATAGAGTGGTGAGCGGAACCATGCGGCTCGCCCATCCAAATACATGGTAAATGCATCTTCCTTTAACGATTGCAGTTGTCTTGAAAGATCATCTTTTAGCAATACACCGGCATCTTCTAATCGATGTAAATCAACCGGAGAAAACTGCGCGAGTTCTTGCACTGGCCCTGTCGTTGTCCGCACTTCTTGCGCTGCAACCACGTCATGCATGACTGGCTTCCCTGCTGGCGCACTATCTGGTTGTTTATATTGTGACATCCAATCACTACCGGCTGGCTCAGCTGGCATATTTGGTAATGATGGAGGTGTAATGCGTGGTTTCATGGGTGGCGCTTCTTTACCTAGAGCTGCCATTTTTTCGTGATGAATACCGTATACCTCATGAATCACTTTCATAAGATGCGTAAGATCTTTTTCTGACACACCAATACCGCCCTTGTCTACGGCTTTACGCAAATATTCTTCTAACTGCTGATCATTCCGCACACCAGAAAGATGTGAGCGAATAAGCTTCTCTAATCGATCATGCATTGCAGGATCCACAGACCCTGGCACTTGTTCAAGCACCTCTACCACATGAGAAGTGGTCAGTATATGCGCGCCAGCCTGTGCAGGTGCTTGTAACTCAGTACTTTCTTCTAATAATGAGGCATGATCCCCTTCTTCCCAATCTGCATGCTGCGCTTTTGCCTTTGCTTCTGCTTTGAAAAAATCTTTTACTGGTGTTACGGTTGCTAATTCATGCGGCGATTCTACTGCTGGCAAGTTTGCATGCTCTTCTAAAATTTTTGCTGGCTTTGGTGCTGGTTTTTCTTCAATCGATTCGATTTTTTTGAGTGCGTCTTCAATACTTACCAGTGTTTCTTCCTGTTCTAAAAGTGGCTCGCTTGGTACCAGGCTTTCTAGAATCTTTGAGGTTGCTTCAATATCAATATCTTCTGATTTTTCTTCTGGAGCTGGAGCTGGCGTTATGGCCGGTTTTGACGGCGCTGGCGCTTTTGGCAATTCTGGTGATGCCGCTTTTGGCGGTGCTGGAGTAGGCACTGCAGCTGGTTTTGGCACTTGCGGCGCAGCCGAAACTGGCGCAGTTGCAGCAGCCTGACTTTTTTTGTATACAGCAAGTTCATCTAGTGTCATTTTCACTGATGTTCCATCTGCTTTTTTGACTGTGACAAGCGGCTGAGTTGCCATATACTATGATGTTAATTCTTCTCCTTCAATGAGCTCAAAATTCCACCGGAAATCACCATGCTTCTCATCAAAAATGAATAATTCTCTAATGCTTTCATCCCCCACCTGATCAGCGAGTTCATTGAGTCTGCCAAGAACAGCAGCGACGTCTTCAAATCCTCCCTCTGTATTTTGCGTAAAGTCTGTATTGATTTGTTGTACGATTGCGTCGTATGGGCCAGGTGCTTGAGCTTGTTCCGGTGCGGCAGAAGAATCTTCTAGTTCTGCCTCCATTTCATCAAAACCGAGTAATGCACCAATATCTACTTCTTTCAGTCTGCCTGGTTCATCTAATCCGTTTAAATACACACGCATGGCTTGTGCAATGTCTCTTTTTTGCATTAAGAAATTTTGAAAGTGTAAAAACGACGTAATGCGCGTCACTTCTTCTTCTGTATCTGCCAGCGTATACATTTGCTCCTTTTTCCCAAAGAAAACTGCCTTCATTTTTGCAACAAACTGAGATGTTTCAATATTAGAAGCGCGCTCCTTTACCGCAAATGTCTTTGCTGAGCTTTGAAATGTTTCTACTTCATTTTCTGTAGGATTGAGTGCATAATCTACGGTTTCTAATTTTCTGGCAATGTCTTCATATGTGTTTCTCCATTCTGTTTCACCAGAACTGGTGGTAGAAATATAAGAGAAAAAGGCATCTTCAATTTTAATGCCCAAACTAAATGCAAGCGGCATCTGATACACCAGCGCATTAATAAAATCTTCTTTACTGAGCCTACGGTAATTACTCCAGGTAAGTAGTACATACCATCTCCAATAGGTGTAGTAATACGTATGTACAATTTCTAAACTATACTTTCTGGCAATAAAAAATTCATGGAGTGCTGCAAACACCTTATCTCCGGCTGACGGATCACCTAAAACAAGTTGGAATTGGCTTTCTAGCGCATCCAAGTCTTGTCCGGTGAGGTCTTTAGGTTGTGTGAATGTTGTGAGTTCCATACCGTGGCTATACTATTTTATTCTATGTTGCATTGCAACGAGCTGTGCTTGGGTTAAACTCTTTGCACTTTCACCCATTATTTTTATATAATGCTGTCTCATTGCGTTTTCAACACGCGTTTCCTCTTGCTTATTTTTGCTCGAAACGGCTCTATTCAATCTTTCTTCAAATTGCTTATGAATATTAGTCAAAGCACCTTTCATTGCTCCCGCCTGAATGTTGGTTCCATCATATCCATTCTTTTCAAATGTTCCACCAGAAAGGAAGTTATAGATCGGTTGCTCCATTGATTTGATATCATTTTCGCTCATGCCACCGATGGAAAGGAGGGCCTTTTCGTGTGCAGCACTTACAAACCCATTCGCTTCATCTGTAAAACCGCCTTTACCATCTGAAACCTTTTTCATCTTCATAAAGGCACGCCCATCTTTTGACGATCTGATCGTAACAGAAGGTTGTAATGCTCCTGCTTGGTATTTCTTTCTTCCGACCATCCCATTGTCATCGGTACCTGTACCAACCCTGTTTTTTCTACCTACACCCGATACCATTCCACCACGCAAAGCCAAGACACCATCACCCGACTCATTGATTCCCTCAGAAATCAATGCACCAAATTGTGTTTGCCCATGCTCATTTGCAGCCTTTTCTGAGGCGTTCATAGCAATTCTGAATAATACACCCGCTTTTTCTTTTAACCCTTTTCTTAATGCCTCTTGCTGCTCAGCGATCTTATCTGGAGTGTCTAAATCATCTTTAGATACACCTTGCGTAAGCCCAAGCATGATCTTATCCATATTTTCGGGATCATTATAATCCATTCCTTCAAATGATTTATCCAAACTTGCCATATCCCCATATAACATATTTCCCCAACCTTGCTCCATGGCACTTGAAACAGCTCTCATCTGACCTTGTTTAGCATTTTTCATGTCTGTATCCTGGGCCTTTGTCCTGTCTCCTTCAGGAATAGCATTCAATTTCTGCACCATGGCATGATTTCTTTTCACTTCAGCAAACAATTCATCCATAGTCTTTCTTCCATACTCACCCATTTCTTCAGTATATTGTCCCTCTTCCCATTCTAATGTTTGTTTTTCATCTTTATTTTCACCCAAACGCAAACTATCTTTTACCGCAGCTGTAATTCGTGTTGTTTCTGAACCAAACTTTCCTTCTTTTTGCCCAGCTTTTCCGGCAGCTCTAAATGCTTCATAATGAGATAATCCATCCATTGCTGCATTTTGAGCCGCTACCTTGAGATTTTTATCAGCACGTACCTCTTTCTCTGCATCATCATATGCCATCGATGGATTATCGTGAAGTTTATCCTGTATTGCTTTATCCATTCGAGTCTTCTTCTCTTCTGCATACCGTTCTTCATACGTATCCCTCTGCGTAAGCAATTCTCCCAATTCTCTATTAGCAATGTCTCTTTGAATCCCCGCACTATCAATCCCCTCTGTTCTTGCAGATTCTTTTTCTTGATGCGCATTTTCTTGTTTCAATCTATCAATCTCACGCAACGTTTTTCCACCACCACTTGATCCATACATCGCCTGACGTGCTGCAACTTCAGCAGCTTTTGTTTTTGCTTCAGACATATCTACCGCAGCTGCTGTTCTAATAGCCTGTCTTCCAAGTGCAGATTTTGATGGAGAAAGTCCTTCAGCAAGTAATCCGCCACCCTTTTTCTTAATTTCCATGTCTCTGTCAGAAAGCAGTTTCTCTTGTTTTTCTAATGCTGCCTTTGTACGTAATTTTCCACCGGCACCCAAAAATGGAATCTTTTCAATTCCTCGCATTCTTCTCAACCTTCCACCTGTCGCATTCCAAGCTAATTTTCCATGATCTTTTCCAAATTCAACGGCTTCATCCTTTACCTTGTTTGTAAGCCATCGCCCTGCAGCAACACCACTCGCAATGGTCGCAACGTTCTTTCCAAAATTCATGGCACTACCTACCATGCCGCTTCCTTTTACATTGAGTTTTTGTACACGTTCAAGTCCAATATATAAAAATGCAAGTGCTACCAAGAAGTTTGCAATATTGTCATAACTTGCGGCTTCAGAAAGGCCCAAAGTTACTGAGTTTCCTGTTTGATCTGTTCTGCCAGAAATTTTTGATCCTTCAATTTTGTGATTTTGTTCAATATGTTCACCAACTACTCCACCCCCACCACAAC
>JABIFP010000011.1 GCA_018650645.1 Candidatus Magasanikiibacteriota bacterium | reverse complement strand
CTGACACTATCATAGAATAGCCTGGCTGTCAATGCAACTACTCCGCTATAACAAAAAAAGCCGCCCGTAGGCGACTTTTTTATCTACATTATTCCTTTGCCGTCCGTTCGTAATCTTTAATATCACCAATTTCACTTAAGAGCACCGTTTCTACAAAGATTCCTCTTGAGTAGAAAATGCGTTCTAATTCATGTTTTAATTCTGTTTCAACAGCGTCACGCTTTGCCCCCGTAATTTCTCCTGCGCTATAACGGCTCGCTACCATTCTAATTCTACTTCTTACTGTTGGACGAATGATTTTTTGTACAAAGTCTTCACCAATTGTTTGCCAGATTGATGGAATTTGATGAACGTCGAGTCTAAGCAAGATAGTTCCTTCAACACCAATTCGTTTTCCGTCTTCTGCAACTGCAGCAATTGGAATGTCTCCAAGTGCTTTTTCAAATTGTGGATTGAAGTTTCTACTAATTGAATACTCGAGTGTTTGGGTATTGAATAGTTTTGCTTTTTGCCAAAATGGGATTTTGAAGTGCAGCCCCGGTGTAAGTACTTTTTTCAGTACCCCTCGTCCTAAATCATATACGCAGGCAACATATCCTGGCGGTACATAGATGAAAAATCCTTTGAGTACATCCTCCATTACAAAGGAGTACATGAGTTTGTCTAGTGATGATGACATAGTAATGTATTATGCAGATTCTTTTTTAGGCAATTCTTCTATCTTCTTTGCAATACCCAGGAAAGGTTTTAATACCTGATGAGCAACTACAGAGAAAACAATTGACGTCAAAATAAATAGTGCTTTCACCATCGGCAAGATATACAATGCGATGAATACAGCAAGTGGGAATAATATGAAGTATGCAAGATCTGCACGGTTCAATGATTTTTTCTCTTTTTTAAATCCGAGATACACTTCTGCCATTAAGAAAACAGCAACAAATCCTGACCATAACACATCTCTTGGCGCCCCTAAATCAAATCCATAAAAAATGGTATTGATTTTTCCTGGGTAATCAACAAATGTATAGAGTGTCTGAATAACTCGTTCTCCGGTGATTCCTTGAATAAACACCTGGTAGAGTAATACAAGTACTAAACCTTGGATTCCAAGCACTACTGCTTTTGCCCATGGTCTGAGTTTTCTCTTTTTTAATGCTTTTCTGATCTCTTCTTTCATCAGCATTGGGTCGTTTTGCAAATCCTTTTTGATCTGCCCAACATCATCCCCAATAAGGCTGTTGTCTCTTGCTGTTCGCTCGTTAATAACGGTAAACGGTAGCAACGCTGAACGTAGTAAAACTGTCAAAATGATGACAGCCCATCCCAAATTCTCTCCTGCCCAGTTTGAATAGATCCAAATGAGTGCATTGAAAACCGGTTGGTATAGGTAGGTAAACCAAATATCTAATAACATAGTGCCCTCACTATAGCACAATTACCCCTGTATAACAATCAAAAATGTGCACGAATAAGTTGCACATTTTTATACTCTTTGTTACTATGTTTGCAGTTTATACGGAGGGTGTAGACTAGTTGGGAGTCGCTGGGAAGGCACCCGTAAGGGAGGTACCTGGTACGTGGGTTCGATCCCCACCACTCTCCCCCGCCTTCGCTGCATGGATCCTGGGTTTTTTCCCCGGAACCTCGGGTCACGCCGTCATGCAGCGAAGGCTTTTTTTATTTCATCCCAAATAGTCGCTCCGCATTCTCTACACTTGCCTTGCGCACTTCTTCCGCGTCTACATTTCTTCTCTCTGCAATAAACGCAATCACATCAGCAACCATCCATGGTTCGCTTTTTTTTCCTCTATATTGTTGTGGTGCAAGATATGGCGCATCTGTTTCAACAAGTAATCTATCCATTGGAATGTTATCAATCACTTCTAGCAATTCTTCTTGCGGCACTGGATTCGTTTTCTTTGGCGGATAGGTTACTACTCCAGTAAACCCTAAATAGATACCGAGTTTTATATACCGCTCTGCCTGATTCCAGTTACCTGTAAAACAATGAATCACTCCATGCACCGGTTCGCCAAGTGACTCGAGTAGTTCCAGCATATCTTCATGCGCATCTCGCACATGCATGACAAGCGGTTTTCCAATCTTTTTTGCAAGTGCTGCGTGCTGCAAAAATGTTTCTTTTTGTTTTGCAAATACTTTTTCACCAAGTTCTCCTTCCGGAATGTGATATCTGTCTAATCCTGTTTCTCCTATTGCAATTACTTTTGGGTGCTGCGCGAGTTGTTCATACGCCGCAGCATCAAACTGCTCGCCGCGGGTAACAAACGCATCACCTTCTTCTTCAACGGGAACACTATATTCCTGAATTGGATGAAGACCCACAGACGCATACATATAGTCATGCTGTTCTGCAAGCGCAATCGCTTTTCTACTGGTATCTAGTTGCGTTCCCACAACGTTGAGTTTCATATCCGCTTTTTCACAGCGCAAAAGAATCTCAGAGAGATCCTTTTGGGTTGCTTTAAATTGAATATGACAGTGCGTGTCAATCATCATACTTATTCACCTTTATATCCTTCGTGTAATACGCCTCCCCATTCAATCACAGAAAATCCGTGACGTGGTGAAACATGTATTGGCAGTGGTTTCACATCGATTGGTTTTTGGAGGGGCTCATAATACATAAATACTCTGAGCATATAGTCTGGAGAAGGGGTAACACTCATTGGCGCAACCATATCAATTTCTGATTGTGCTACAAATGTGACAAACACGTATGGAGAATCTTGCAAAAATGGTTGCCAGAATTCCATAAAGTCTTTCTTTTCTTGGGTGTTTAATCCGGCATCAGATAGTAACTGATCCATTTCTGCAGGAACATCATCTTTTGCCATTACAAATCCCTGCTCGGGAACAGATCCCTCGTCTGATTTACTTTCCCAAAAAATGTATGGATATGTTTGTCCGTCTTCATAATAGTATAGCTCTGAATTTGGTGACGCTTTTACTTTCCACGTGTTTCCTACAGGTGCTGGAATAGTTTTGGTGAATCCACCCTTTGGCTCGATTGTAACTGATACGTCTTGTGTTTGCTCTGGGTAGAGATACACGACTGGTTTTCCGCATTCTGCCATTGATTCATATAACTCGCTTCTGAACACGCGCCACGTTCCCTCTGGATCTTTCCAATACACCAAAGTCACATCGTTTAAGAAGTATTCCCACTTTTCTGCATCTGACATTGACTCGAAACCATAGTTTTCTTCAGATTTCATTTTCATTCGAGACGTCATTCCATCAAATCCAAAATCGAATAATTCTTTGTACGCTTTCATGTCATTAGCAACATTGCGAGGCATGGTGAATAGCAACCGCTCACGATGTGATGTATAGGCGAAGGGTGTTAACTCATCAATATGGTCAGAAAAACCTTCTAGCTTTGTAGCAACATTAGAATTGATTAAATATCCACTACCACACATAACCCTTCCAATCCGCCCTGCGGGAAGAAGCTTCGGCATAGTCTTTTCATCTGCATATGCAAAGCCCGTTTCATAAAGTGGATATGGTGTATGTTCCTTAGCCCATGATCTTTCAACTAATTGCTCTGGAATAATCCGGTAAAAATACATTCCGCCATCTTCCGCCAGTAACACATAAATATCACCATCTACCAAATATAGCGCTCCTTCCGGATATTGCTTTAACAATCTATGATTATTAAGGAAATCCTTCATGTTCACTGTTTCACCAGCTGTAACATCAACAATACCACCCAAATTTTTTACTTTCTGACTATACTGATACTCATTTTCTGTGGCCCTTTCACTGTCATATATTGTGTGCGCACTGTTTGAATACACAAGAACAGCATCACCATATATCAATTTTTCTGGAGCCTCTGGAGTAATCTTATTCACATTGATAAAAGAATCGAACATCCTTGATATTTTCCATTTTGATGGCACACCAAGATATACTACATTTTGTGTATCACGTTCACTTATGATGTGATATGGGTAATAATTTGCCCCCATTTCCCCATCATATATATACGCCGTATATACTACATTCCCGGCAACCACCGATGGAGCAGTTACAGTCCCCGTTCTATATAAATAGATATTACACTGCTCTGGCTTAGTATACTCACTGGTTTGATCACAATGAATACTTACTTGCTCTAGTCGCGCAAATAGTTCCTCTCCAATAATCGTGCGGGTTTCTGCTGCAGAAATAAATGTTGCTTGCATTTCCCATTCAACATGCATACGTTTTCCTCCCAGCGTATCCGTCAAATCATTTTTTGCATAAAACCTGCCATAAAATGGATCTACATCTTCATCAGTTTCCTCGAGCTCTTCCTCCGATTCATCGGAATCTGGTGAGCTAGTAGAAACAACCTCGCTAAACACAAGGTCTTCCATACTACTCATGTCACCAATTTCTACATCCCCCTGCCAGGTAAGCGAATAATCCTTTTCTCCACTATCCTCAAACCGATCAAACCCAAGCGCCAACCCAACAATAAGCCCAATAATGGCCATAATTGTGAGCACTACACTTCCCCAGATTTCCCAGGATACTTGTGACTTTTTATTCATATTACGCTGTTATGTTTGTATAAAGAATACGCCATTTTTGGGTAAAAGTCCATCCAACTTGCTCCTATCATATAGTTCACCAAGCCAATTATGTCTCTTTGGTGGAAGCATCAGCTGCGCTTGTGATTGCTGTGACTGAATAGGAAATATATGTACACCGATTTGCTCTGTTTCAAAAATTAATCCTACGCCAAGTCCCTGCTGCGTTGGTACAGAAAAATACTGATCGAATATAAAATTACCAAGAGAGTAAAAAATTGGCCGATTCTTATATACCTCAATTTCTTGCACAACATGCGGATGGTGCCCAATAATAGCATCCGCGCCAGCATCAATGAAGGTATGCGCCAATTCCTGCTGCCTGCTATTTGATACCAGTTTATACTCCTGCCCCCAATGGATACTCACCACCATATAATCTACTTGCGCCTCAATAGTGTGCATAATTTCTACAATTTGTTCTACGGGAACAGGTACATTCGTGTCGTTTACACTGAAATATGCAACCGTCGCATTGTCTTGCTCAATAATGGTGTATGAATCTTCAGAAAAACCGATTTGCTGACCAGGATACGTAAATCCAGCAGCTGCTAAATGCTTTTGTGATTCTGCGAAACCTGCATGCCCCATGTCTAATGTATGATTGTTTCCTTGCGCAAGTACATCAAAATTATATTCCTGCAAGGTTAGTAAAAGTGCCGGGTCAAACCTAAAAGCAATTTCTTTACTCGTTTCAATGCGATGCTGCACAACTGGCCCTTCTAAATTCGCGGCAACAGTATCCATGCCGCGGAAAAACCGTTTTTCAGTTCCTGCCAGTTCTTCAAAAAGCCAAGCCGGACTATGTTCACTCATTCTTGTTGCAACAGATCTATCCAGCATCATATCGCCAACGTGAAGCATACTAAACTGCCGATTACATTCGCTTTCCCCATCTGTAAAATATGGCACAATGTGACTTGTCGTATTTTGTTCGTCAGGTGCTTTCACAAGCGTTGCAGAATTTGTGTGATGCATGTGCGCAACGTGCGCAGTACCGTGTTCTTTCATGACGCGCAACACTACTTCCACCGTTTCTGGCGAATCAATTTCCATGTTGTTAATGCGCTCCACATCACCACAGCGCAATACTTCTTTACTTAACTCATCATGAAAATCTGCAACCGGTACACTCATGTAATGAGAAAAATCAACTGATCCTACCACGGCAACATGCCTCAGTGCTGATAATTCAGCAATTTCCTTTACCAGCGTATCCAGTGCCTCCTGCGGTGCGCCAATACCAATAACGATTGGTACCACTTGTACATCTGGCATGTGTGCAGCAATAAGAGGCATCAGTCCGCCAACTGCATGCTCAGTCTTAAATGTTTCTCTCTCTAACCTGGCAATGTCTCTATCTATAAGGTCAGCAATGATTTGTTGCTCAGCTTGCAATGTACCGTATTTGGTTTGCCAATCATAATCTGTAATTTGCACCCAATTTGATCCGGATTGAAAATGATTTGGTCCAATAACTATTATCGTGTCAGGTTTTTGAAGCGCTAGTGTTTCCAAAAATGCAGAAGCGGTATGTCCGCTTGCTAAATGATGCGGAATAATACCACCCCGCACAACGATTGATGACGTTGGAGCAATGTTTTTTCCTTCTCTTAGACTAAAATCGTATATATAATCTGGTGCAAATGTTTGTGTGTAGAATCCCTTTGCCTCATGCTGATTTCCTATTTGTAAACGAAAAACAGACTCTCCATTTGGCAGCGGAGTATTCGTAAATTGGCAACCCGAAAAAAGGAGGACAATGGCAAAAAGACAGGCTACTCGCTTCATAATTGCATTTCAATAAATTTATCTGCACCGGTAACACCAGCTTGAATCCCCTGCTCAACACCGTGCTCTACCAATTGCAATGCTTGCGGTAAGAGCGGAATGAGTGCTTGCGTCATATTCAAACATAATAGCGCCACCCATGAGCCATGCAGTGCCACAGAAATTGTTCCAGACACCGGGAACAGCTCTAAAAAGTACACAACAAATCCAACGGTAATTAGCCCTTCAAACGTTCCAAGTGCAAGTCCAAAGATGTGATTTAAGCCCTTAATAAACGGCAGCCGCGTGATAACTGAGAGCATGTTATCTACCACCCAAAAAAGGAATCCAATAAATCGATTTATAACAATAAATGCTAATGAAAACACGAGTACACGAGAAAGGTTTCCCTCCCACCCCGTAATATTCATGAGCCACTGCGCAGCTGGTTCAAAAAAACGACTTGCAATGAAGACGCCAAAAACGGTTCCAAAAAATGAACCTAATGTATGAAAAAATCCAAACCAAACACCAAACAGTGAGAACCCGCCAATGACAATAAGCAATATAATATCAATGAGTTCCATATTGTACCAGTCAAAAATTACAGACGAGCAAAGAGGATGTCACTTTTTGCAACCGTATCTCCCTCTTTCATACCGCCCCAGGCTGATTCCTTTTCTAACGAATCAAGTGCTGCAGCATCAATACCGAGCTGTGCAAGGATGCGTTCTGCGGCAACTGGGATAATAGGAAGTAACGCAATCGCGATATGTCTCAGCGATTCAATAAGAGTATAGAGAAGCGCAGAAATATCTTCGCCATTTTTTGCTTTTTCCCATGGCTTTTGCTCTGATATTAGTGTATCACATTTTGCCGCAAAACTGAGCACCGTTTCTACATACTTATCAAATGCAAATACACGCATGTGTGCATCTAGCGTCTTCCACATACCCGTAATACCAAGTGTGTCTTCTGCAACTGCCGGAACCTTCCCGTCAGCATATTTTTCTAGCATGGTAACAATTCGACTCGTCAAATTCCCAACGCCATTTACTAAATGCGCCGTGTAATATTCTTTAAATCGTTCATCAGAAAAATCTGAGTCTCCGTATGCGCTGAGTGCTCCCAAAAAGAAAAACCGTGTAGGATCTTGCCCATATGTTTCAACCGCATCTTTTGGGGCCACAACATTTCCAAGTGTCTTACTCATCTTTTCTCCTTCTGATGTGATGTATCCGTGAATGAATTCTTCTGTTGGTAATGGAATTCCCGCAGAAAGCAGCATTCCAATCCAATAAATCACGTGAAATCTTGCTACTCCTTTTCCAAGCATGTGCACTACCGCGCGATCTTGCCCAACTTGCAGCCAGTAGTCTTTATATAGTGCCCCGTCTTCTGCGTACCCAAGTGCCGTAATATAGTTTGAAAGTGCATCAAACCACACATACATAATTTGCTCTTCATCCCCAGGAACTGGAACTCCCCATCCGTGTGCACGCTCATGAGACCGTGAAATACTGAAATCTTCTAATCCCCTATCAATAAATGCGAGCATTTCATTTTTTCTACGCTCTGGAGTGATTGGTAATGTGCCACTTACAATAAGTTCTTTAATTTGATCTTGATACGCGCTTAATCTGAAAAAGTAATTTTCTTCTTCTACAAGTTGCGGTTCAACTTTATGATCCGGACATTTTCCGTCTACCAACTCGTCTTCAGAATAAAACATCTCGCAACCAACGCAATACAGACCACTGTATGGCTTTTTATAAATGTCTTCTTTTTTACATGCCTGCCAAAATTTTTGTGCGCCTTTTGTATGGCGCTCTTCTGTTGTTCTAATAAAATCATCAAACGATACATTAAGTACCGCTTGTAAATCTGAAAAAGCTTTTGCATGCCGCGCAACAAATGTGCCGACGTCTTCACCTGCTTTTTCTGCAGCCTGCACATTTTTTAAAGAATTTTCGTCTGAGCCCGCCAAAAAGCGGACATCTTCTCCGAGTAATCGAAAATATCGTACATACGCATCGGCTTGTACAAACTCAAGTGCGTGCCCAATATGGGGCTGCGCATTTACATATGGAATGGTCGTTGTGACGAATCGTTTTTTTTGCATAAAAAAGTTGTTCACGCCGCACTATATGTGTGAAGCGCTTTCTTTGCTATACTATAGAAGAATTGACTACTTGTAAAGCACTCACATGGCGCAATCACTGTTAGAATCGTTCAAAGAAGAGGAACGTCATGTCCCTCTTGAGGAAGAAAAGCGAGCAATGGAAGAACTGCAGTCTCACGAAGACAATGCGGAAATTTTTGATGAAACAACAGACACCAAGGCGCTTGAAGGAACCGGCAAGCTCAAAGAGATGACCGGCATGATGAAAGCAAAAGAAACACTTCATAAACCCTCAAAAGGGCCGGCAAAAACATTGCCTGTAGTAAAAGACGATCTTACAAAACAGGTAGAGCAAATTTTAGAACAAGATTTGGGCGATGCATTTGATGAGCTTACCACTATTCAAAAACAAGAATTTAAACTTGAGGGTGAACGTGCGGCATTTGAAATTCGGCAGCTCATGAGAAAAACAAAAGTCAATGTCAGAAAAATATTTCAAGTTGTTGTTGCCTGGCTTCGCTTCCTACCAGGACTCAACCGATTTTTTGTAGAACAAGAGGCAAAAATTAAAGCAGACAAGATCATTGCTCTCACTCGTCAACCACCTCAATAAATATGTTGCAAGCTTTTGGTGTTCAAGCACAACCGTTTCCGGCTGCGTCAGCCCTTCCTCCCACAGAGCAGCTGCTTTTTTGGGCGGTAGCAATTGGCGGCAGTCTCCTTATTGTTATTTCGTTTCTTTTTATTTTACGCGCAGTCTTGCGCGGTAAAAACAGAACTACTTCCTCGTTTAACCGCGTGGTACTCCGAGTAATGGTGCCAAAAGAAAGAAAATCTGAAGGGCAAGGCGGTCAGGTTGGTCAATCTGATAGACTTGAGCAAGTAAAAGAAGAAATTGGTGCCATGGAAACATTTCTTTCTACGGTTGCCGGCCTCAGAGCTAAAAAAGGCCTTATGGCCTGGCTAAAAGGACGATCAGATACGTTTTCTTTTGAAATTGTGATGCACGATGGGCTGATTTATTTTTACATGGCCGTACCATTGAATTACAAACCATTTTTTGAACAACAAATTCATGCGCAATTTGCAGATGCGCAGATTGAAGAAATGACTGACTACAATATCTTTACTCCACACTCTACTATTGTTGGAGCAAACTTATATTTCGAACGCAGCAATTCGTTTCCGCTCAAATCATATAAAAAATTCGATTCAGATCCGCTTTCTGCTGTACTTAATGTATTAGCAAAGATTAATGAACATAACAGTGCCGCAGCCGTACAATTTGTGGTTAGGAGTGCACCAAAACGCTGGCGCAAGCGTGGCATGAATATTGTGCGAGAGGTGCGTAAAGGAAAAAAGATTGAAGACGTGACTGGTTCTTCATTCCTCAGTAAAGCCTTTAAAGGAGCAAGCGATACTATCACTGAAATGGGTGGAAAAGAACAATCAGAGAAAAAACAATATCAACTTTCTGCCATGGAAGAAGAAATGCTGAAAGGGATTGAAGAAAAAATCTCTAAGGGTGGACTTGATGTTACCGTGCGACTCCTGAGTGTTTCTGATAATGAAGTACATGCAAAAGGAAATTTAGACAACCTTGTTAATGCATTCAGTCAGTACAACCTGTATCAATACGGAAACTCGCTCAAAGCTGCTATTCCAAGAAGACAAACGCAGCTTATCCGCAACTTTATCTATCGGTCATATAATGACAATAGAAACATTACGCTGAATACAGAAGAAATGGCATCGCTATGGCATCTTCCCTTGCATTCCACCGAATCGCCTAATATTAAATGGCTTTCTGGAAGACGATCAGCACCACCTCCCAACATTCCAAAAGACGGTCTTCATCTTGGATATATTCCTTATAGAGGAACACGCTCTGAGGTATTCATGAAAGAAGCAGACAGACGAAGACATCTGTATGTCATTGGAAAATCTGGGTCTGGTAAATCAGTCTTTATTAGTAATCTTGCTATTCAAGACGTGAAAGACGGCAAAGGGGTTGGTATTGTAGATCCGCATGGTGATCTTGTTGAAGATATCCTTGCACATGTGCCAAAAGAACGCGCTGACGATGTTATTATTTTGAATCCTTCAGATCTTGAGCGACCAATCGGTTTGAACATGTTACAAGCTGATTCTGTTGAGCAGCGTGACTTTGCTGTACAAGAAATGATTGGTATTTTCTATAAACTGTTCCCGCCTGAAATGATTGGACCAATGTTTGAGCATCAAATGAGAAATGTGATGCTTACACTGATGGCTGATGTAGAAAATCCTGGAACAATCATTGATATTCCACGAATGTTTACCGATGATGATTTTGTACAGGTGTATTTGAAAAAAGTGACTGATCCTGTTGTACGCGCATTCTGGGAAAAAGAAATGGCAAAGACCAGTGATCACACAAAAAGTGAAATGCTTGGATACTTAGTATCTAAAGTTGGACGATTTGTTGGAAACGAAATGATGAGAAATATCATGGGACAACAAAAGTCTGGTTTTGACTTTAGAAAAGCAATGGATGAAGAAAAAATCATTTTAGTAAATCTTTCTAAAGGGAAAACTGGTGAAGTAAATGCAAAACTACTCGGACTTATTGTTGTGGCTAAATTGCAAATGGCTGCCATGGGTCGTGCAGATGTTGCAGAAGCAGACCGAAAAGATTTCTATCTATATATCGATGAGTTCCAAAACTTTATTACTGATTCGATTTCTACCATTTTATCTGAGGCACGTAAATACAAACTCGACTTGATTGTGGCCCATCAATATTTAGGACAGCTTACAGATGACAAAGGAAAATCCGATGTACGAGATGCCATCCTTGGTAATGCTGGTACTATTTGTGTGGGAAGAATTGGGCCAGACGATGCAGACATTCTTTCTAAAGAATTTGTCCCAACCTTTGGTTCTTACGACCTACTCAATCCCCCACCATTCTCTTACTACACCAAAATGCTTATTGACGGAAAAGCAAGTAAACCGTTCAATATGGCGAGTTATCCACCGAAAGAAGGTAATAGAGAGCTTGCGGACGCAATTAAACAGCTCTCACGGCTCAAATATGGCCGTGATAAGCGCATTGTGGAGGCAGAGATACTTGAACGCAGTCAACTGGGTGATTTACCCGCCAGCGCTGCCCCTATAGCAGAAGCGACATTATAAAGAAGGCCAGCCTAGCGCTGGTCTTTTCTTTTCCACACGCTTTTCCCCATCATACTCCACATGGGGCCTGTTCAGCAGCAATCTCTGTGATACAATGAATTCACTTAAGATTTGCTATGCATCACATTGGTGGCACAATTAAGAAAAAGTCAAAGGCCCTGCCAGATGCTGGCAAACATTATTCTTCAGTTCCGAAATATATGGATGGACAAATGTATAACAATGGATATGCGCAAGGTATTCCTTCTTCAGACGATGCGCCGGTTGCACCACCATACAATAGTGAACCTGCTGCTCAGTTTGAGCAACCAACCCAGGAACCTATTACTACAAATATTGATACGGCGGCGCTTATTGCAAACATGCGAGCAATAAGAGAACAACTCGATACCATGATGAAAATTGTGCAAGCAGCACCCGGACAAGGACCTTCTCACAAACCAGCGCTGTTACAGCCGCAAGCCATTGTTGCAGCAGAACCAGAAGACTTGAATCAGGTTGAAGGCGTCTTTAATGGTGAAGCGATGATTGGGTCTGACGGAAAAACGTATCCTGTGTCAGCGAACTATGCAAGTAAATCTAAATTGGTTGAAGGAGATTTTTTGAAACTTTCTCTCAATGATCAAGGCCGATTTATTTATAAGCAAGTTGGTCCAACGCAAAGAAAACATATTCGCGGGAGACTCATTTTTGATGAAACATCACAAAAGTGGTCTGCTCTTACTGAGGGGCGGATGTACCGTGTATTAACGGCGTCTGTTACCTATCATAAGGGGATGGCCGGAGACGATGTAGTCCTTATTGTTCCAGAAAATGGAGAGAGTATGTGGGGAGCGGTTGAGATGATTATAAAGGGGTAGACATTTGCAAACAAAAAAGCGTAGAACAATGTTCTGCGCTTTTTATGTACCTGCACACCGCCCCGTTGGGTTGTTGTTGTGCAGGTGACTCCTTGACGAATTGATCTCGTAGATCACGTCGTCCCCTTCTCCGATTTGTTTGAGCCGTTCGGTCGGCTGTCGTTGTGGTTGGTGGCGCCCGCTAGTCGGCGTGACTCAGGGCGAAGACCAGCGTCGGGTCCGTACCCACCACCGCATGGCCCTGCTTCCCGTTCTTGTCGATCGGGATGTAGAGCGGCGGGATGTCGGTACTCGTCGCGTGCGTGAACTCGATCAGCGCAACCGGCTTACCGGCGACCATGAAGGTCATCTGGTAGCCAGGCACGTAGTCCGAGTTCATGCCGCTGGCGCTGTGCGCCTTGAACGTGATACTGGCGCCCACTGAGTCGGTGTAGCCTTCAGCCTCGTTGCCGTAAACCGTGTAGGAAGTACCACCGCGATGGCTGAAGCTGACCTTGTTCGCGCTGAGCCGCTTGGCGGCGATCAGCGGCGAACCGGTCTCGGTCTTCAGGTTGAACTGCTCGAGCTGCCAGCGCGTGCCAGACCGGACGGCGCTCGTGTTCACGATCCGCTGGGCGCTCTTCGCCACATGCTTCACGGATGGCTTGCGGTCGCTCTTGTCAGCATTCAGCGCAAGACCAGCCTTGAGCAGCCGATCCTTCGTCATCCGCACACCGTGCGTGCTGACCATCTCCGCCGCCACACCTTGCGGGGGCAGCGTCTGCGCCGAAGCGCTCATTGCCAGCAGCATGCTGCTGGCGAGAATCATCCACTTCATCTTCTCACTCCTGTCAGTGCACCATGCAGATGGTGCCGTTGGTGTCACGACTCGTCGACCACTGCCCTTGCTGGTGCAGCGTCATGTTTCCATTTCCGTTCGGGGAAGCCACGGCCACCACACCTGCCAGTGCGTTGGTGTCGAAGGCGACCACGAATTCGCCGCCAAAGTGGACCAACGTGAAGGTCCTACCGAGGTCGTCGAATCCCATGTTGTGCTCCGTGAGCACCAGGTCAGGATGCGCCTCGTTCTCCTCAACCGCCACCCACTGATTCCCCGATCGCTTGAGGAAGAAGAAGTAGGAGACGAAGGTGCCCTCCGGGTCGTGGAAGAACAAGGAGGAGAGCTCGAGCGTCCCCGCCCAGCCGTCCAGCCGATGAGGTTCGAGCACATGCTTGTAGTGCATGACCGACTTGTCGTTCCACTCCCGTGGGTTGAAGAAGAACTCCGCCGGTGAGGTGGTCCACAGGTAGCCGTCATCGCAGTCAAGCGAATCGACGATATCCTGACCGCCATCACCCGGCGCGCCTCCAGCACCTGAGTCATCGACAATGCCGAGACAAAGGGCCGGATCGCAGTCGCAGATCATGTCCTGCCACGGCCCCGCACTCGGCTCGAAGCCAGCGTAGACCGTGTGAATGGATGCGAGATCCTCGCTCCACTCTGCCTGCTCTTGCTGCGCGATGCTGACCACGGTCAGCACCAGCCCAACAAGCGCCCCCAAGATCAGGACAACGACACCTGTATCGCCTCCCTTCCCGGTTTTGTTTGTGTTCATCTTTTCTTGCCTCCCTATCCTATCTCAGCGCCAAACTTGACGCAAGCAAAAAAGTAGCACGTCTCTGCCACCCTGTCAAGTAGGGTTAGTCGATAATGCACTAAAGTTAGCCAAATTTATCTATTATTCCCCACAAAACACTTGACAAACCCACTTTTCTGTGATATAGCGCTTAGTTGTTGACACTCTGGGTTGGACCTTCTGGTCTCTTCAGCTGAGTGGCAACAACGGGTGTAACGTGCCACCTATGAAGTGCACTACCATCGAATCCTTAACCACCTCAAGGCCCTCGCACGCGCGAACTTGCGCACACGCGGCCAAACAAGTGGAAAGGATTAAAACGGGTTCAACAAGGAACCCAAAGGAGGTAGAGTTGAAAAACTACTACCCCGCCGGAGAACCATACGGCTACTGACTCCCCAACGCCAGTAAGGCGGAGCAGTAAGATAGCTACTGGCAAGCCAACAATCCAACCGTACGCAATAGACGATCTGTCAGCGTACAAAGAGAAAGTTGGCGTGGTCACCTGGGAAGCGTCCCGGTACCACGTTGGGTGAGCAACCCAAACGATGTGTCCTGCGGTCGTAAAAAAGCAGCAGGAACAACCGAACTACCGAATGCGCCCTGACACCGGGGAAATCGGAAGGTTCAAACGGGATCAACAAGGATCCCTGAAAGTAAGGCCCTATGCCCCGCGCAGAAGGTCAGTTCACTGCGATGGAACGATTACCGCAGTGAACTCCTCTTCCCCTCCCGCATGCTGACGGGGGTTGAGGAATGACGCTATGTTAGCGTCATGCGTAGTCAGCATACTGCCGCCCCCCGCTTGGGCGCCTGAGGAAGTTCCTCATCGACCGGCCCAACATGCCGGCGGCAGATCTCCCCCTACTGTTCACAGGGGAAACGAGAGGCAGTAGCGCGCCACAGAACACGGCCTGCACAGGCCATCGAATCCGCCGCCGCACTCTTCACAGAGCTGGCGGCGGGTTCACCCTTTTTCCCTCTTCCAAACGCATTTGGAAAAAAGAAAAATGGTGAACAAAAAAGCCCCTCTATAAAGAGGGGCTTTTTGTATGCGTAAATTACGCTGCTTTTTTGTCTGGATCAGTAATATGTGGTGAAACGAGCTTTGTCATTTCAAACATAGTAACTTCTTTTTTTCCACCAAAGAGTGGAAGAAGCAAATCGTCAGCAAAAATGTTTCGTTTGTTTGCTGGGTTTTGCAAGTCGTGTTTTTTGATGTATTCCCAAAGTTTCTTTACTACTTGTGACCGTGGCAATGGCCCTGGTCCTACAACTGCTTCGAGCTCTTTAGAAAGTTGGAGCGGTTTAAGAAGCGCTGGATTTGCTTTTCTTGGCATACTTGTCCTAATTAAAATAAGTATATTACGCGATTACTATAACATAGCCCCTTGAGGAGGGCAACCAAATAAGTGGATCATGCATACACAGTGCTCTCCAGGCGTCAAGCGAAGTGAACTTGCGTTTGCCTGATACTGCGGTATAATAAGGGCCAATTGAATCGAAATATTATGGCACTGTATCACTCTCATAGACCACAAACCTTTGCCTCAGTAGTAGGCCAAGAGCATGTTGTAACAACCGTCACCAATCAAATTTTGGCAGATACGGTTGCACATGCCTATTTATTTTCTGGTCCACGAGGAGTAGGAAAAACAACTACCGCAAGGCTTATTGCAAAAGCGGTTAATTGCCCTCGAGTAAAAGATTCTGCAGAACCAGACAATACACATGCAGACGCAATTGCTATTAGCGAAGGGCGTTCTATTGATGTTATTGAAATTGATGCGGCAAGCCATACCGGCGTTGACCATGTACGTGAACACATCATTGAAAACGCGCAGTTTAAGCCGACTACCCTCAAGCTTAAGGTATTCATCATAGATGAGGTCCACATGCTCTCTACGAGTGCGTTTAATGCGCTTCTGAAGACTCTAGAAGAACCACCGGCACACGTTATCTTTATTCTTGCAACAACTGAGCTTCACAAATTGCCAAAAACAATTGTTTCAAGGTGTCAGCATTTTGTCTTTAAAAAAGTACCGCAGCTGACTATTGTGTCTCACCTTGCATACATTGCAAAAGAAGAAGGCAAGCAAGTTGATGATCTTGTACTCCACCGTATTGCAAAACGATCTGAAGGATGTGTAAGAGATGCAGTAAGTTTGCTTGAGCAAGTACTCGCATCTGGAAAAGATCATATTAACGCTGACGATGTGTCTGTACTGCTTCCAGCATCCTCTTCTGTATATGCACATGCTTTTTTGCAAGGCGTTGCCTTAGGCGATGCGACACAAGCGTTTACCGCCGTTCGCGAACTTGCAGAAAGTGGGAGTTCTCAAAAACAGTGCTTGTCTGAATCGCTAGAAATTATGCGGCTCATTATACAGCATACACTTAGCGGTGAACCGATTGATGATGAGCTGCTGCAAGAAACAGCTACTGCATTTTCTGGTAAAACTATTACCGATATGATTGCTGTTGTTGATGCAATGATTTTGCGTCTTCCACAGCTCAGACTGTTACCAAATCCTGACATGGCTTTTGAACTTGTTTTTGCTGCGATGTGTCCGGATGTGCCAGCGGCATTGGCACCGACTGCAACCACGAAACCAGCAGCAGCACCAAAGGAGAAACCGGCTGCAAAAAAAATCCCAGTAGAAACCCCAGCTCCAGAACCTATTTCTGAGCCAGAGCCAACACCGGAACCCGCTGCAGTACAAGTACCCGAACCCGCGGCAACGCCTGAACCAAAGGAAGAACCTGCAGAACCAGAAGCACCCGCGCAAATAAATATGGAAACTATACGCGCAAAATGGTATATGGTGATTAAGGCAATTGAAACCATCTCCCCTGCTCTTAAATTTGTACTCCAAAGTACCACTCCAACATCGCTTTCTGGAAACACCCTAAAACTTACGGCAGAATTTGCATTCCATGCAGACAAACTGAAGGAAACTGAGAACCATAAACACATGCTCACAGCGCTTCAAGAAACTTACGGTCTTGCGCTTGATCTTTCTATCTCTGTTGCAACTTCAGAAAAAAAGCCAGTCGATCCAGAAATTCATGAACTGGCTGCTGCTTTTGGCGGATCTGTAGTACAATAGAACTATGAAAACATTTTTGCTTGTCACTCTTTCTGTTTTATTGCCCATGCCAGCGCTTGCGGCTGCTTTGACAGTGCCATTTACTTCTCAGGCGCCTGATGGCAGCTGGGATCAACCCTGGGCAGATGCATGCGAAGAAACTTCCATCGCCATGGTGGATGCTTTTTATGATGGCAAGTCTTCACTATCAAAAGAGGATGCAAAAAAACGGATTCTTTCTGCGTTTGCAAAAAAAGAAGCATACTTTGGGGAAAGCAAAGATGAAACGGCTGAAGAAATGGTGGCAACCATAAACTTTTTCTATCCGTGGGAGGCGCATGTTGCCAAAAATCCATCACTCGCCCAAATTAAGGCAGAGCTAGATGCTGGCCGACCTGTTATTATGCCACTGCACGGACCGGAATTAAAAAATCCGCATTTTAGACGCCACGCGGACTATCATGTGATCGTTATTTCTGGTTATGACGACTCAGCAAAATCGTTTATTACCAGAGAACCCGGCACAAGATATGGACTTGACTTCAAGTATTCATATGATACAATCATGAACGCAATGCATAATTTTGTTGAAGGAAATACTGTTTCTGGAGCAAAGGTTGCTGTTTTTACCAGCCCTGCTGTTGCAGCAAGTGCAAAAGTGGATGGTGATAACGATGGACTAACGAAATCTGCAGAACTTGCGCACGGAACCGCGCTTGATAACGCAGACACTGATGCTGACGGATTTGCAGACGGCGCAGAAGTTGCTGCCGGCTACATGCCCACAATAAATGAGACTGCCCTTCCAGATGGCACGCTCATGAAGCATGAGGGAGACCCAAAAGTATATCTGCTCGACCTTGGAAAGAAACGCCATATTCTCAGTGAAGTGGTCTTCATGGCCAATGGATGGCAGTGGAAAAGCATTGTGGTTGTCAGCAAGCGATTTATTGAATCAATCGCAAACGGCATCGCAGTAACAAAGTAACAATTCGGGGATCGTCTAATGGTAGGACTTTGGTTTCTGGTGCCAACTATCGGGGTTCGAATCCCTGTCCCCGAGCACAGTAGGACAAACAGAGTAAAAACTCTGTTTTTTCTTTTTGTTCAGCAATAAATTGAGGTTCGGAAGTGAATACATGCCAAATATTTAATTTTGCTAATTTAAGGCGTTTTTACTTTCGCCCAACTTAATACTCTAAACAGGATTCGAACTTTATAATAATTGTTGTTTATGATATTTTGTATATATAGAAAAGCATAGGAAAATAAAAGTAAAAATATGATGAAAATAAAAGAACTGGCATCAAAAATGGAATACCCAGGAAGATTTATTATCATGGGTAATAATAAAGAAAATTTATTTGCCGTATATGGGGTAACAGCGAGAAGTGCATCAAGTAAAGCAAAAAGATATGTTTTAAGCAAAGATAAAAAAAGTATTTGCGTTGAAGCAACAGATATAAATGTAATGAATAAAGGTAACTTAAGCCTTCTTGATTATACAGCCGTTCGGTTTTTCCACAATGGATTAATTATTGGAAACGGTCGACAAACAATAGCTGTCGAAAATTTAAATATAAGAGCTTTTGAACAAATTACTGAGAGTTTAGAACATGAAACGTATGAACTAGATAAATATAGCACTCCTCGCATAACAGGATGTATTGCAAACATTAATAATGCATGGAGCCAAGCGGTGCACATAATTCGAAATGATGGGATGGGCAAATCCATAAGAGAATGTTTTGGTTTACCGATTCAATCCGAACAAGCTCTATTTATATCCACTTATGCTGGTCCAAATATTCGTCCAACTCCCTCTTTTCTTGGTAAACCGATTTCTATTGAGGCTCTAAAAGAAAGTCCTAAACAGATAGCTGAATATGTCTATAATGCTTTTGGGCCTTTAATGAGTAAGGAAGATTTACGTGTGAGTGTTGTTGCTGTTTCTATAAATAAAGATATAGGAGAAACAGCATATTACATTATTAATGCTGTTGATCGATAATTAATCAGAAAAGTTCGGAAGTTGTACACGTAGCAGAGCAATAAAAAAAGCAGGCCCCTCAGGCCTGTTTTTATTATTGTTCGGGGATGTGCGGTGAGAACCCCCGGGTTCGACCGCGCAAGTGAGTGAATCCAACGCAAGGCCGTAGGCTTTGCATTGGTGAGCGATTGCCGCGTGGAACGAGGAGCGATAGCGACGAGATTATCCCTGCCCCTGCGGTCACCACATTGGCCTGCTTTTATTTGCTCGAGGGTGTGGAAAGAACCCCGCGGGTTCGATCATTCAAATTCGCGAACCAAGCGAATAAGTTGAAAACTTATTCATTTGTGAGTGAATCAAGTAAAGCGGCAAGCGTTATTTGTGAACGAGCGCAGCGCGGAACGAGGAGCGATAGCGACGAGATTATCCCTGTCCCCGAGCAAATAAGGACGAAGCTAAAAAATGCTTCGTTTTTGTTTAAAATTAGGTAAATTGTCAGTTCGAAAATTATTGCAAAAAATGCTTACCTAAGTAGGGATTCTAACTTTTTGATGAAAATTTGCTACGTACATTGACAAAATGCAAAAAATAAAGTAAATTTTATTATCAACTAGAGCACAGATATATTCCTTGATTATCTAAGAAATCAAGGAATATATCTGGGTTTTACCTAGAACTAGCTCATTCTACAACCAGATTCAGGAAACTGAACACACAAGGAGACGTGACATGAAGATTTTGCGAGATTATCAGCAGAAGGCAGTCGATGCGGTTCTCAATGCTACGACACGAGCCCTTTTGGTGCTGGCATGCGCGACAGGAAAGACTGTCATCGCGGCCCACATCATTCGTCGATGGCATCAGGAACTCAACTTCCGTCCGAAGGTGCTCTTTCTTTGCCACCTGGTGGATGCACTTTACCAGGCCAAGGCAGAATTCGAGGACGCCATCCCCGGGGTAACGACGGCCATCTTCAGTGGTACCGAGAAGGGAGACCAACACGCCGACATCGTGCTGGCTACCTTTCAGACGTTCCATCGTGGAACGATGGAGATCTTCGAATCTACGGAGTTTGACTTCATCGTGGTGGACGAAGCACATCACGCCATGGCGACCACCTACCGAGAGGTGATCGACTACTTCGATCCTCACATGTACATCGGACTTACGGCCACGCCAGACCGCATGGATGGACGTGATATCGAAGACATTTTCGGAGATCCTGTCTTCGAGTACAACCTGACTGAAGCTTTGGCTGATGGGCGCTGGGTGTCTGGCGTTGACTATCGAGTCATCACAGGAGAACTCGACCTCACAGTACTGAGAGACCTCGCGAAACGCGCCCAGCAGGGTGATCGACGTCTCACGATCGCAGATATCGACCGAACTGTCTTTGTCGCCGAAAAGCTGCAGGCTATCATCGACAAGGTGGTGGCAGAGCAGCAGAAAGGCGACAAGCAGACGGTGGTGTTCTGCCGCAACCTGTCGCACCTCAAGCGAGTGCAACAGATGTTTGCAACCCGTCACAAGGGCGAAAAAGTAGGAGCATACCACTCCCAGATGTCCGCCGGCAGGCTACAGGACATGTACCACGCATTTAAGCAAGGAAAAGTACAAATCCTGCTCGTCGTGGACAAGTTCAACGAAGCGATCGACATCCCGGACGCAAACCTGCTCGTGTTTCTCAGAGTGACCGAGTCGCGTACGGTTTTCGAGCAGCAGCTCGGCCGTGGACTGCGCAAGTCGGAACACCACGACAAAGTGGTAGTGATGGATTTCGTGGCGAATTGCCGTCGCATGGAGTTCATCTCCTCGTTGATGATTACCAAGGACTATCCCGAGGGCGACGGTGTGCGTACGCCGCACGTCCCGATCGACCTCAGCGGTCATGGTG
>JABIFP010000017.1 GCA_018650645.1 Candidatus Magasanikiibacteriota bacterium | reverse complement strand
GAGCATGGCTGGACGCACACGAGTGAGATCCTCAGGCCAAGTAAATGGTAGAAGGATCCCGCTAGGGCCTGCAACTCCGCAGGCCACGTGAACGGTGCACTACTGCCCGCTCACCCACCGCCACCCTCAACTGGGTCGGCGGTTCTTTTTTTACCAAAAAAGCGGCCGTAAAGCCGCTTTTTGCATTTTTCCGCTATTATTCTTCATCTTCCTGATATGCCTTCTGCTCGCGCAGTGCTTCTTTATCTACATGACGCATCTTTCCTTTCATCTTTTCTAACTCCACTTTCATGTGATCTCGCACCTTATCAATAGACTTATATAAATCTACGGCATCTTTTTTTACAAAGATTGTTTTTCCGGGCACATGCACACTCATTTCTGCAAAGTATACTTTTCCTTTGCTGTGATGATTGCTGTGCATGCCCACAATCACATCAATGGCTGTAATGCCGTCAAAATATTTTTCTAAAGTTCCCGCTTTATCTTCTGCATAGGTGTTAATAGCATCTGTCATTTCTACACCGTTTGTTTGAATGTTCATGTTCATACGATTTCTTTTATCATGCAGTGCATGTGAATATCCGTAGGTGCCTCCTTTTTACAAATTAGTTCTCGTCATTTTTGCTCTGAATACCCTTCTTTATTGCCGACATAATATCTCCCATGCTTGCAGCGCCCCTATTTTCTAATTCCACGCCAATCATATCTGCAATCAATTTCCCTTGCTTTGCAATTTTATTCTGACGACGAAGAGCACCCGTATTGCCTGCACCTGTCTGTGCTACAGACATAAGTTGCCCATCTTGTTTTTCAATAAGTAGTTCATACCCGCGCATTGTTGTTCCTTTTTCCCTTTTAATCGTCTCTTGAATAACTACTTTTTTCACCTCATTCCAATGCGACGTGACTTCCTTTTTCCCAATAAGCCGAGCATTCGTCACAACAATGGTCTGTGTCCCTTTATCTACAGCCGTAGATACAGTTGCACCAAGTAATAACGCCGCCAAACCCGCAATACCAAAAATTGGCGCAAACCACCATTGCTGATCCGGAAATGGCTGCAAATACATATATACAGTTGCCGCAATAAAGGCTACACCAATTAATCGTGCCCACCACCCTGATTGCTTAAACTGTAATCTTGTTTCTGTTTGCTCAATGAGTTTCATAGCCCTTCTTATACTATATAAATCTCTTCTTCTAAGGTAAGTCCACTCTTAGTATATACCGCTTCCTTGATCTGCTCAATAAGCATATGCACATCTACCGAGGTAGCTTCTCCCATATTCAAAATAAAGTTCCCATGCACATCGCTGACTTCTGCATTTCCAACCTTTTTCCCTTTCATTCCAGCTTGTTCAATAAGCCAACCTGCCGATACTTTTCCTATTTCAATAAACCGCTGAACCTTCTCGTCTGCAGCGTCAAAATGTTTTAGTAACGTCTTTTTATTTACTTCAGTTACATCAATATTTTTGAAAATGCATCCAGTAGAGGCAAATCCTTTTGGTTGTGTTTCATTTCTATATTTAAGTGCCTCGAGTGCCTTTTTCATTTCTTCTGCGGCATCTCCTGATTTAAGTGTAAGCGTTACACGTAAAATCACACCTCCCATTGTTTTAAATGCCGAATGTCTATATCCAAATTTGCACTCCTCGTTTGATAATGTTAAAACTTCCCCATCGACAAATGCTTCCACGCTGCTCACATCGTCTTTCATTTCTTTCCCCATTGCACCAGCATTTCCTCTTAACGCGCCACCAATCGTACCAGGCACTCCAACTCCCCAAGCAAATCCAGAAAGCCCTGCTTTTACCGATTCACGTGCAACCTGTGCAGTTTGCGCACCGGCATCTGCAATAACGGTGTTCCCTTCTACTTGTATTTTTTTTGCCGCACACTTTATTACAACACCATCATATCCTTCATCTGGTGCAAGCATATTACTGCCACCACCCAAAAGCATATATTGCACCCCTTCTCCATCTAAATATTGCAGTGCCGCAATCATGTTTTCTGTTGAATCGATTGATAACACAAAACGAGCCGGG
The DNA here is from genome assembly GCA_018650645.1 of Candidatus Magasanikiibacteriota bacterium. Taxonomy (GTDB): domain Bacteria; phylum Patescibacteriota; class Patescibacteriia; order Magasanikbacterales; family UBA922; genus JABIFP01. The sequence goes on along the minus strand of JABIFP010000017.1, from coordinate 11,705 downwards.
CCACCTATTTTAAAAGTAGTCAGCTTTGCAAACGATACATTAATTTGTAATTTTCCAAAGGTTTTTAATGTTTGTGATAATTGATCCATATCATTCGTTATACACCTTTATACTAGACGAATCGATCCAGTTTGTATATGATAAACAGGTAAACTTCCCAGAAATAAGCGAAATATGGCTGATTCAAGACACATAGTATACGTTACGAGAGATGTTGACAGAGCACTTGGCGCTACCGCTTCCTCTTTATTACATATTATCACAAATGCAACACCGCAGGCGAGCGACTTTGCTGCGAGTGGGGGTAGTTGTTCTCTTATTGAACACGATTTTTTGCTCTCCACAATTGATTTACTCAAGAATACGCAAACACAGCAGTATTTTGCTGAGCACAAAGAAGCAAAGCTGATGGTCTTTAAACCAACCAAGCAAATTGAACGCTTTGCTGCAGAAAATAATTGGGAGTTGATTCATCCGCCAGCAGAACTTGCTGCGCAGATAGAAGGTAAAATTACTGGACTCGATTGGCTTGGCGAATTAACATCGCTTATGCCGTACTTGTGGCATGGCCCTTGTAAAGATTTACCAGAAGTTAAACTCCCCGTTGTTGCGCAATTTAATATCTCTCACACCGGAAACGGCACACAATTTATTACTGAGCAGGCGCAACTGAATGACTTTGCGGAAAAATTCCCAGAACGACCAATTCGACTCATGAATTATATTGATGGCCCCACACTCACATCAAACATTGTTGTTGCGCCAAAAGAAATTATCTATGGCGCAATTAGTTATCAAATAACAGGACTAAAACCGTTTACTGACAATGATTTTTCTGCAACAATTGGAAATGATTTTGCATTTGCAAGTTCACTTCTTTCTGAACAGGCAAAAAAACAATATACAGACATTGCAAAGCAAGTAGCCGAAAAAATGCGAAAGGCAGAATGGAAAGGAGCATTTGGAATTGATTGCATGTGGAGCACCGCAGAAGAAAAAATGTACCTACTAGAAATCAATGCAAGAGAACCTGCATCCCTCTCATTTGAATCGCTTTTGCAGCAATCAATTGGTGACTCGCCTACTATAATGGATTGGCATATTGCCGCGCTGCTCGGTGAATCTCCTGAACAAGCTCCCGCTATAATTAACAACGGCGCTCAACTTGTACTACGAGCGCAAACCACTCTTCCAAACAATATTCCAAAAGGAGCTATCATTGTTGGATCGACTATTAATGGTACCGAGTATGTTCGCTTTAGAACGGAACACCAATTTATGCGCACACACGCAATACTAAATGAGCAAGGCCAGGCCATTGCAACGGCTCTATGACCCTTTCTAAAAATGCACAGGCGGTTATTGCCGCATACGAATCGCTTTCTATTGGCGGTAAGACAATTCGTTGTCCATATTTTAATAATAAAAAAAGTGGGTCAAGAGCCGCACTTCGCGCTACCGTTGGAAAAGGTACACCAGAAGACATTGCACAAGAAGCGCAGATCATAGCGCTTAGAGAAAAAAAGGATCTTGCGCAAATGGATGAACAAGCAATCCGCGCATTTTTAGTTGATCATAATTTGGGAATTGAGTGCTCAGGATTTGTTTTTCACGTATTAAGTGCGCAATTGAAATCAAAAGGATCTTCTTTAAAAAAGAAATTATCATTTTCATCAAAATCACTCGTAAGAAAATGTTTAGCATTTTGGCGGACAGTCGAAAACACAAATGTAAAAGTACTTGCAGACAATGAAAATTCTCATGACATTGCATTAGCTAATGCAGAGCCTGGTGACATGGTTATCATGCTTGGAACAGGTTCTTCGCATGATCTTGATCATGTACTCCTTATTACTGAAGTAACTGATACGATTATTAGCTACGCGCATGCACTCAACTGGAAAAGTGATGGCGAATATAATCATGGCATTCGTCGTGGGACTATTGAAATAAAAAAACCGGCAGGAACACTGCTGGATCAAACGTGGACTGAGTCTGGTGAATCTTCAGAAAAAAATGAGACACTTTGGCGTGCTAAAACAGCGAATACACTAGCCATTAAAAGATTACGAATTTAACCCCAGCAGCGCTACAGGAGGTACGCTGTTTTTCTTTTGGTATTGTACGAGTTTTTTGTCTAAATACTCTCTTGTAACCATGGTATCTTCAATATTTGTTACAGAATCTTTAACATGAAACATGTCACGTTCTAGAGAAGCAATCTTACTGCTATTGTTGTCAACTTTAGAATCAAGCGTATCGAATCGTGTATCCATCCGTGTTTCTAACGCGTATGTTCGCTTATCCATTACTTCAGCGTATCCCTTCATAACATCAATAACCTCACCAAAACGGCGATCCATTATTTCTTTTACTTCTTGAATATCAGTTTTTGTTGCGTATTGATCCATAAGGAATTCGTTATTTGCAAGCAGTATAATACGACGAACAAAAAGGGTCAAAAAACATGCGCAATTTGTACGCTTTTTAAACTAATTGCTTATTTTAGGTAAAAAAAAATACCCCAGACGCGACGCGTCCGGGGCTTGCAGGTTGCGGCGTTAGCCTGGCGTCGAATCTCGAAGGGATGTTCCCTCACTGTTTTTGATCCGAGCCTTCTATACGGCTGCCGTCCTACAGAGTCTTGCTCCGTCCCATTTTTTTAAGTAGCCTAGGGCCACCCCACTCTCTAGCGCGACCGGGCAAATCGCGTCGAGAAAGTTTTTTTGGGGTGGCCCTATATTAGGCCAGGAGCAGACTCCCCGGGCAAAGGAGTCGCTCCATGAAACTCGCTGCAGAGTTTCATGTAGGTCCGCGGAAGAGCGGACCTTCGTAGTCAGGTGTTTTGGAGGCACAAATACAGATGCACGTTCCCCTGACTACTGGGAGTGAGTTGCCAATATACTCTTCTTTGTTGAAACTGTCAACCCCTTAGCCGCAAGTTATCCACAATTATCGAATCCCCCATTAGAATACATACTCAACATTCCTAATAAAACAATAATCTTGTCAACCCAGCCAATCTCTGTTACCATTACTCGGTATGGCACTTCCTCCAGATTCTCTCTCACAATTGCAAACAACGATCGGCTTTGGGCTGATCTCTTGCGTTACGGCCTTTATCATGGCGCCGGCACTTATCAAGTTCTTATATAAGTGTAAAATTACCAGAAATCCAGAATACGATGCGGCCCTTTCACTAGGAGCGCGCAAAGGAAAAGCGGGCGTCCCAATCATGGGCGGTCTTTTAGTTATAGCGACTATTATTGCCGTTACGTTCCTATTTAACTGGGAACGGAAGTTTACTTGGATGCCACTCTTTATCATGAGTATTGCAGCACTGCTTGGTGGCGTAGACGATTTGATGAATACATTTAATAAAAAGAAACGAAGAAATAGAAAGCTCAAACACGTTTTTAAACTGATTCGTGTTCATAAAAGTATCTGGAATAGAGCGTGGCTCATCATTACGTTACCGTGGTCGCTTTTTAAACGTACATCACTGTGGCTTGGTTCTCATCCAGGAAAAGGACTGCACGTACACGAACGATTAGTTATGCAATTTACCGCTGGAGCAATTGCTGCTTGGTGGGTATATTTCAAACTAGGCGAACATTGGCAAACCATTCATATTCCATTTGACGGCTATGTAGATATTGGCTGGTGGATTATGCCGCTTATTGTCCTCTTTGTAATGGCGACAGCGAATGCTGTGAATGTTGCTGACGGCATGGACGGACTCGCTGGTGGATCCCTCATTATTACCTTCTCTGCCCTTTCACTACTGAGCTGGGTGCAGGGCTACCCAGAAATTGCGTACCTTAATGCAACTGCAACTGGTGCACTTATTACCTATACTTATTTCAATATTAAACCAGCGCGATTCCAAATGGGAGATGTTGGATCGCTGGGTCTTGGAGCACTCCTGGCAATTAATGTGATTGTTATTAATCAGATGCTGCTGTTACCACTGCTTGGATTTATTTTCTTCGCAGAACTGGCCAGTGTGATTATCCAGGTTGCAGGAAGGCACCTTCTTGGTAGGCGTCTCTTTAAAATGGCGCCCGTGCATTATCATTTTGAAATGCGTGGATGGAGTGAAGAAAAGACAGTCATGCGATTTTGGATGGTGCATGCTGCATTTGTCCTTTTAGCTATGTGGATTGCATTATACTAATGATTATGACACACCTAAAAAAAGGGGTACTCGTATTATTGGCGTTGGTGGGTGGTCTCTTCCTTACCGCTTTGTACCAAGAGTTGGGCTACCGAAAGGCATCAACATATTGCAGCACAACCCTTGGAGAGAGTACTGCAATTCGCAATGTCTCATATGGAGAAATGCAGGCCACTCGAAGTGCAATATGCAAGTCCGCGTTCTTTTGCAAAGAAGAGAAATATTCAGCAAGTATTCTAGACTGTGGGTTTGGAAATAATTGCGATGAACCTACTGAATATACGCGCTGTACGACAAGACTGCCGGATCTTTCATCCTTTTCACTATAACAGTAACGGTCAGTAGTATGTATTTGAGCTGGAAAGAAAAACATATCGATGAAGCAGATGATCTACTCATCACAAGCAGCTATAATAATGGCTATGTTTTTGTTAGACCCGAAAAAAATTTAATGAAACAAACCCGAAGCGTACGCATCGATTTGAACAAGTTCCGTCTTAATTCAGAAAACAGACGCATCTTACGCAAAACCGAAGAATTAGGATTCACCGCCATTCCTCTCCCTGACCCAACCTACCATTGGTCGATTGGAAAAATGGCAAAAGATTTTTATGATACAAAATTTGGCGCCGGGACCTTTAGTGCCAACAAGCTCAAAGAATTAATGACTGATGAGACCAAATCCAACTTCAACATGATGTTTGTGTATACGCTAAACAGTTCCGTAGTTGGCTATGCACTCTGCTATGAAAATAAAGACATGATACACTACTCATATCCATTTTATGATCTAAGTATTGCTGAAAAGAATAAAAATTTGGGAATGGGCATGATGGTGCGCGCTGTGAAGTATGCAGAGGAGCATCACAAGGCACATATCTATTTGGGTTCAGCGCAGCGCCCGGGTGATACCTATAAATTTCAATTTGAAGCAATGGAATGGTTTGATGGAGAGGAATGGAAACAAGATACAAGTATTATTAAAAACATACTCAAAACGTAATACTTATGCCTGAATATTTTACCCTGCATGTTCGAAAAAAAGGAATCTTTGTTGCGTTAGGTATTATTCTGCTAATCGCGATTTCATTCTTGTTTTTTAGTAATAGAAAATTCATTTCTTTGTTTCAAGGTGAAGAAGAACCTTGCCAGTCACTTTATTCCACAGAATCTTGTGAAAATCGATCTGATTGTAAGCTATATAGTAGTAAAAATTTCTACGCTACCGGCATGTCATTATCAGCCTGCCATACAACAGAAATTGCAGATGAACTTGAGCGTATCGATAACACAGATTGCAGAAGCATCGCTGACAAGGAGCGCTGTACACAAAAAATGAATTACAAGTGTGTCTGGGGTCTAGATAGAGAGAATATTGAATATCATGCTATCCCTCGCGATGACGGGACAATTCTTCACGAAATAGTTCCAGGATCTCAGCAACACCGTTGTATCCCAAATGATGGTGATCAACCATTCTAATCTTATGCATATTCACTTCATCGGTATCTGCGGAGTAGCCATGAGCGCGCTCGCTATTGCCTTTCACAAAAAAGGGTACACCGTTACAGGGTCAGATAAAGGATTCTATCCGCCAATCTCAACGCACCTCAAAGAGGCTGGTGTGCAGTACTATCCTGGCTGGCATCCAGAAAAAATGACCGCTCATGGCGATCCTGATCTTGTGATTGTTGGAAATGTTGCCGGGTCAAAAAACCCTGAGTGGGTATACGTGCAAGAACAGGGTGTTCCCTACTTGTCATACCCAGAGGCACTTGCAAAGTTCTTTATTCAAGAGCATTCAATTGTTTGCGCGGGTACGTACGGAAAGACAACTTCTACAACGCTGCTAAGCTGGATATTTTTACACGCAAAAAGAGACCCGAGCTATATGTTTGGTGGCCTCATTCAGACAGACCTCCCAGCTGCATCAATTGGCACAAGCGACTGGTCTATTGTTGAAGGCGACGAATACAAATCTGCTCGCTGGGATAATCGTGCAAAATTTTATCATTACAAACCAACCCACCTTTTGCTTACTGCAGTAGAATGGGACCACGCCGATGTCTACCCCACTGAAGAGTTATACATGAAAGCATTTGAAGATTTGGTAGATATGATTCCTGAAAATGGATTAATCGTTTACAGCGATTTGGTTCCTGAGCGCATTGCAAATCGCATTAAAAAACGAGACGTGAAAACTATTACCTACGGCGCAACTGGTGATGCAGCATATTCCGAAGCAACTGAATCGCTTGAGGGTATGCAGTTTACGCTTACTCATGCAGCGGGAACAAGCAACATGCAAACAACACTGTTTGGCGCGCATAACGCGCATAACTTTACTGGCTGCTACGCACTTGCAGAAGCCGCGGGAATCGATTCAGCAACTATAATTGAAGCGATTGCATCATTCCCCGGAATTAAACGGCGACTAGAAAGAAAACCTTCAGCGGAACGAATTGTGTTTGATGATATTGCCCACTCGCCTGCAAAAGCTACTTCCACACTGAAAACACTAAAATCACTTGCCCCCGGAAAACTCATTGCTGTGTTTGAACCAAATACTGGAAACCGACAGCAAGAAGCACTTCCTGGATATACTGATGCATTTACCGATGCAGATACGGTGCTAATTCCTCGGCTTACTCGTGTAAAACAGGACCCTACGAAACCAACGGTTCTGAATGGTGAAGAACTAGCCGAAATTATTGCAAAGTCTCATCCAAATGTTCTGCATATTAATGATGATGAGGAAGTCACCAAATGGATTGTTACAAACGCCGGCAAAGAAGATATAGTTACCTTTTTAGGATCTCACGGATTCCGTGGGATGATTGATTCTGTTTTATGAGCTACCCCGCATTAACACCAGGACTTGCCTTAGATATTGATGAAACACTTTCTGTTACGGGTGTCTTTTGGATTGAACAACTTATTACATCAATGGGCCACCCAGACACGTCACTTAGTGCTGAAGATATTTTGCACAAGCACTGGTATTATGGCGAAACGATCGGTCACTGGGACAGAGATGAAGTGAATCGACTTATGCGGCTGAAATGCGCATGTAATGATGAACAGCGCATTTTGCCACTGCAAGAAAATGCAAATCATATTGTTGAAAAAATTAATCGTATTTTACCAATTAGCGCATACATTACCGCTCGACCTGACACGGTTATTGAAGGAACCAAAGATTGGCTTGCCAAGCACGGGTTTCCAGAAAGACCTATTATTGCTCGACCAGCTGCTATTCCTGGCGAAGAAGGCAACAACTGGAAAGCTGGTGTCCTCACAGAATTATACCCAGTTGTTCGCGGCATTGTAGACGACAACCCAAATCTTATTTCAGCGCTTCCTGCTGATTATGACGGCACAGTATTTCTTTTTAATCACTTGTCATACGATCATGACACCACAATAAATGTAATCCCGTGTAAAGATTGGGAAAGCATCCATCTAGAAATTAAACGCATGGCACATTTGTTTGGTATACTCGATTCATAATTTTCTATGCCAACCTTCCAACAAGCACAAGATGCCGTCCTAGCGTTCAACGAGGAGCGAAACTGGACAAACCTCTCACCACAAGATTTGGCAAAATCAGTCGTTATTGAAGCTACCGAATTACTCGAACACTTTCAATGGGACAACACCAACACACCAGACAGAAGAAAACATCGCCCAAAAGATCAACAAGAGATTTCCAGAGAAGCTGCAGATGTATTGATTTATTTGATTGCATTTTGCAAAGAGCAAAATGTCGATCTTCTTCAGGCTGTTATTGATAAACTTAAGCACAACGCCAAAAAATACCCAGCAGAAAATTTTCAATAAAAAAAAGCGCCTATTGCGCTTTTTCTATTGTACTATTTGCCCTCGTCTACAATTTCTGCAGAAACGGTTCCGTCTTCCGCAAGTGCTGTTACAGCCAGTGTCATTCCGCAAGTCTGACATTCTACAATGTCTTCCACTTTGAGCTCTGGGTTTTTTGAAAGGTCAACTTGATTTTTACACTCAGCGCAGGTAAGATGCATATACTATTGGTTACAAAAATGTAACAACATCGTATCATAAAGCTGGGTCATATTCAACTTATGAAAACGCCACAACAGTCACAACCAGAATTAGCAAAGGCCCTTGGCATTCAAGAGCTCTATCTTAAGCGCGAAGATTTGCATCCATACGGTTCTCATAAGGGACGTTCTATTCCGCTGATGATCAAGTATTACGCCAAACAGGAAGGTGCTCGCAAATTTGTGATCTCTTCTTCTGGAAATGCAGCGCTGGCAGCAGCAACGGCTGCAGAGCGCAACAACATGAATAATCCTGATAGACAGATTTCTCTTACTGTTTTTGTTAGCACGAGGATATTAGAAGCAAAGCTACTACCACTCAAAGCGCTTGCTAACGAATCGATTGTGATTAAGCAAGTAGAGCGGCCAAAGCAGCAAGCACTCCTTGCAGCAAAAGAGGAAGGCGTCATCAACCTCAGACAAAGTACCGATGAACATGCGCTTGAGGGTTATACTTCACTTGCAGAAGAACTGGTAAAAATTCCTTCGCTTAGTGCGGTATTTATTCCGACTTCTTCCGGCACCACCGCGCAAGCACTTGCACAATATTTTAAAGATGAATCTTCTACCATTGGAGTACACATTGCGCAAACAAGCGCCTGCGCGCCAATGGCCTCAGCACTAGACCCGGCAGTACCCGAAAAAACAACATCTTCTGCAGCTGGTGCAATTTGCGATAGAGTTGCGCACAGAAAACAAGCTCTAGTTCCGCTTTTGCAAGGTGGCTGGGCTATTACCGATGCAGAAATTTTAGAAGCAAAACATATGGCTCAGAAGTTTGCCGGACTCGAACTTTCTGCAAATAGCCTGCTCTCTATTGCTGCAATCAAAAAAGCGCTCCATCACGGCGCTCTTGAGTCTTCTATGACAATTGTTGCGGTGATTACCGGGGCTTAAGAACGGATAAAATATTGTCGCCAGGCCCCATGGAACTGACTTCCCCATCTTTGGTGTAGTATTGTTCTTCAATAACAAATCCACCCTCATCAGCAAGATCATGCAATTCTTCTAACAGGAATCCGTGATAGTATCTTGAACCTACAATGTCTCCTGTTGCCGTTTTCCACGGTACCCAAAATCCGCCATGTTCATCTACTGCCCATCCTTTATCTCTGGCGTAATCGCTATACAGATTCCAATTGAGCATTACAATGCGTCCACCGGGTTTTAAGAGTCGTTTCATTTCTTTGAGTCCTTGCAATCTGAGCGCTTTGCTTGGCAGATGATGAAATGCCGCAATTGAGAAGATAACATCTGCTGTTGCAGCCGGTAAAGACATTCTAGACATCTCCTGCACAATAAATCGCCCATCTTTAAACTGCTTTTTGGCAATAGCGATAAGCTCTTCAGACTGATCGATTCCAATGTATTTGACTTGACTATTGCGCACCATCTGGTACAATCTGCCATTACCGCACCCAATATCAAGAAGTGTCCCTTCTTGGGGCAAAAAGCGGGCTAAAGGCTTTAAGTCATTCCACAAATATTGCCGTGTTGAGCTAAATGCTGTGGCAATAGTGTTGTATACTGACTTGTTTTCTCTAATAATATCGTTTGGCTCCATATATGCCGATTACTGACTCACAATTAGACGAGTTTTTACTTGATTTGGTGAAATTACAGCCGGAAAGTAAAAAATCATTTGATTCATGTAGACGTAAGTGTGCCAGCAGACTGTCTATTTGTCAACCATCAAATAGACAACTCTTGAAACGCTACAGAGAGCGTATTGAAAACGGGACACTTGACGAAAGTGCTACTATTTTGAAATTCATGAGAAAAGCCGGCATTAGAAATAGTTCTGGTATTGCTGTTATCACCTCGCTTTTAAAACCATACCCATGCCCGGGAAAATGTGTGTACTGCCCCACAGAAACACGCATGCCCAAAAGTTATATTGCCTCTGAACCTGCTGCAGCGCGCTCACTCAGACTCGATTTTAATCCGTATGAATTAATGAAGCAGCGCATTGAAATGCTTGAGGGCAATGGTCACACTACAGATAAAATTGAATACATTACCAAAGGCGGAACATGGAACGCGTACCCTCTCAAATATCAGTATTGGTACATGCTAGAATCGTTTAAAGCGTGTAATAATCCTGGTAGAGAAACACAGATTGCGCCGACAAATGAAGAAGAATGGAACGACAAACCGCTTTCTGCATTGCAAGACGCTCTTGCCATTGAAAAAGAATATAATGAAACCGCCCCACATAGACTTATTGGTGTTACTTTTGAAACACGCCCAGATGCACTCACACCAAAAACAATGTGGCATATGCGCATGCAAGGATGCACCAGAATTGAGCTTGGGCTACAGGCACCAGACGATAACATTTTAACGCTTATTAAACGCGGACACAGTGTTGATCAGTTCCGCCAGGCCATGTATTGGCTTCGCCGTATTGGATTTAAGGTAGATCTGCATTTTATGCCCGACCTGCCTGGAACAACGCCAGATCATGATATTGACATGTACCGTTCACTCTTTTCTGATCCGTCACTGAAGCCTGACATGGTCAAAATTTATCCAAATACGGTTATTGAGTCTGCCGAGCTATACGAATGGCTCCAGGACGGCAGATATACGCCATACGGAGATAAAGGGCTGTTTAGTGCACTCAGACAGATGAAACTCGATACACCGCGGTATTGCCGAATTTCACGGCTTATTCGTGATATTCCTTCTAACGAAATTGCAGCAGGAAATGAGATTACTAATCTGCGCGAGATGCTGAGCGCACAGCTTAAAAAAGAAGGATTAAAATGCGAATGTTTGCGTTGCCGTGAAATTGCTCGGCATCCAGTGGTAGCTAAACACGCAAAACCAATCGAGCTTTTTGATGACGTATATGAAACCGTTGGCGGAGAAGAACATTTTGTAACATACGAAGACCCGGATCGCACCGCTGTATATGGATTTTTGAGATTGCGTTTACCAAACGATTCGCGCGTTACACTTAGTGAAGAGTTACTGCAAAAGAAGGAAGCAATGTTTGAGCGAGATATGGTGAACCACTTCCCTGACCTGACAGATGACGTTGCCTTTATCCGCGAACTGCATGTATACGGAAACCTGATTGGAATTGGGAAAAAAGATGCTGATGCTTCGCAGCACAAGGGGCACGGAAAACGACTGGTTGCAGAAGCCGAACGCATTACGAAAGAGCACGGCTTTGCCAAACTTGCGATTATTAGTGGTGTTGGTGTACGCGGATATTATAGAAAATTAGGATATGATCTTGTGGGCAGCTATATGGTGAAAGATTTGTAAAAAAAGAACCGCAACCCTGTAAGGGCGTGCGGTGGTCGAACGGGCAGTAGTGCCGCGCTCGCGGTGGCTACCAGCGGGTAGCCAGTCGGTGATCCCCCCAACGCTTGTCCATCTCAACCTGCTTGAGGTCAAGACGAATTGCGACGGTCTGCTTGTCCCCCTCACCACTAGAG
>JABIFP010000029.1 GCA_018650645.1 Candidatus Magasanikiibacteriota bacterium | reverse complement strand
CTTGAGCGCCTCGCGGTAGGTGTCTGCCTCCCACGTGGTGTAGAAGCGCGTCGCCGGCGGGGAAGCCCCACCATCCGCGGTCCCAGCGGAACCCGTCTTGAGGTGTGCACACGTCTGCGGAGTGCCCCCCGCGGAAATGCACTCTTCGTACGGGTCGCATGCCGCGACCATGAAGGCGCAATACAGCGCCAAACCAATAAACGTGAAGGAACGCATCCTTCTTCAACCTTCCTCTGGCATAACTCGCCAGGGGTTCTCTTCTATATACGCAAAACGCTGCCAGAATCAAATATCTGGATCAGCTTTCGTGCGTACAGTAGCAAGCCTTTTTTTCTTTCTTGCCAACTGTGCATTGCCACCTATGGGAGCAATGCGCAATATACAAGAACGATAGTTCAGACTAGCAGAAATTGGGCAGTTTGTCAATCGCTACAGGCAACAAAAAATCACCATTGCTGGTGATTTTTTATTCTTCTTTATCCACCTTGTAGATGGAGAAGGAAAATGGGCCTCGGAACATTGGAGTCGACATGTTTGTCGTCTCTACAATGTTCCGAGGACTAGGCCGCCGCTGGAAGCAGCGGGCTAGATTGAAAAGGGCTCAGTTGCCGGAACGAATTCCAGCGAGGTGAGGAGCTTACCGCTAAGGCGGTTGGTACGTACACCTTATTCCTGAGCAAAGATGGTTCAGGGCGCTCGTGGCCACTGCAACTGCGCTAGGTTGCGCGCAAGTGGGTTCTCCAGTTCCACTCATCCATCCGAGATCCGCAAGGGCATCTCGGCCCACCAGGCTTTCTATCCAACCGCAGGGGCGGGGTGCCTTTGGAAAAAAGGCGGCACCTCGCATCTCAAACGATGTGGTGGAAAGCTTGGCTCCAATTGATTGCTTGCCGCGAATGCGACTTACATGACCCTGCATGGTCTACAACTGGGTCCAAATTTACATGTGCGCTTGTAAATTTGGCTTTTGTCCGAGTTACCGCTCGGTCGGTTGCGGATATTCCAGCTATCGCAATTGCTGGTCCGTAGCGCCCGGCGTGCGCTTAGTCTGCCTGCCAAGGCCAGAATTTTATCAGTGTTGCCTATGCAGAGGCGAACTGAGGACTTAAACCGGCGAAGCGGGATACCATGAAGGGGATCCCGACAATGCAATCTAGCATATTCTTTGATTCCTGTCAACACTAATATATCCACAGCACAATACATTTCCCTAAAACTAGGGAAATAATTGCCTTTTTTGCTCCGTCTGCTATACTCGTCCAATATGTTCAAGCTCAAATCAAAATACAAACCGGCAGGAGATCAACCAACGGCTATTAAGACGCTTGTTTCGGGTATAAAAAAGGGAGCAAATCGTCAGACACTGCTTGGGGTAACCGGGTCAGGGAAGACATTCACCATTGCAAATGCTATCGAGCAATTGCAAATGCCTACATTAGTGATTGCCCATAATAAGACACTTGCGGCGCAGCTCTGTAATGAATTTAGAGAATATTTTCCAGATAGTGCGGTAGAGTATTTTGTGAGCTACTACGATTATTATCAGCCAGAGGCGTACATTCCAGGTTCTGATACCTATATAGAGAAGGAAGCGCAGATTAATGAAGAGATTGATAGATTGCGGCATGCCTGCACACAGGCGCTCCTCACAAGAAAGGATGTAATTATCGTTTCTTCTGTTTCTGCCATTTATGGTTTGGGTAGTCCAAAGGAATATGAAAATATTGTGATGCACCTTAAGGTGGGGCAGAAGCTTGATAGACGCGGCATGATGGAGCAGCTAATAGAAATGCAATTTAGCCGCAATGACGCTGAATTGCGGCGCGGAACATTTAGAATGCGAGGGCAGGTGTTTGATATTATGCCCGTGAATGAAGAGCGCATTTATCGGTTTGCGCTTTCTGATAAAATCGATTCGATTGATGTGATTGACCCAATTACCATGAAGCTTGTCAGTTCTGCTGAAGACGCATGGTTCTTCCCGGCGAAGCATTATGTGGCAAGCCCAGAGGCAAGAGAAGGTGCGGTACATACTATTAAAGACGAACTTGAAGCGCGACTTGTTGAGCTGAAAAAAAAGGGAAAAGTTTTGGAATACGAGCGGCTGAAACGCAAGACGAATTATGATATTGAGATGATTAAAAACGTTGGGTATTGTAATGGTATTGAAAATTACTCTCGTCATTTTGATGGAAGAAGTGAAGGGGAAGCGCCATTTACGCTAATCGACTTTTTTAAGTACGGATCAGAACAATTTTTGACTGTGATAGACGAATCGCATGTAACAGTGCCACAAGTTCGCGCAATGTATAAAGGCGATAGGGCAAGAAAAACAAATCTGGTAGATCATGGATTCCGGCTACCGAGTGCAAAAGATAATAGACCACTGCAATTTGATGAGTTTGATGCAAAAGTTGCACCACTTATTTATGTATCGGCAACACCTACTGCGTACGAACTTGAGCAAAGTGAGCATGTTGCCGAGCAGATTGTGCGGCCAACAGGACTTGTTGACCCAGAAGTAATTATTCGCCCTATTACTGAAGACAAAAAAGCAGGCACATTGTCACAAGTTGATGATGTGATTTTGCAGGTAAAGAAGCGCGTAGAAATGGGAGAACGTGCACTGATTACCACGCTTACAAAGCGCATGGCAGAAGATTTAACAGAGTATTTAGAAAAGCAAGGACTCAAGGTACAATATTTGCATTCAGACATTGATACTATTGGGCGCATTGAGGTTATTACTGCGCTCCGAAAGGGAGAGATTGATGTCATTGTTGGGGTGAATTTGCTGCGTGAAGGATTGGATATTCCAGAGGTCTCGCTTGTATGTATTTTAGATGCAGATAAAGAAGGGTTTTTGCGTAGTGAAACAAGTTTGATTCAGACGATTGGGCGAGCCGCACGTAATGTGAACGGATTGGTAGTGCTTTATGCTGATGGCATGACCGGCTCCATTGAGCGAGCTTTAGAAGAGACAGATAGAAGAAGAGAAAAGCAACTCGCGTATAATAAAAAACACGGCATTACGCCGCAGACAATTCAAAAAGAAATTAGAAATATTTTGGAAGAGTTTGGTATTACGAGCAGTGAAGAAAAAGCGAAAAAAGGAAGAATGAAACGAGATAAGATTTTGGATTTAGAATTGACTGTTGATGACAGACCGCTCAAACAAATTATAAAAGAGAAGGAAGAACAGATGAAAGAAGCTGCGAAGAAGCTTGAATTTGAATTTGCTGCTGTACTTAGAGATGAATTGCGCGAATTGCGGAGTCGCGAAAAAGTTGCGGAAAAAAAATAGCGCCGCCAGCATTCATGCTAGCGGCGTTATCCGACGGTCGACCCCTCCAGGTCAGTCGTCGGGGTTGATCTGCAGGAGCGGCTCCGTGCAGAAAAAGGAGTTTCTGTTGGAAGGAAACTCCATGGTGAAAGTTCGCCTCCTCAACAGTTGCAGTTCTCCCGGCACGCGGCGTTGCGGCGGCGGCACATCCTTGAGGGTGTAGCCCGCATCAGCAAGCCACTGCGCCAGAAGGTGGAGATCTCGCTCCTGAACCTGCTCGATGTCACTCGCGCGGATCGGGCGAACTACCGTGCTTCCGGGGAAGCGGTAGAGCTCCAGCATGAACCCGCACTCGAAGTAAAACCACTGAGTGTCACTCTGTGGAGCGGTTCGCTGGACTTTGACCGCCCAGTACTTCAGTTCGCGATCTGTGATCACGCGAAGGATCCACGCACACGCTGCGAAAAATTGCTTGAACAAGGTATTGCCCCTGCTGTTGGTCCCTGTATTGGAACGGTGAACTATAGCACAGGAATTCACCATTGTCAAGTGTTTTAGAGCTTGATTTGGCTAAAACAAGCAAAAAAAAGGCGCCGACCCGGAGGGTCGACGCGTGGGTACATCTCGCTGCTCAAGCTCAGAACGTGCGTTCGAACTCCGGCAGCAGGGTGCGCTGCTGACTCGCGATGGCCGCCACGAAGGCCGCGTACTGCTCCTCGTTCAGGTGGTTCCACCGCGCGAGATGGTGCTGCGGGATACGCACTGCGGAGCTGTAGATGTCCAGCTCAAGCACCACGTAGAGTGGCTTGCAATTTACGCCATGGGCGAGTGGCATCCACGGATCCCACCGCCAGATATCCAGGATAAGCTTTCCCAGCCAAGTCATTGGCTTCTCCTTGAAATGTACTTTCTGTATACACTAAATTAGCCACTATGTCAATAGTAACAAACAATGATATACTACTGTTCATATGATACATAAACTGATAAAAATCAGTATTACACTCAGCATTGTTGCCCTTATTGGTGCGCATTTGCGAGTCACAGCTATTGGTGGCACGGACATTATTGATAGCGTGCAAGACATCCCCGTAGCGCCTATTGCACTCGTGTTTGGTGGCGGTATGAAAGACGATCAAACAATGAGTGATTTGCAGACGGATAGGGTAGACATTGCAATCGATTTATATAAAGCTGGTAAAGTGCAGTCACTACTCATGACAGGTGATGATGGAAAAATGAATGCGAATGAAGTTGAGGCTATGAGATTTTATGCCCTTGAACGAGGTGTTCCGAGTTCGTCTGTAAAAATCGATGGGGAAGGGTATAATACGTACGCGAGTTGTTCTAGAGCTGCTGAAATATTTGAGATTGATAGAGCTATTGTGATTTCTCAACGATTCCATATCCCGAGGATTCAATACCTTTGTAGAGGTTTTGGTATAGACACGGTTGCACTTACCGCTGACATTAGTGAATATGGATTTTTAGGAAGAATATGGGGAATGCATGGCAGGGAATACCTAGCCAGAGTAAAAGCAGTAATGCAAAAAGAATGGCAGAAACCTGATCCAAAAACATTTTCAGAAGAAACAAAAAACGAGTCATAAGACTCGTTTTTTGTTTGAAGTAATTACTCAGTAACAGTAACTTCTACATCATTACTGTACTCTGCGCATGCATCTGCGTCCTCTTCATTTTCTTTTTCTGCAAGTGTACACATGCGGAAGAAGTATGTGCCTGCTGGAATTTCATCCCATACAATAGTTCGGAGTGTTCCATGTACGCGGAACCACATATTGATACCATCATGTTCTGGATCTGGCTCGTCGCCATAAATGAACATGAATTTTTCTGGTTCTTCTAGCTTGTCCTCGTTTACGTTCCAAGAGAATTCTGCTTCACCATTTCCGATTGCACCGCCAACTAATACAAGTGGGTCTTCTGAGAAAGTGAGGGTTTGGGTTCCGTATTTTGAAGCCGGTTCTTCTTGTACCGTATCTGCTTTTTTGGCAGCAGGAGCCTGCTTATCATCTTTGTCAGCTGATTCTGTACAGCCACTACCCACAAGGATAAAGAGAGCCAGTACAAAGGTAAGAGCGAATTTTTTGTTCATATGTCAGAGTATAAATGAATATAGTAATATTGTAACGCAGAATGCGTTGGGGTGCAATTAATCGAATAATCGCAATATATATTGATCAACGGGTGCAAAGTCGTCTGAAAGAATTGGTGCTTCAGTGTGAGGAGAAAAAGGAGTTGGCATATATGCGTGTGCTGTACTCATATCCCGCTCTTGCTTTGCTGCTACGAGCACAATATTGCCGGCGTGAACGGTCCCAAAGGAAACTTGTTCCACTTGGTATATATCTACGTATGGAAATACAGACTCATATGTTTTTACCATGGCATCAAGAAAAGAAGGAGTTTCAGTATCGTCAGTGTTATCAATGAGATTAATGACAACTGCTCCATGGTCCTCTAGCGATGAATATAATTCATTTGCAAACTCTTCTGTTGTGAGGTGAAACGGAATTGAAAAAAAAGATAAAAATGCATCAAGATAAATAGCATCATATTGCTGATTGGATGATTGAAGAAATGTTCTTCCATCCTGATGAAAGATGTCCATGCGCTCTGAATCCTCTAAAAAGAAATACTCCTGTGCAATGGCTGTAAGACCGGGATCAATCTCAATCACATCCATATGGGCCTCGGGATATTTCTCTAAAAAATGTTTGGGATATGAATATGTTCCTCCACCAATAAGAAGAGTGGAAGAAACTGACGATGTGTATGATTTTGCAACATCAAAAATACGGAGGTACTCGCTTGCTAGACGATTCGGCTCATTTGCATACATGGAAGATTGGATGGTGAATCTGTCGGTTTTTAATGAACGCCGGTCATTGCCATCATTGTCTGTATACTGAACCACCTGAACAGCATGATACGGCGTATTTCTTTCTGCAAGAATATGGGTATCGATTGCAGATACAGGAGAAAATGTAATGATTGTAGTAATGGCTACAAATGCGAAAAAAAGGAGCGATATTTTTTTTAGGAAAACAGAAGAACACATCGCCAAAGAAAGTAGGGTCAGCATGGTCGCTAATGAAAGAAGAATAGTTGAAGTAGAAAAGTAAGGAATAAGTAAAAACCCACTTAAAAATGTACCGGCAATGCTTCCAAATGTAGAAAGTGCAGATAGTCGCCCAGAGGTTCTGCCTGTATGTTCTATATCTTTTAAATCTAATCGCAACGTATACGGAGAAACCATTGCAAGCAAAAATGAGAATGGCGCAAATAGTAAAATAGAGACCAACACCGATTGCAGCTTTATATTATAAATTGAGCTGGTGAGGCTTGAGAGAAGTGGGGTTCTGATTAATTCGAGGAGGACGATTGCCGCAGCGCCGCTCAATATAATAAGCGCAAGATGATTTTTATGTGCTTTTTTGTCTGCGAGGATTCCTCCTATATAGTATCCCGCGCTCAGACTTGCAAGGACGACTCCTATAATACTGGTCCAGGCAATAAGCGATGTTCCAATAAAAGGTGCAACAATGCGTGAAGCAAGAATTTCTACAATGAGGATGGATGCTCCGGTGATAAAAACAGAAATATCGTAAAGGAGTGATTCAAGGGTTCGCATAGTGGAATACATTGAGATAGAACCTTTATTGTATCACAGTTTATAG
>JABIFP010000028.1 GCA_018650645.1 Candidatus Magasanikiibacteriota bacterium | reverse complement strand
GGAGCTGATCCGGGCCGCGTCTGGCACCCTCGGGTGCGATGAGACCGCTTCCATGCCTTGTGCGTGGCGGCGGTCTTTTTTTATCCACAATTATCACTCACCTATACAGTTTGACAACTATCCGTCAAGGTGTTATTATCACTCCATACATTAGAGTGACAAATATGTTGACTACAAGACAATCAGAACTCCTCAAACTCGTAGTAGAGAGCTATATTGGCTCTATGCAGCCAATTGGCTCACGGTTTTTGTCAGAAAATGGCGAGCTTACGGTGAGTGGAGCAACAATTAGAAATGAATTACGCGCGCTTGAAGAAGCGGGCTTTTTGACACATCCACATACGTCAGCCGGAAGAGTCCCTACAGAAGCTGGATATCAGTTCTATGTAGAGAACCTTATGGAAGAAACATCAGTAGCCGCGCCAGAAAAGGAAGCGCTGGGGTTGATTCACAAGGCGCATACAGAAGCGCAGCAAGCAAAAGAACTCGCCAAAGCATTGGTAGAGCTTTCTGGATGTGCTGTTCTTGTATCGCTCGGCCAAAATCACATGTATTACACAGGAATGTCTGCATTATTCGCGCAGCCAGAGTTTAAAGACTATGCGCGAACGGTGCAGATTTCTTCTGTTTTTGACCACTGCGAAGATCGATTAGAAGATATTACGCGGGCGGCAAAAGAAGATGTCTCGATTTTAATTGGTACCAATAATCCACTTGGAAGCGGCTGCACCATTGTATGCGCCAAACTAGGGGACGGCAAAATGATGATGCTGCTTGGTCCAATGAGAATGCACTATGCAAAACATAAAGCACTCCTAACTCACTTACGAGAGCTACTCGCACAATAATATGAAGAGTAAAAAAAATAACAATCAGGAAGAAGTAGAAGTAGAGGCAGAAGTTATGCCGGACGAACCAAAAGAACCAACCTCCGCCAAGGCTTCGGCAGGCGAGGAAGTGGTAATAAAAGAAGTAGAGGTAGAAGTAAACGTTGACTATAAAGACCAAGCACTTCGCGCGCAAGCAGATTATCAAAACCTGCTAAAAGAGACACAGGCGCAGAGAAGTGAATGGGCAAAGATGAGTCGCGTACAAATTTTGGAAGAGTTTATTCCCGTGTATGAAAACTTCAAAAAAGCATTTGCTCACGAAGTAGAAAGTGATGACAGCAAATGGCAAAGTTGGAAGCAGGGAATTGGATTCATCATGAAACAGTTTGAAGATATTTTAAAAAATCACGGAGTTGAGCCAATTGTAACGGCCGGCCTCTCGTTTGACCCAATGCTGCATGAAGCGCTGAGTGAAGAGCCTAGCGCAGATCATGAAGACGGACAGATCATTCGAGAAGTGCATGGTGGATACAAAGTAGGAGATAAAATCCTACAGGCCGCAAAAGTCGTGGTGTGTAAAAACTAATCGTTGTCTATGCATAATGAACACATAGATGAGCAGGATGCGCACACGCACAGACTGCCATCGGTGATTGGGCAGCAAGGATTGCACAACACCTTTATTCCAGCCGTAGATGTATACGAAACCAGCACACATGTGGTGGTAGAAATGCCTCTTGCCGGGGTGCATCCAGAAGATGTAACGGTGCAAGTAGAGCAAGGTATGCTGAGCGTGCAAGGAGAAAGTAGAAAAGAGCGGGAAGTAGAAGAAAAAAACTACTACCGTAAAGAAGTACGCAGCGGATCATTTTCCCGCCAAGTACCACTGCCAGTGGCAGTAACAGAAGACGGAGTAATAGCAGAGTATGGAGAAGGAATCCTCAGGATTCAATGTCCAAAAGCTGCACCAAGTAACTCTAAAAGAATCAGTGTCAAAGTGACAAAAAAAGGAGACAATAAGTAATAATACTATATATATGCCAAAAATTTTAGGAATCGACCTTGGAACAACAAACTCATGTATGGCCATTGTGGAAGGTGGTCAGCCAAAGGTCTTAGAAAACAAAGAAGGAAACAGAACAACACCGTCAACCGTAGCAATCAATAAATCAGGAGAGCGACTTGTTGGGCAGCTTGCAAAACGCCAAGCAGTAACAAACCCGAGCAACACACTCTTCTCTATTAAACGACTTATTGGTCGTTCACCCGGGGATGCTGAAGTAAAGGACGTAGAAGAACATGCTCCGTACAAATTGGTTACTGAAGACGGAAAAGTGAAAGTAACAATGGGAGATAAAAACTTTGCAGCACCAGAAATTTCTGCAATGGTCCTTCAAAAAATGAAGGCAGATGCAGAAGAAAAGACAGGAGAAAAGATTACGCAAGCAGTTATCACTGTTCCAGCATATTTTGACGATTCACAGCGCCAAGCTACAAAGCACGCAGGTGAAATTGCAGGATTAGAAGTACTCCGTGTGATTAACGAACCTACTGCAGCAGCGTTTGCATATGGGTTTGATAAAACAAACGATCAAAAAATTGCTGTATACGATTTAGGTGGGGGAACATTCGATGTTTCAATCCTAGACATTTCTCATGACGCAGAAGATGGTCATTCAACGGTAGAAGTACTTGCTACTCACGGTGATACGCATCTTGGTGGAGACGATTTTGATGCAGTTATTATCAAATGGATTCTTGCTGAATTTAAGAAAACAGAAGGAATCGATCTTTCTAGTGATCCACTGTCACTCCAACGAGTAAAAGATGCTGCTGAGATGGCAAAAATTGAGCTTTCTAGCACGCCAGAGACGGAAATCAATGAACCATTCATTACGAGCGGTGCAGAAGGGCCAAAGCATTTAAACATGAAGCTGAGCCGCGCTAAAATGCAAGAACTTGTTGGAGACTTGGTTGCAAAAACCATGATTCCAGTAGAAAAGGCATTGAAAGATGCTGGCGTAAGTAAATCAGACATTAATGAAGTAGTATTGGTGGGTGGAATGACAAGAATGCCACTGATTCAAGAAGAAGTAGAAAAATTCTTTGGGAAAAAGGCAAACGTGTCTGTAAACCCAGACGAAGTAGTAGCGATGGGTGCGGCAATTCAAGCCGGACAACTTCAAGGTGATCTTGGAAAAGACATTTTACTCCTCGACGTGACTCCACTTTCATTTGGATTAGAAACAATGGGTGGCATTGCAACAAAGCTTATTGACCGCAACACAACAATCCCAACAAGCAAATCACAAATCTTTTCTACTGCTGCTGACAACCAGCCTTCAGTAGAAATTAACGTGGTGCAAGGGGAACGTGAATTGGCTGCAGACAATAAAAGTCTTGGACGATTCATTTTGGATGGTGTTCCACCAGCTCCACGCGGAGTTCCACAGATTGAAGTAAGTTTCGACATTGATGCAAACGGTATTTTGAATGTTTCTGCAAAAGATAAAGGAACAGGAAAAGAACAATCGATTAGAATTGAAGCTTCTAGTGGAATTAGTGATGAAGAAATTGAAAAGATGAAACAGGACGCAGAAGCGCACGCAGAAGAAGACAAAAAGAAACGCGAGCTTATTGAAGTGCGTAACACTGCAGACACCATGGTGTACACAACAGAAAAGATGATGAAGGATGTAGAAGAAAAGAAAATTGAAATTACTGAAGAAGAAAAGAAAGCCGTTGAAGACGGACTTGAAAAGATGAAGGGACTGAAAGAAAGCGAAGACCTTGATGCAATTAAGGCCGCTTCTGAAGAACTTACCAACGCCGCGCAGGTTGTTGGGAAGAAGATGTATGAGGTTGAGGCTGCTGCTGCGAAGGCAAAAGAAGCCGGCGCTGCGCCAGAAGGTGCTGCAGCGGAAGAAGCGCCTAAAGATGATGTCGTAGAAGGAGACGTTGTTGATGGGGAAGCGAAGTAATTCGTTTTTAGACCTGCTGCCTCTGTGAGAATGGGGGTAGTGGTTTAAATGAAAGTATGAAAATTAATAAAAGAAAATTAAGCCAAATAGTTGGTGAAATGGGTGCCGTTAAAGATATTTTTTCTAGAGAAGATACTCTGTGGAGACATGGTGAGATCAGCGGATACTCTCTTCAAGAAATCGCCAAAAAGGTACTTGGAATAGGACTTAAGATTAGACTTCTGCGTGATGATTTCATCAGAGACTACTTGGATAAAGAAATGAGTACAAAACACATTTCTGAAATTGAAAAAATGGTCAATAAATTTAATTTTGTACTTTCCGTAATTCGTACAAATCAAAAGCTCAATGAGCTTACTCCCAAATTAGTTTCGAGTCTTGCAAAGCAAGTTGATGATATATTGGAAGATCATTTGATGATATTTCGAGCCATTGAAAATGCAGAACACGAGAGATTCATTCAAAGCATGGGTGAAATAGAACGAGATAGATCGGTCGAAAGTGCGGCAAATAAAATGGGCAAGTATTATGAAGATGAGTTGGTGATTATTGATTCAAAAATAAAGAATCTGGAGGTTGAAAGAAAAAAATTGCTTAAGTACTTAATTGGCGTAATTATTGGAGCCGCTTCGATTTCGATCCTGGTACTCCTGATAGTCAAATGCACAGGAAGGTTGAATTATTCGGGAGCAGCCTGTATGCGAGATGTCAACTTGTCGAATAGTGGAATACTCCAAATAATTCTAGCTGCAAAAATAGCTCTACTCGCGACGCTTTCATGGGCAATAAAGTTTGTAACGCGAAGTTTAAGAATATGGGGAAATGAAAGGTCAATATATAGACACCGGCAAATTGTTTCAGAGATTACTGAGGAATATCTTTCCAGAAATCCGGTATCGAGAGACGATGCCATGAAGAATAAAATGATTGATATAGGTACTAATGCCATTTTTGACCATAAGTTCAGTGGTCACCTAGGTAATTCTGCAAAAGATGATGGTGGACCCATAAACAGTATAATTGATTTGCTGAAATATAAAAAATAACATGTCAAAAGACTACTACAAAACCCTCGGCGTAGAAAAAAACGCATCGCAGGAAGAAATCAAAAAAGCGTTTAGAAAAAAGGCGCATAAGCACCACCCAGATAAACCAACTGGTGACGAAGCAAAGTTTAAAGAAGTGAACGAAGCGTACCAAGTGGTGGGGGACAAAGAAAAACGAGCGCAATACGATCAATATGGTTCTGACTTTTCACAGCAGGGCGGATTTGGTGGTGGTATGAGCTGGGAAGACTACATGCGCGCAACTCGCGGGCAGCAGCAAGGTGGCGGATTTGGCGGCGTAGACTTTGGCGATATTTTTGGAGAGATGTTTGGATTTGGTGGCGGAGGTAGAAGAGGCGGCGGACAAGTACGCGGTAGAGACATTCAGGTAGATGTAGAACTTTCTTTTGAAGAAGCGGCATTCGGTATTGAAAGATCGATTAATTTGAGAAAGAAAAACGCCTGCGATGATTGTAGTGGAACGGGAGCCGAAAAAGATTCCAAGATGAACACGTGTGGAGAATGTAGTGGGCAAGGGCAAGTAGTGCGCATACAACGAACTATTCTAGGAAACATGCAAACACAAGCCATGTGTCCTATTTGTAGTGGCGCTGGAAAGATTCCAGAAAAATCGTGTAAAACATGTGGGGGAGACGGCAGCGTGACGAATGAATCTGACATGCAAGTAAAAATCCCCGCAGGAATTCATCACGGCGCGCAGATTAGACTGACCGGCCATGGGGAATATCCGGGAACTGGTGGCGCAGCTGGAGACTTATATGTGCGTGTGCACATTAAACGCCATGACATTTTTGTCAGAGACGGATTTGATGTACACATGACGCTCACCATTAATTATGCGCAAGCGGTACTCGGTGATACTATTGAGATCGATACATTAGACGGAAAGAAAAACTTGGTGGTGCCAGCAGGTACACAGCCGCATCAGAAAATTCGATTAAAAGGCCTTGGGATTCAGCAATTGCAGGGATCACGGCGCGGAGATCATTATGTGCAGGTGCTTGTGGATGTGCCAAAGAAGCCTGGCAAAAAAGCAAAGAAGTTGATTCAGGAATTGAAGGACGAGTTATAAAAAAACATGCGCCTAATGGCGCTGTTTTTTTAAAAGTTATATATGATATACTGCGACTATTAATACGTAGTACAGATAAATATGAAGTCGGAAGATAAAATGAGTAGAACATCTACGCGGGTTGGTTTAGGGCTTGGAGCAGGGGCACTCATTGCCTTTTTTGCATCGTTTGTTATATTTTTTGCGGGTTTTGATGACGCGGAAATTCTTGTACCAACAGTGCTTGCACTCATTGGGCTGTTACTTGTTACAGGTATAATACTATTTGTATCAAGTTTACTTTGTAAAAGGGAAAAACATGCGTGGCTCGTTGCAGTAGTAGCGCTCATTATTGGAAGCGTCAGTACATACAATATTCAAATGAAGGAGGTGTTCTATTCTGACAATCATATTGGACAATTTTCTACCTTTTCTCAAGACTCAGCTATGCTTGTGTTTTCATCGGCAATAACAGGAAATGGAGATCTTTACGTGATGTCCACAGCAGATGGTACAACGAGGCAGCTAACACAAGGGGTTGGGGTTGACTTGTTTCCACTTTTCTCAGAAGATGGGAAAACAGTATATTTTACAAGAAAATCTTTTTCATCCGGCAAATTAATTGCTGTAAACATTGATGGAACCAATGAGCAACAAATTATTGCTGGTGATGTCTCATTAGGTAGATATTCAAACGTGAATGCGCCTTTGTTTTCTGCAGATCAAAATCAGATTTTATATAGGGTAGAGGATGGGTATCGATTATATACACGAGATGAGGACACGAGCATTGCGCTTACAGAGGAAGAAGCTTGGGAGTATCGCAGAGCGTTTGGAGATAGACAGCCAGAAAGACAGGATCAGTCTCCAGATGGACAGTACACAAGTGTGTATGTAGGAAATTACGGAGCAGCCTCGAAGCGTAGCGATTCTCACATTAATCTTCTTGATGAGTCTCAAAAGCAAATCGCAACATTTCCAATTCGAGAGTAAACGCCAGAATTTTCAAAAAAATCCGCCAGACCAATTGTGGATGTGCCAAAGAAGCCTGGGAAGAAGGCAAAGAAGTTGATTCAGGAATTGAAGGACGAGTTATAAAAAAGGGGAGCCGGTTGGCTCCTTTTTTGTTTTGGAAAAAAAGAACCGCTCGCCCCGGGTGTGGGGCGGCGGCGGTGAGCGGTTGGCAGTGGTGCCGGTTGCTCAGAACCCAGCAGGTTCAGCGCACGAACGAGAGCCGAACGTACTGGTTCTCGAAGTAGTCTTCGGCCGGGCGCGTGTTGCGCTCGAACCGGACCACAACTTCTCGGTAGGTCCCCTCCTGGAAGGCCTTGCCGAGGAGAGCGCGAGGCCCACCTAAGCACTCACGGATCCTCGCGTAGAAAAGCCTCTTGGGCATGGGCATCCAGATGTTGATGATCAGCCAGACGTGAAAGTCCTCGTTCGGCCGCACCCGTGCGAGCTGCGCAGGATCCGTCGCGTTGACCACCGCCAGCTCAATGGCTCCTTGCAGGGAGAGGCTGCCTCTCCTGGGCCTGAGCGAGCAGCTTTGCTGCAGCGCTTCACCTGGGTCCTGCTGCGTCTCCCACGGTTGGGAGTGATGCACGAACCTCTGAGCAAAAGTGGAGTCAGGGTGAGGTTGAGCGATATCGCTCATGAGATTCCCTACGATCAGCCGGTCTCAGCCGACGCTAGTTGTTTCAGATACCGCTGTGCGGTGTAGGTATGTAATATCAAAAATGGGGGGATTTGTCAATATCAAGGTAAAAAAAGAACCGCTCGCCCCGGGTGTGGGGCGGCGGTGTGTGAGCGGTCGGCAGTAGTGCCGGTTGCTCAGTATTCGCGGCGATGGTTGATGTGCCGAACGGTGACCTCCAGCTTTCTTCTATCGAGCAGCCTCCACTCGACCATGACGTCGTCACCGAACTTCTCGCGTGCCTCATCACGCAGGTTGGCAAGAAACAGTCGGTTTCTTGATGACAACTGTGTCTCACTGATTGCGCTGAGCTCGTCGATGCTCTTGACGAGGACCACACAGTGGCTAGGATCTTCTGCAGCGAATTTTGCTGCCGCTAGTACGAGATCTTTGAAGGCCACGATTTTCTCTATTCAGCTGAAAGTCAGCGTACGGATCTATCTGCGAGTGCACCGTATCGGAAAAGATAGCTCCTGTCAATATCAAGACAAAAAAAGAACCGCTCGCCCCGGGTGTGGGGCGGCGGCGGTGAGCGGGCAGTAGTGCCCGGCTCGGGTGGTCAGCTGCGCGGCTTCACTGACAGGGTTGTGAAGAGGATCTTCTGTCCAAAAAGCTCACTCAGCACATACACCTTCAGGAAGGTCACGCTGCTTTCCATGCAGAGCCTGTCTACGAGTTCCTCGAAACTCACACGCCAGCGGGGGTCTGTGGACTCGCAGATCCTTCTGGGTGGCATCACGCTGATCTGGCGAACCAGATCGTGGTCGTCTTCAATGTCCGCGATGGCCTGCTTGATCTCAGTGAAGGCCCTGTGCGCGATATCGTAAGCGTCTTCTGACATGCTTCATGTCTTTCATCTGAACCAATTTGGTTCAGCGTACGGGTGAGCGGGCAACGCAGCCCGACTCGGTGGTTCTATCGACGCGCCAGTGACGCGTGCCAAGCAATTTCAAACGAACCCGCACCAGGTCGCAGCGGCGGTCGCTCGTCAACCAGATATCGGCGGTAGTAAATCGTCACCACCTGGTCCTGGCCCTCTGCCCGGATTTCCTCTGCGGCCTTCGCCTGAAGCGAGGCCACAAAAGGGAGCACATCAGTTTCCAAATCCAGTGAGGTAGGAAATTTGATCTGCACGCAGCTGCGGGTCATCCTGTACCTGCGCAGGTGCTCAGTCACCACGTCAGTGATGAACCGCTGCCAGTCGTCGGTTTTGCACTCAAGCACCTCTCGCGGAGCCGGAAAGACCGGTTCGCGGGTCAGCAAGACACTGAACACGGTCACCGTGCCGATCGTCCGGTAGTACAGCTTCCACACAATGGGGAACTGCCGCGCATCGCAGTAGCTCGCAACAACCTCGCGGAGCTGTGCTTCAACTTCGACAGTATCCGCCCCCTCCGGTGCGGGCCAGTTCATTTGCACCCAGGTCTGGTGGCGAATGGTGAGCTCCTCCAGAGCGCCCAATAGCTGAAGGAAAAAATTCGCATATTCCGTCTGAGCACTCGTGGTGCTACTCATAGTAATTCAATCAGCCGGAATAATTCCGACGTACGAGTTGGTACATATATATCATAGAAAGGGGAGCGGGTCAAGATAGAGAATTTGATTGAGTAAAAAAAATCCGCCAACCCCGGAAGTGGGGCGGCGGTGATGAGCGGGCAGTAGTGCTTCGCTCGTAGCCAGAGCATGTGGCTCTATGGCTTCAGGTCGTCCGGGTCCGTGTTCGAGATGATGATCTCGAGCACGTTGGACGAAGCTGGGATCAGCTGCAGAGTTGCCCTGATGTCGTCGACGCTGTCCTCCATGAGTCGCCTCAGGAAGGCCTCCATTTTCTGCGCGAGCGGAATGATCGG
>JABIFP010000026.1 GCA_018650645.1 Candidatus Magasanikiibacteriota bacterium | reverse complement strand
ATGCCAATATGAAAAAAATTCAAAAAACTTTTGAAAATTTTGGTATGGAAGTTACCATGGGAGAGGTCAATGTTGGGCCAACTGTTACTCAATATACACTCCGTCCAGCTGAGGGTGTGAGGCTTTCTCAGATGCTCACTTTACAAAATGATTTGGCTCTAGCCCTAGCTGCTCATCCATTGCGCATGGAAGCACCTATTCCTGGTAAGTCTTTGGTTGGTATTGAGGTACCAAACACAAAGACAGCCATGGTTACCCTAAAAGAATTGATTTTGAGTAAACAGTATAAAGAAAGAAAGCATTCCATGATGATCGGTCTTGGAAGAGACGTTGGAGGAAAGGTCTGGTTTGCTGACCTGCCGCGCATGCCGCATCTATTAATTGCGGGTGCTACAGGATCTGGAAAAACCGTTTGTATGAATACGGTTATTGCTTCCCTTCTGTACCAAAACACTGCAGAAACGCTCCGCATGATCATGGTAGATCCAAAACGAGTAGAACTTACTCTGTATAATGGTATTCCACATTTACTTACACCGGTTATTACCAATACACAGCAAACAGTAAATGCATTAAAATGGACTATTGGAGAAATGGACAGACGATTTGAAGTATTACAAAAAGCAGGAAACCGAGATATCACAACGTATAATGCAAAACATCCAAAAACAAAAATTCCGCACCTCGTATTTATTATTGATGAGCTTGCTGACCTCATGGCTACCGCCGGAAACGATGTAGAAGCTGGAATTATCCGATTAGCACAGATGGCAAGAGCCGTTGGTATTCATTTGATTGTTGCTACGCAGCGCCCATCTGTTGATGTGATTACAGGGCTCATGAAAGCGAACATTCCAGGAAGAATTGCATTCTCTGTAGCATCTGTAACAGACTCACGAACCATTTTAGATTCAGCAGGTGCAGATAAATTAATTGGTAAAGGAGACATGCTGCTCCAAACGGCTGATCTGTCCAAACCAATTCGTATTCAGGGTGCATTTATTTCTGAAGAAGAAGTGAAAAAGATTGTAACGTACCTCCGCGGAAAAACTGCGCCACAATATGATGAATCGATTGTTTCTAAACAAAACAACCAGATGAATATGTTCTCTGGACCAAATGAAGATCTTGATGATCTCTTCTATGATGCAAAAAATGCAGTGATTGAGGCAGGAAAAGCAAGCACATCATTCCTCCAAAGAAAACTACGCGTTGGGTATGCCAGAGCTGCCAGAATTATGGATGAACTAGAAGAAGCTGGTATCATTAGTGAAGCAGATGGATCAAGACCGAGAGAAATTCTAGTTACAGAGCGTGAGATTGATAATGGCATGGATATGGGAGGAGAGCTTAATGTCTTTACTGAAGAAGAATCTGTAGAGGAAGATGATCCGGCCTACGCTGAAGCTTCGGCGGACGAGGAAGAAGAAGTTGATGAGGAGGAAATCCCAGAAACAGAAGATGACGAAACATATGAATATGAGGAGGATGAGGAAGACGAGTTAGAAGAGGAGGATCCGGCCTACGCTGAAGCTTCGGCGGACGAGGAAGAAGAAGATGATGAAGAAGAAGATGATGATGAAGATGAAGATGAAGATGAAGATGATGATGATGATGAAGAGGAAGATGATGATGAAGAAGAAGAGGAAAAAATCGACTATGGTATTCCAACAATAAGTCCTTAATTAGCTGCATGTCTTTTGAAGAAAAAACAATTGAGCAGCCAGCACGTGTATGCCTGCGACTAAAAGCTGAAAGAGAAAAGAAAGGAATTTCAGCTTCAGCACTCGCCGAGCAATTGCGCATGAGCACAAAACACATTCACGCAATTGAATCGTGTAATTTTGAGGCACTTCCATTTAGCACCGTCTATCAAAAAAAACTGCTTACCAAATATGTAGAAGCGCTTGGCCTACCGGCACTTCCATATGTGCAGCAATTTGAACAAGAAGAACTCCCTGAACCGCAAGATCATATTCCGGCACCGCAAAAGGTGTCTCGACTCCAATCATTACACGTTCCCCTACTCGCAAAAATTGCATCACTTTTCTGTGTGCTCCTTGTGGTGGGTGGATACTTATTTTCCCAAATCAATCACATTATTGAACCGCCCGAGCTGCTCGTATTTACACCTGAGCAGGATATGACAACAACAGACACCACATTAGAAGTAAAAGGCAAAACGGTAAAAGAAGCACTCGTGCTGATTAACGGAAGAGCGGTACAAGGGTCTGAAGATGGATTTTTTTCTGAACCGATTGTTCTTACTGAAGGCGTAAACACTATTACCCTCATTGCAAAGAAAAAATACGGAAAAGAAACAAGACAAATTCGCCATGTAGTTCTTAAACCAGATACGCAAGTGTCGTTTGGTGATGGCGTTGCACTGCCAAACAGTTTTTAATATTTTTATCGTATGACAAGAAAAAACAAGGGCATTTTATTCACCATTCTAGGACCAACACTCTTTATTCTTGCACTTCCCCTTTGGGCAATTGCTCGATTTGTGATTAACGCAGGCGCAATTCAGAGTGTTACTGCGGTACAACTCATTAACATACTTATTAGTCTCTCTGCCATTGGCGGTGTGCTGGTTCTTTTTCCACTTGGTATATACTTTATTGCCACGGCCAACAAACAATAAGCAAAGGCAGCCGAAAGGCTGTTTTTTCTTACCTTTGTTTAATAAAAGAGAACATTTGTTCACATTAGGGAGCGTTGACACAGTACCCCAAAGGACGTACGCTATATCTACCACTTAGCAGATAATCTAACCCCCCTTTTTATGGCGAAAGTAACTGATGAACAAAAAGCAAAGCAGCAAGCAGCACAGACTGCAATTGATCAAATCAAACAACGATTCGGAAGCGGTTCAATCATGAAATTTGGTGAATCTCACATCATGGAAGTAGACACCGTTCCAACAGGATGCATCTCTTTAGACATTGCTCTTGGAGTAAAAGGTGTCCCCCGCGGAAGAGTACTTGAAATTTTTGGCCCAGAAGCCAGCGGAAAAACAACGCTTGCACAACATATTGTAAGTGAAGTACAAAAACAAGGTGGAATCGCAGCATTTATTGATGCAGAACATGCACTTGATCCAGACTACGCCCGCAAAATTGGTGTCGATGTAGATAACTTGCTCATCTCACAACCAGACACTGGTGAACAAGCCTTAGAAATTTTAGAAACATTGGTTCGTTCAAATGCAGTAGACGTCGTTGTTATCGATTCAGTTGCAGCACTTGTACCAAAGGCAGAAATTGAAGGAAACATGGGTGATTCTCATATGGGTCTGCAAGCAAGGCTGATGAGTCAGGCGCTCAGAAAGCTCACAGGTATTGTAAACAAAACAAAGACGATCGTGGTGTTTATTAACCAAACTCGTCATAAGATTGGTGTGTTCTTTGGCAACCCAGAAACCACAACTGGTGGTAATGCACTTAAATTCTACTCTTCAGTAAGAATTGAGGTAAGAAGAAGCGCGCAAATTAAGCAAGGAGACAAAGTTATTGGAAACCGCGTTAAAGCAAAAGTGGTAAAAAACAAAGTAGCGGCACCATTTAGAACAACAGAATTCGACATTATGTATAACGAAGGAATTTCAATTCCTGGTGATGTCCTTGATGTAGGAGTGTCAGAACAAGTCATTCATAAATCAGGAAACAGCTACACATATAAAGATGAAAAACTTGGCGTAGGAAGAGAAAAGGTAAAGACTTATTTAAGAGAAAACCCAAAACTTATTAAAGCAATTAAAAAAGATATTTGGGAAGCAGTTGATCGTGGTGCAGCACCTCCTGAAGTAGAAGGAAAAAAAGATGAGGCACAGCAAAAGGAAGATACCATGCCAAATCCAACACAAAAACCAAAACCTATCCCAGCTAAAAAATCCTAGTAAAAAAAGAACCGCTCTCATGCGGTTCTTTTTTATTACTTATACATTTTTACAATCTCCGTATCAGTATAATAATATTTCACAATTGTCTGCCAATCTTCTCCTAGCTTACTCGCCCTGTCAGAAGCATCAAGCTGACTCATTCCAACGCCATGTCCATACATGCGGCGGCCTCTTGAACGATCATATACTGTTGGAACTGACACAAGCCACGGCTTATGGCCACCCCACACTTCCTTCCAGCTTCTTGTTCTTCCGTCTGTTCTGGCAAAATATGGCGTAATTACCACCTCTGTAGCGGTGTTATCATCGTTATCTGTGTCGTAGGTTACCATAAACCCTCTTGTGGCCTTTGACGCCTTCACAAAGTTTGGCCGAATCGCTTCACTTTTATATCCAAGGTAGAGCTGATCACCAGTATGCGCTACTACGTCAAAATTGCGCTTCTCATGCTTATTTGAGTATTCTTTAATAAAGTAACCGTATGTACGCTGTGCTACTGACTGAGCCTTTAAATACTCCTCAGGAGACCCATCAGAGTTTTCTCCCATACCCGCTACGTAATCACTCATGAGGACATCATTAATCACATAGATTTGATCATCATTTTGTACCTTTCTATATTCAACAACTCCTCTATACTCATCAAAATTCACTCGCTGGTATTCTCTATCTAAATTATCTACTTTAAAGACCGCATGTGGGTTATTTTCTGGCACGAGTCGAATATGCTTATCGCTTTTTACATTTAAGTCTCCCGCCTTAAGCGAGTAGATGTCATCTCTTAGTTTGAGCGTTGCCGTCTTCCCTTTTGGTAATATTCCTTGATACGCGCCACCTGCATATACTTTATAACTATCTGTTTGCGGTGTAATAAGTACGTAATTCTTATCTACCTTCCAAATTCCTACTTTAATGCTCGGTTCTTCTGCTAATCTCACTTCTTCTTTTGGCACGACTTTTGATGGCGTTCTAAAATCTGGTTCTTCATAATGAGAAGGTGCATCACTCGTCACAGTCACTTCAATTGCAGCATCTGATCCTGCAATTTTTGTTCCATCTGCATATAACGCAAACGTCATCGGATATGATCCTTTTTTTGTAGGGGTTCTAAAGGAAAATGAAATGCGTTCATATGCACCGGGAGCGACATCATGTGATACCGTCTTTGCACGCGTTGCTGAATGCCATTTTGTATCTGCAAAGGTAAGTGTTTTACTTACAGCCGCAATAGCAGTTGGTTCATTTGTTTCTAATGTATACCCGGTCCATGCTTGCTCACCACTATTGTGATATACCATGGCAACAGTTACCTTTTCTCCTCCCGCCGCACTAACTTTCTTTTTACTTTGTCCAAATCGATTTGCTTGTAATACGGGAGCAACTTCTTTTTCTTCTTCAGTTACCGCTTCTTCTTTTGGCGCGGGTGTAACAATTTTTTCTGGGGCAACAACTTGCAGTTCAATCCAAAAGTATCCCCCTTTTACCCAAGAATGATATTTTGCCGCCAAATGAAACTCTTCTTTATATGTACCAACTTTTTCTGGCGCTTTTAACTGCAATTGCAATGTGCAAATAGCCCCAGGAGCACACGAACCATATAATCCTGCAGTTTCATCTGCCGCTGCCCAGTTTGCTGCTTGAAATAGTGAACTATGATACCGCGGCTGCACGGTATATGCAGCAACATACCGCGATCCCTTTCCTTGCAACGTTGCCGTTCCGGTATTTTTAAATCGAAACTCAACAGTTTTTGTTGCTCCGGCTTCAATTTTTAATGGATCTGGAAGTGATTGCCCAGCGTAACGTACTGCATACGCATCGTCTTTAATTGGCGGTTCTGGATCTGCTGCCAATACTGGCACAGCAAAAAAAGTGGCAAAAAGTGCCACAAAACTAATCGAGAGAAGTGATAATTTTGAGAGATTCATAATATAGTGTAATTTGAACACAGTATATCATGAATCAAGCGGACAAGTTAGTGGAAAAAGATGAGCCCGGGGCGATGCCCCGGGCGGGTTGGGAAAAACGCTGCAAACTACGTAGAGCAAGCAGCACCAGAGGCCGACGTGATGGCGATGTGCTGCGTCTTGCAGCCGCAAGCCGAGCACCCACTACAGATGTAGTGTTCGCAGTCGTCGCACCTTTCCGAAGTGCGCTGGTCGACTACCTGGGATTCACACACCCAGCAGGTGCCCGCAAACCAGCTAGCACCACACTCTGGACAGTCGTAATATGACCGCCCAAACTCGGTATCGATGGTCAGACCAGGTGTCTTGCAGCCGCAGACGCATTCAAAACGCGCTTGATGCCCGCTCGGAAAAACGTGTTCTTCGTCCATTTGCTCCCCTCCATGTCCGTGAGCTGGCGCTATTTTATCAGACTCCTGACGTTTAGTAAAACCTCGCTTCCATGCAGAATTTACGGTACAATATGCGTATATGGCAACCACCAAACAAATTGCACACAATACATTTGTCCAAGTTGCAGGGAAAGCGGTTTCTACACTTCTTGGATTTGTCGCCTTTTTGCTGATGGCAAGATATTTAGGTGCAGAACAATTTGGTTGGTATGGAACCACAATTTCGGTTCTTGGTTTTGCAGGCATTTTAATCGACTTTGGCCTGATTCCAGTAACTGCGCAAATGCTCAGCGAACCAGAGCATGATAAAAAACAACTCTTTAAAAATATTTTCACCCTTCGACTCATCTCTAGCGTGCTCTTTTTTGGTGCCATTGCTGGACTTATTTTTTTACCGGGTATTCCGTATCCGCTTCCAATTAAAATCGCTATCTGTTTTTCTACCCTCTCATTTATTGCGGTAGGACTGAACCAAGTATTTGTTGGATATCTGCAGCAAACACTAAAAATGTACGTACAAGCAATTGCAGAAGTCATCGGGCGCGTAGTCCTTATTGCTGCACTCCTCATGGTAATTCGTCATGATGCAGGATTTTTACCAATGATGGCAGCGGTAGTTATTTCTTCCTTTGCCTATACGCTTGTCATGCTACGGCGCGCAAAAAAAGATGGCATGCTTGGCCTTGCATTTGACTTCCCTATTTGGAAATCGATTATGACTAAGGCGTGGCCAATCGCCATTGCTATTATTTTCAACGTGGTCTATTTAAAAGGAGATGTTCTCATATTGTCACTCACAAGAACACAAACAGAAGTAGGAATTTACACCGCAGCATACAGAGTAATCGATATTTTAGCGCAGCTTGCCATGATGATTATGGGAATTATGCTGCCGCTGATTGCCTACGCATGGAGCCGCAAAAAAACAGCAGACTTCCATACACGAGTACAGCAGTCGTTTGATATTATGGCCGTTATTGGCCTTCCTATTACTGTTGGGACTTTGCTTACCGCGCACAAAATCACTCCACTTTTTGGAGAAGAACTTGCAGTAGCATCTGTACCACTCGCAATTCTTGCTATTGCTGTTTTTGGTGTATATATTGGTGCCGTGTTTGGCCACACCGTTGTAGCAATCGGAAAACAAAAAGCAGCACTCTCTATTTACTTTTCAAATGCGATTATTACGCTTACCGGTTACCTCATTTTCATTCCTTCTCATGGAATTACCGGAGCTGCCTGGATGACTGTGTTTTCTGAACTGTACGCAG
Organism: Candidatus Magasanikiibacteriota bacterium; assembly: GCA_018650645.1. GTDB lineage: Bacteria > Patescibacteriota > Patescibacteriia > Magasanikbacterales > UBA922 > JABIFP01. Next base: position 11,473 of record JABIFP010000026.1, on the reverse strand, counting down.
GAATTTTGCTGTACATTTTGGTATACAGAACCACAAAGAAACATATTAAGATGACCACATTTGCAAAAACACTTCTCAGCACACTTATTATGGCGATTCCTATTGTGCTCCTTGACTCTACATCGATATTTATTGTGGCTCCTCTTGCTGCACTTGTGTTTGCCGGCGCAATTATTGCAACAAAAACCATATCAAAAGAAACGATTAGGGAAATCGTTTCTAAAAAAGTGTAATTACTTTGTAAGAATCAGCATTGCCTGATCCATTTCAATTCCTTGCTGCTTTTCTTTTATAATGAAGTCTTTCCAATCCCCTGCCTGAACCTGCAAGCCTACTTCCTGTGCTTGTTTTTTTATTGTTTCAAGCGCGCGGAAATATGATGTCACTTCTGCACCCTCAATATGACCTGCATGCGGATTATTTGACTCGATAAAAAATCGTATACCATACGGTTCTCCATCTTCAAGCGTCCTTGTCTCATCGATTGGAAATTCTTTTCCTTTGTATACATACCGTGCGTTGGTAGAAACACTTCGCAGCATAGGTTCTAACATTGCTCTTGTAATAATCGCTGACCCACCACTTTTGAGCGCGTGCGCAATTGCATGAAGCAAAGCCGGCATGTCTTCTTCAGATTCAAACGTATATTTCATGAGGATTGCATCAAGCGACTCGGCAGACTGATCACGTAAAAATGAAACCATCTCTTGCTGCGTAAAGGTTATGAGTGATGCCCGATTGTCTGTAACCGATACTAACTCTTTTTTTGCCAAATCAATCATAGGCGCTGCCGCATCTACCCAAACATATTCACTTCCTGGGCGCTTCAACAATGCACTAAAGGTATCATCAAAATGAGATGGATGTGCACCGGCTCCTAAGTCCGCAACGCGAAGCGCTCCTTCTATTTGCCCTAATGCATCTGCCATAAAAACATCACATATACGCGCAACGATTGCATACTTTTCATTTTTTTCTCTTTCTGCAAAACGAGCAGCTATTTCTGGATTTTTATACATATTATTGATTTTTACTTGTTTGTACCTTACTATACCTACAATAATATATCCATTGTTTATGAACAAGCTGGTTCGAGTACTCTGTTTTTCCCTCTTTCTCCTACTGCCAACCTACCTTGTTCGATTTTCAGTTGGCGGAATTCCAACCACGGTATTAGAAATACTTGTACTTGTTTTTGTTGCCGCATCTGCGTGGCATTACGCGCACACAAGAACATCGCCATTGCCACTTCTGCGTAATTTACGTACTAATTCCCCGCTCTTATTTTGGGGAACGGCACTATTCCTTGCAGGAGCAACTATTTCCATCTTCACCGCAGTAGATATACGCGCAGCAGCAGGTGCATGGAAAGCTTTTTTTATTGAACCGGTATTCTTTGCAATTATCTTGCTCGATTTAGGAAGAAAAAAAATTATCAATCCATACAAACATATTATTGTCCCGCTTTTAGCCTGTGCTGCAGCAACTGCCGTATACGCACTCTACCAATACATGCATCCAGAACTCATCCCCGCTGGATTTTTTGTAAATGAATACACCTTTAGAACCACCGCGTGGTATGGATTTCCAAATGGTGTTGGGATTTTTTTGGGAAGCACCTTTGCCTTTATCTTTAGCGTGTTAGCTATGCGCATGAAGCGCATGCAAGAACAGGGGTTGCAGCATGCACCACTATTTTTATTACAATCTCTGCTTCTTGTTCTTTTTATTTTCGCGATTCTTACCGCCAGATCTACCGGCGCGCTCGTTGGTATAGCCGCTATCATGATGACCAGCCTCATCATGCAAAAAAAGTTCAGAAAAAAATCAATTGGATTTATTATTGTAGGAATTCTTTTTGTATTACTGCTGCCACCTACACATGAATTTAGACAAGAACTGTTAGCACAAGACCGATCCGGACAAATTCGGAGAGCAATGTGGAGTGAATCGATTGAACTTATCAAAGACAGACCACTTCTTGGAGCAGGCTTAGCAAGTTATGACGAGCGCATTGCGCCATATCACACCACCGTAAACGGCGAGGGCATTGAAATTTTCCACCACCCGCATAATCTTGTCCTTACCATGTGGACACATATTGGATTACTTGGTCTCATTGGATTTGTACTTATCGCCCTTTCTGCGCTGCAACATGCCTACAAACTTGTCAAAACCATTGGGTACCATGAATCATATCGCCGTGCATTTGAAGCCTTTGTTGCCATCATGGTAATGGGGCTGGTAGACTCGCCATATATTAAAAATGATTGGGCAATTGTCTTTTGGGCAGTCGTTGCCATCCTCTTTATGACTATCCCCAAGAAAATTGTATCAACCAAAAAATAATGATATAGTAATCTACGGTATGAGATTACTTTTCCAAAATTATCTAACCTAAAACCACTTGCGAGTGGTTTTATTTATGCCTATGAATTACTATTCCCCACTGCACAGCTTGGAGGAGCAAATCGATCAGATCGGTACGCAAATAAAAGCAGAACACAGCATGTTAGAAGACGCCGTACAAGCGTTTAGAGATGCAGACATTTACACAGTAAACAGAGAAGACGGATTGGTAGAAAATTATCAGTACTTCATTTACCCGTTTAAAGGGATGACACTGGTAGACACCGCACTCTATCAGCTGCTTGGGAAATTTTTGGCTCGCATGGTGCCAAAAGAAGCTGAAGTGATTGTTAGTATTGAAGCAGACGGCATTGGCATTGCAACATTTGTTGCTGCGGAATTGGGATTGCCACTCGTTATTGCAAAACATTTTCATTACAATGTGCCGTGTGTAGAATTTACACAGCAAGCCGGATACCATAAACGACAAATGTATCTTCCAAAATGTATTGAAGGAAAAAAAGTAGCGCTTATCGACTGCATGGTATCGACCGGAGGAACTATTAAAGCCATGGTCAAAGCAATGGAAGGAATGCATGATGTAACCGTGCTTGGAACCTATTGTGTAAACGATAAAAACAACTACAGAACAAAAGAAAAAACACTCGCCGGGTATGCGTACAAGTATTTGATTAGCGCAACGATTGATGAACAAGGAGACGTACAAGCAAATTCAAGCTGGGATTTGCGCAAAACATTTTGGGAATCATTAGACGAAAAATTTTATAAGATTACTGAGCAGTGCTCAACGTTTTCTTCGGTATCAAAACGCGGCTATCAAGTTGGCAGCATCATTGTAGACGCCAATACATTTGAAATTTTGTCTTGGGGATACCGCCGAGGTAATTTGCACGCAGAGCAAGATGCAATCGCCATGCTAAAAACGAATTGTCCTGACTGGAAAAAACGACAGCTCACTATTTACTCCACAATGGAACCGTGCTGCTACAGAAATGATAAAGACCACACGTCTTGCGCAGAAATAATCGCAGACATTGAACAAATTAAATGGGTTATTATTGGGTCACGTGATGTTGCAGATAAAAAAATTGATGGAGAAGGGATGAACCTGCTTCTTTCTAATGGAAAACATATTCGCCTGATTGAAACTGACGAAATTTTGCGACCAGAAGAATTTGTGAAAGAATCTGCCACCAGCGGAGCGCTTGCTATGCAAACTATATAGTATGGAATTACAAAATCTTACTGAGGAAGAACAACACATTATTATTGAAAAAGGAACAGAGGCCCCATTTTCTGGCAAGTTTGTGAATCATAAAGAATCCGGTATATATATTTGCAAACAATGCAAAACACCTTTGTATAATAGCAATAGCAAATTCGATTCTGGTTGTGGCTGGCCGAGTTTTGATGATGAAATTCCTGGAGCCGTGAAAAAAACAGTCGATGCAGATGGAGTACGAACGGAAATTACGTGCACAGCTTGCGGTGGTCACTTGGGACACGTTTTTACAGGCGAAGGGCTCACCGAAAAAAATGTGCGCCACTGTGTAAATTCAGCTTCCCTTGGGTTTGAAAAAATATAGCGTTAAAATATAATTCTTTTAAGACCACCAGTAGTTCTGGTGGTTTTTTGTAAATTAAAAAGCCGCCTTTCACCTGCACGCGAACGTACAGGTGAAAGGCGGCGGTGCCCAGACGAATGGCGCTATTCGCTGGGCGATGGGAGGACTACCTGTTCCGAATACTGACGGACTGGCAGTTACTTGCACGCATGACCTTGGCGGCGGCCATGAACTGCGGAAGCGACTCGAAGGAGGTATCCCCCAAGAAATCAACAAACCGCTCGCCGAAGTCGCTCTGCCACTGCGCAGCGATCACAGCCGCCCGAGGGTATTCCCTTTTGCTGAGCGCCGTAGCAAAGAGAAGGCAGACGTTGGTTTGCAGATGCAGGCGCTGGTCCTGCTGCTGCGGATCCAGACGAGCCAGCAGCGCGTAGAAGTGGCCCAGCACATCACGGTTCGTGATGTAGCGCGCCGTCTTCGCCATCACCTCAGCCGCAACTGCATCTTTCTTCAGCACGCCTTCATGCGGAAAGATCTGCATGTCACAGAGAGCCTCCCAGAACGCATCGTGCTCCAGATCTTGTGCTGACCGCGGCCTTGGATGCGGCTCGCTTGAACTGTGATCTGGGTATTCCGACTGCCACGCAAGTAGCAATGCCGGCAGGTTCCTGCGTGCCGCCTCCCTCCACTGGCAGCTGTTGTCAGGATCCTTCCGGGCAAAGAAGCGAAGCCACAAGAGCTGCTCCGCAAGCGAAGACGCCGGAATGCTCTGTACCACCTTCGTCAGATCAGGGAGCAGCATTGCCAATGCAGCCTCCAGTTCACTGCGCTCCCCACCGAATTTGGACCACTGCTCGAAACAGTCCGCGATAAGTTGACCCTCCTCAGGCTGCAGCAGTTCCCTGCGGTAGCGGTGCGGATCATTCCAGACGGTGATCAAAATCTTGAGGCGAGAGAAGAGTTGATGTGACTCACTCCCGTCCTCCACATCGTTTGCCCACTGCCAAAGGCCCTCCACCAATTGATTCTGGTACGGGCCCACGCGGTATTGCGGCTCATGCAAGCGAGATGCCCACTCCGTGAACTGCTTCACCATCCAAGTCAGCGCAGCCGCGGAGTCGTCCTGAGTCGGAGAAAAAATCCCCCATGAGCCAAACAGGTTCCCCAGGTCCACTTGCCGAAGCGTGCCATCCTGAAGCTGCACCAGCACCATCAAGTAGATCCCCCTAGCTCGCCACGGGTAGCTCGGGCAGACGAACAGCACCTCGGATGATTCCACCCACTCGTAGAACGCCTCCCAGGTCAGCAGTAAAAACTCCCTGCGCTCCTCATCATTCAAGAGGTCAGCATTGAGGTTTTCCCACCCATCGAGGAGCCTATAGCGCGCCTCCAGGCTATCCAAGCTCACGGCGAGATCCTTCACTTCCTGAAATCCAAGCGTCGTTCCCATTTCCTCCATTCTTCCAGCACATAACCAGCCACACCATGTGGGTAGGTTGTGTGCGGATGCCAACAGGTGATACCATTTTTTGTGATATTTGTCAACATCGTCAGCTGTTTTTTTATGGAAATAAAAAAGCCGCCACACCCGATACCCGCATGTAAAAACGCAGGTGGTGTGACGGCGGGGCCCAAACGCGGTGAGCTACGCGCTGGGCGAAGGGTCGATGCGAACAACCCCGGAATGTTGGCTGAGATCCAGGAGGACCTTGAAGTTGCTCCAGGGCTGCTTCCGGTCAGGCATGACACGCTCGTAGAGTCGCTGGAACTCTTCCTCAAGCTCGGGGTGATCGCTCACCAGGCGGTGGGCCTGTGGCCAATCGGCGTCATGAAGCGCGCAATTGAACCACTGCAGCCCAGCGCTGCTCATGAGCTCCTGGAGTTCATCTGCGTCAGATTCCCCACCGATCGCAATCCGATGGGAGAAACGCACGGCCTGTTCCAAATCAGCTGCGTCACGCGCTTGGTGCAAGAGCCTCAGAAGCGCATCATTGATTTGGTGGTAAGGCGCCTCTGCATCCAAGGCGACCGGGATGATGTTGAGCCTCTCGTAGAGGTCCAGCAGCACTGTCAGCCACTGATCCGTCTCCGGAGTCCAACGGCAGATCATCTCCGGCAGGTAGTCACGTGCGGGGCTCATCCACCCAAACTCGTCCTCCGGATCCTGCTGGGCCATGAACGTAACCAGCGCGTGATGCAGCTCCCACGACATCTGCTGGTACTGGTCGCGACCTTGCATGGACAGGAGGAACCACAACTCGCGGAGAAAGTCGTCGAGATTTCCGCCGATACTCGTCCACCGGAGCAACATCTCATTCAGAACATCCCTCCGACCCTCGACACCAGACTCGCCCCAGTTACCCGCCGTGTCACCGAGGAACCGCTCCGGAGCCTGCCAAAGGACCAACCGACTGATGTGGCGACTCATCTCGTCACATGCCCCCTGGTACAATGCCTCCAGTAGATTTCCCCAGTTAACTGCACCAGTGAGCAGTGTATGCTTCGCCACCCTTTCGTACAGCCTGGGCTGACGAACAACATCGGGCGGCAGAGTGAAAAGGTCCAGCATGAACCTGGCGTTAGCCTTTCCCTCGCTCCTCTGGTGGAAAAAAAGCCCTCCCCCGCAGACAAAGCCCGTCATGTCCACCTGGACAAAGCGTACCTCCTCCACGCCGTCCTTCATCACTCGCTCCTCCACGATCAGCGCCGGGTGATAGCCTCCCTTCAGAAAACCCCACGGGTAGATGAAAAGCACATCACCCGAGGTCAGGAACACCTTCAGCGCCTCCCACGCCTCGGCCAGCACCTGATCACGCCACGCCTGCGTGGCAGACTTCATGCTGCTCGCATGCCAGCCCATCAACATCACGTAGTAGCTGAACAGGTCCATCCGGCTCTTCTGCGCCTGGAGTGCTACAAGCCCCGGGTAAATCACCTCGTCCATTTCCTCCATTCTTCCAGCACATAACCAGCCACACCATGTGGGTAGGTTGTGTGCGGATGCGCATGTGTGATACCATTTTGGCATACTCTTGTCAACCTATTATATGTATATAGAACCAAGAAACCACTGGAAGGCGATTACTGTCGCTACACTGCTTGTTGCCCTCGCATTATGGGGAATCATGCAAGCTGTAAATCCAAGCACGCCGGCTGATTCAGAAATCACTGCTGAACCACTCGCTCCACCATTAGAAATTAGCATGGAGCAGATTCCACCAGAAGGAACAAACTCACGTGCAATAGCTACTCCAGAAGAAAAAGTTGCTGCTGTTGCGGCTTTCTTGCCTATGGATGAAACCATTTGGGAAACAGAATTTATTATGACCGAGGAGGTTGCCGCAATTGCCCTTGTGGTAGATCGCGACTCGCTTGAAAAATGGCACGCACCCTACCGTGAAGTATCAGAGGCTGAAGTAGATGAAGCGCTTTGGGTTGCCGTACCAAAAGTAAACCTCAGATTTCCAGAATCGATTGAAAGAAAACGATATCAAAATGAAGATGGCAGCATTAAGATGCTCCAAATTCCTGAGTATCAAATTGTGATGATTTGGATTACGCGGTTATGAAAAAAATAACGAGAGAAAAACTATATCCTTTTTTAAAAAAAGAAGCTTCGACGGAAAACACACTCAATGTTGGTTCCGGCAGAACGCATTATGATGAATTGTTTCCAAATCAAACAACCTTGGACATATCTGAAAAAAAGAATCCCGATATTGTAGCATCAGCATGTGACATGCCTATTCCTGATAACACCTATGGTGTCATTATTTCTACCGCTGTACTGGAACATATTGCTGATTTTCAAAAGGCCTTAGAGGAAATGAAGCGTGTCACAAAACCAGGAGGTAAAATAATCCTTATTCTTCCTTTTGCCTTTCCACTACATGCTATTCCTGGTGATTATTTTAGATTTTCTTCTTATGGTATTCGCCATATGTTTGGAGACTGGGAAGATGTCAAAATTGCACCCGTAACGAATACTTTTGAGACAATCGCTGTTATTTTACAAAGATGTATATTTCAGTGTACATATCCATTTGATAAGATCGTAAAAGGATGTATATATCTTCTTATGAACTTCTTTCTTCTTTTTGGTAAAATACCTTCCAGAGAATATAGTCAAGGAGCAAAAAAAATCGAAGAACTTTCAGGGACAATTCTCCCATCGATTTATTTTGTTGTCGCAAAAAAACCGGAATAATAAAAAACACCTGCATCCTCCCTTGCATACTCATATATATAAGTATGCAAGGCAATCGCAGGTGTTTTTTAATTCTGGTTGCCCGGCCGCTCTGCGGCACTGGGTTGTCAGGATGATTCGCTCCCACTCTTGGCTGTGCCAAGAAAGAAACGATTCATGATGTGCTGCGCCGGCCAGAAAAAGCTGATGGCGAAGCACGTGAGCGCTACCACGGTGAGCCCAATTCGTGACCAGATTGAACCGGTCAGAATGAACTCCACGATGAGTGCCGGCGGACTGAGCCCGTCGCTTGGCTGCACCTCAATGAGGTACGACAGCGCGATGAGCAGCAGTGTGCCGATCAGCAGTGCGAGCAGTGCATGCACGAGTGCGCAGAGCCAGCTACTGGTTCTGGTCATCTCGCGGCGCCTCCGGCGTCACGATGGCCCACGCGAACACGTCGTCCGAATCATCGGACGGATCTCCGTGCAGCCGCTCCGGCGTCACCCATTTCCACGAGAACTGGCAGCAAACCAGCACGATGAGTGCGGCGATGCAGAGCATCAGCACCTTGAAATGGGCCGGGGCATCAGGCCGCCACAGCGTTGCGACCACCTCGTTTGCTGAGTAGCTCCCCTCGTGAAGCACATGGCCCAAAAGACCAATCCCCAAGAACGCCAGCGCTACCAGAACAGCCGCAAGACGAAGTCGCGCAGTTGTCAGAGTCATTTGAACCTCCCTTAGTCCGGGAAAAACCTACCATATTATACTCCTTTTGTCAATATAGCCCAAAAGCAATCGATTCTTTTGCTCCTTCTGTGCCCGTCTGCTACAATGCCTCTACTATGCATACCTCGCTCAAAAAAACACTCAAGCAAACCTTCGGATTCGACTCATTCCGGCCAATGCAAGAAGAGATTATCAATACGCTGGTAAGCGGAAATGATTGTTTAGTACTCATGCCAACCGGTGGTGGAAAATCTTTGTGTTACCAGCTGCCTGCCATTGCCATGCCCGGAACCGCGATTATTATTTCTCCACTTATTTCTTTAATGCGTGATCAGGTGGTTGGTCTTAAAGAGCAAGGCGTGCATGCAGAATTTTTGAACAGCTCACTTACAATAGAAGCGCAACAAGAAATTAAACAGCGGGCACAGCAGGGAGAGCTCGATTTACTATATGTCTCTCCGGAAAAAGTTACGTCCATTGAATTTCAATATTTATTAGAAAACATTCACATCAATCTCATTGCGATTGATGAGGCGCATTGTATTAGTAGTTGGGGTCATGATTTTAGACCGGAATATACTCGCCTTGGTCACTTAAAAGCGCGCTTTCCACACGTTCCCTTTTGCGCACTCACCGCAACAGCAGACAAACTCACGCGTGAAGATATTGTGAGCCAGTTAGAATTAGATAACCCCAGTGTGTTTTCTTCTTCTTTTGACAGACCCAACTTATCTCTCACAGTAAAACCAGGAAGAAACCGTTTTTCTCATATTTCTGAGTTTGTAAAAGCACGCAAAAACGAGCACGGCATTATTTATTGCCTCAGTAAAAAATCGACCGAAGATGTTGCCAAAAAATTGCGCGGCATTGGTATTCAAGCCGAGCACTACCACGCCGGTATGACACCAGACCAAAGAAACAAACGCCAAGACGCATTTATTTTTGGAAAAATTGATGTGATGTGCGCAACCATTGCGTTTGGTATGGGAATTGATAAAAGCAATGTGCGTTTTGTTATCCATTACAACCTGCCAAAAAACATGGAAGGCTACTACCAAGAAATTGGTCGTGCGGGTAGAGATGGATTACCCGCAGACACACTTCTGTTTTATAGTTTTTCTGATGTAGTAAAATTGCGCAGATTTATAAATGATGGAACCAAGCAACACGTGCAACATGCCAAGCTAGATAGAATGCAGCAGTATGCAGATTCTGTTATTTGCAGAAGAAAAATCTTGCTTAATTATTTTAATGAAGCAAAGTTAGACAACTGTAACAATTGTGATGTGTGTCACAACCCACCAGAGATGTTTGACGGAACAGTTGTTGCGCAAAAAGCACTTTCTGCTATTGCGCGGACGGGTCAAACGGCTGCACTCGGCATGTTAATCGATATATTACGCGGATCAAAAAATCAGGATGTGTTAAAACGTGGCTATGATTCCCTTTCAACGTTTGGTATTGGAAAAGAATATTCTTCTGAGCAATGGGAACAGCTGATGTTGCAACTTTTGCACCAGGGACTTATCGATATTGCGTACCACCGTGGTCATGCGCTCACAATTACAGAAGCCGGTAAAGAAATTCTTACCGGTAATGGCACTATTCAATTAGTTGATCCAATTACTGTAGAAAAAGTACAGCAAGAACGTCACGCTGCGTCTAAAAAAGAAAAGAAAGCAGACAGAGGAGAATTGTTTGAACGGCTGCGCATGCTTCGGTATGATTTGGCAAAAGATGCAGGTATTCCACCATACTTAGTATTTTCTGATGCAACACTTGCGGAAATGGCAGCAGAAAAACCAGAAAACCCTACAGAATTTTTAGCCATTACAGGTGTTGGAGAAAAAAAACGTGCTACATATGGGGCAACTTTTTTGCAGGCCATTAGAGATTTTTTAGAAAAGGGGTCAGAAGGAAATACAGTATTTACAGATACCTACGAAATGACCTATGAACTGTTTTCACAAGGCGAGTCGCCAGAAGACATTGCACAAAAACGCCAAAAAAATATTGATACTATTTACGGACACTTAGCAAAATTGTATGCCGACGGAAAAGATATTGATTTACTTTCTTTTGTTGGAAGCGATTTTGAAAAAATTAGAGACGTATTGTTTTCTCCTAAACCACCAAAATCATTAAAATCATTATTCGATTATTTTGAAGGAGAAATTCCGTATTATAAATTGAAGTTATCAAAAGTGCTTGTTGAAGTTGGGACTGACCGCGCTCTTCGGGCAAAAAAATAGGCCGGAACGCAAAGCGTTCCGGCCGTCAGGGCCTTCACTCCAAAGTGGTCATCTAGGGCGTGATCTTCTGCTTGGGGCAGCTCACGCACTGATACACCTTGTAGCTGACCCCACCAGTGAGGAGCATCGTCCGTACCAGGGTCATATCACCGCCACACTTGCACTTCATACTGACTCCTGTCGGTGCTCCAGCGCTCTTGCGCCAGTTCGCTTACGTCCTTGTAGGCGAATGCTCATGCTAGCATAAAATCTGCGATGTTTCAAGTGTGGAACCTCTGGGGCGATATATTTTGATCCTCTTTCGCGCATCTCCTGCCTTCCGGTGGGGTGAGCATTTTCAAGCTAGGTTAATTTTCTATAATACACTTGCT
>JABIFP010000024.1 GCA_018650645.1 Candidatus Magasanikiibacteriota bacterium | reverse complement strand
CCGGGAGGCCAACGGCAACTGGCTCCCGCGCTGCAACGGAGACGTGGCGCGCGGGGAGGCCTGTAACCCGTTCGTCGGCTTCACGGTCGACGGCTTCCTCTGCGATGGCGTCCCTCGGGACGACGCGCAGATCGTGGCCAACGCGGATGGTACGGGTCGGGATCTCCTGATCTGCCAGCCCCCCGTGGATACGGACGGCGATGGCATCGCGGATGGTCAGGATAACTGCCCGAACGTGGCCAACCCCGCCCAGACCGACGCGGACGCCAACGGCGTCGGCGACGTCTGCGAGATCCTCTAGCGCATTCGCGCGGCCCACCCTCCTCAGCACCTATCGCACTAGGTTGAGGGATCCACGGGCTACACATGGTAGAAGCTGACGCTGAGTCAGTAATCTACCTTCTCACTCGAAAGAGTAACTTCGCCACCCACCCGGGTGACTCGCACAAGCTTCGGCATGTGCATGAGTCCCCGGCGGGTGGCATCACAGACCTGTCGCGTTCGCGCGGCAGGTCCATCTAATTATGACCACCATAGACTCTCTCCATGGTGAGCATGACAAGGTGCAAAAGCACAGACAAAAAAATATCAGAAATGGTGTTTTTTTGTTTGCGCAAAAATGCTATACTGTGCGCATCTATGTTTAGAAAACGCAGTTCAAACATTTCAACGCTCGCAAAAGTGTGTGCGTATTTGGCAGCCATGCTTTTTGCAGGGTTACTCATTGCGTGGCTCGGGCCAATTATTGTTGTTGCCGCACTCTTGGCTGTCGTGCTTGTTATCTTCTCGCATCATATTGAATACGCGTGGTACGGGCTCTTAGCACTTTCTCTTACACCGCATTGGGTTATTCGATTAGAGAATTTTTGGTATCTATTTTCTGGCTATCCGCAGCTGCTTTCTATAGAAGCGCCCGTGGTAGATTTTTGGGCCGTGTTTTCTTTTATTGCACTTCTTGGATACGGTTTACGGAGGTATTTGGCAGGCAAAGACAAACCTATCATGCTCCCGATGCTTGGGTGGTACGCGCTCTTTATGCTCTCAGCGGTACTCTCTTTAGTAAACATCGAATCGATTACAGAGGTACCAACAGCAGTTCATTTTATAGCTCGATTTTTACTCCTCTTTTATTTAGGATATTTCATTGTTGGAGTAAACGCCATGAAAAAATCACGAGTGCTAGAAGTGTCATTAAAGATTCTTGCTGCAGTAGGATTACTCGCTGCGGTGCAAGGGTTCCTTGGACTGATTACGCTGCAGTGGACAGGTGGCGTATTACCGCGTGCGGTGCCAATTTCACTCTTTGGTTGGATGCCTTTTGGCGATCAGCATGTCTTTTTAGCAGAAGCAATTACCACAACCATTCCGGTGTGGTTTTATTTGTGGCATACAGAAATAAAGAAAAAAACAAAGCAGTGGCTCATGGCAGGAATTATCTTTATTTCACTGATTGGGTTATTTACTTTTTCACGAGCTGGTTGGATTACGTTTATTATTTTAGGGTCGCTCTTTTTGGCCATGCAAAGAAAGTTTCATTTGTGGCACTTTATTAAAGAACACCTGTGGATTATTGTTGCAGCGTTCATGCTGGTGCTTACGTTTGTTGCGTTCATGCTTACCACAACAGATGTGTACACATCGACAGCTGCTCGGTGGATGCTTACAGAAATGTCACTCATATTATTTTTTGTACACCCAATGCTGGGGCAAGGCGCAGGAATGTTCCCAACACGCGCGTCAGAAATGCTGGTGTTCCAGATGGAAATTGGTGGGCAGCAAGATGCACATGGGGTCATGCAAAAATTATTAGCAGAGCAAGGACTGTTTGGCTTGTTAACATTTGGATTGCTCATTGTTGCTATTCTTGCGCCAATAGTTCTTAGATACGCAAAAGCAAAAAAACATGCGCATCATGACAAGTTACTACTTGCGGTAATGCTGATAGTGGCACCAATGACCTTCCAACTATTTAACACGCACATGTACAGTTCTAAAGTATGGGCACCATTAGCGGTAGCCTTTGCTTTGGGAATGCATGCAAAAGCGTATAAACGATACGAACCTGATTCGTAATGCTGTATGCGTAAAAAAAAGATTCTTCACATCATGCCAAGATATACCACAGGCGGCGCAGAGCGGCTAGTACTTTTGTATGCAAAGAAACTAGATAAAAAGAAGTATAAGGTACGCGTAGCCAGTACAAACGGTGGTGGGGAATTGTTTGCACAGTTTCAACAGGCAAATATTGATGCGCATGTGGTAGACAGACATTCGCTTGGGGGAAGGCGTAAGGCATATCATAAACTGTTAGAAATTGCGGAAGAGTTTGAGCCAGATATTATTCACTCGCATTTATTTGGCGGAGATTTGTTGGCGTTAACATTAAAAAAGAAGATGCCGCACGTAAAGTGGGTGTCTACAGTGCATAATGTGCGTAAGCAAGAGTCATGGCTTAGAAGAAAAATATGGGGTGTGATTTTTACACAGGTAAATAACATTATTGGCGTGGCAAAAGAAGTCACTTCATTTTTGTATGCCGATTACGGATTTGATGCAGGCACAGTACAAACGATTCCAAACGGAGTGGATTTAGCGCCATGGCTCAAACTTTCTGACAAATCGGTTCTTTCAGAAAGCACCGTAAGGCTCGCAACAATCGGAAGATTAGAAGAGCAAAAGGGGCATACGTATTTACTGAAAGCGCTAGGAACACTACCAAAAGAAGTGAACTGGACACTGGATGTGTATGGTGATGGTTCTTTAGCCGAGCCACTTCAAAAAGAAGCAGAATCGCTTGGCATTGCAAAAAAAATTACGTGGCATGGTGTTTCAGATCAGCTGGCAAACGCATATAAAACAATCGATGTGGTAGTGCAACCGTCACTTTGGGAAGGCATGAGTCTTGTTATGATGGAAGCCATGGGAACCGGGCGATTGGTCATTGCATCGCAGCCGGCGGCTGTAAATCTTGTAAAAAATGGGGAAACTGGTATTGTTGTACCAGAGAAAGATAGCGCAGCACTCGCTGCAGCAATTTCAGATGTCCATAATAAGAAAAGACGCATGAAAAGAATTGCAGCCGCTGGAAGAGTGTATGCAAAAGAACATTTTTCGGCAGAGGCGCATGTCGCAAAGATAGAAGCCATATACGAGCAGCTCAGTTAAGCGGGGGAGTGTCCAGCAATTATGAAGAAACAATTTCTCACAATTATGATTGCGTTACTTTTGTGCAGTATTCCTGCGCAAACGCAAGCAATCACAGAGCATCCCTTTCCGCGTAAAGCGAATTATTATTTGGATTGGGACATTAGTAACACTGCTGCAACGGAATTAGCAAAATGGGATTTGCTGATTTTAGATATGGAAACGCAGCATACTAGCGCCGCGCAGCTCAGAAAAATTCGGCAGGCAAATCCTGATGTCATTATGCTGGCATATATTACTGCGCAAGAAATTAGTAACGATGCAGCACATTCGAGTTCTAAGCTGCGGAAAACATTAGCTGAAAAAATTGAGTCACAGTGGTATGTAACAGATAGCCGCGGAAACAAGCTTGGCTGGTGGCCAGGAACTACATTATTGAACGTGTCTTCTGTTGGGCCTACAGTTTCTGGCGAGTCGTATCATGACATGCTCAGCGATTTTGTCGTAGATGAACTATTATCAAGTGGGCATTGGGATGGTGTGTTTTTTGATAACGCATGGGCAGATGTAACGTGGGCAACCGGTAATGATATCGACTTAAATAAAGATGGACGCATCGATACAAGCCCAAATACTGCGTGGAGAGAAGGGCTCAAGACACTGTATAAAAAGACCAGAGAAAAAGCACCCGCAGATACAATTGTGGTGGTAAATGGAACGTCCCGTGAGTTTACAAAAGATGTAAATGGGCAGATGATAGAAAATTTTGTGCAGCCGGCTTGGGAGCCAACCATGAATACCTATGCATATAATGATGAAGAGTCGATTCAACCAGATGTGAATGTTATTAATGCAAATACGGGGAACACCGGAAACAATACCAATTACAAACACATGCGTTTTACGCTCAGTAGCGCGCTTATGGAAGACGGCTATTATTCGTTTACCTTTGGTGATCAAGATCACGGGCAGTTGTGGTGGTATGACGAATACGATTCAGATTTAGGCGCACCAATTGCAGAAGCAAAAGGGAGTAATGGAAACACATCATATAAGGGCGATGTGTGGACCCGCGAATTTGAAAATGGGATTGCGGTGGTAAATAGTACTGGCGCAGCAAAACGAATTTCACTTGGCGGCGAATACGAAGCGCTCCGCGGTGATCAAGATAGTTCGGTAAATAATGGACGCATTATTAGCACACTCGATGTTGACGCGCATGACGGACAACTCCTGTTAAAAACATTCGAAAATCTGCGCGGGACTATTTTTACCAACGGATCGTTTGTCAGATTTTTTAGACCCGATGGTGAACGCGTAAGAAACGGCTATTTTGCATTTGAAGATGCGTATAAAGGTGGGCAGCAAATTGCGCGTATGGATTTAGACGGAGATGGAAGAGACGACCTGATTGAAGTCAAAGGAAATAAAATGCGCGGCTGGAAACACAATGGGCAACCATTTTTTACCCTGTGGCCGTACACTGCACAGTACCAAGGAACCTTGCGGGTGGCTATTGGAAACATCAATGCCGGCAGACGATTAGAACTCGTTGTTGCGCCAGGATTTGGTGACGGGGCACATCCTATAAAAGTATACACATTAGATGGGTTAAAGATTGTAGAGGAGTGGTATCCGTTTGGAAAAGACTATACCGGTGGGTATAGCGTGGCAATGGGAAATGTAGATTATGATCCGTTTGGAGAGATTATTATTGGAGCTGGAAAAGGCAGATCGCCAAAGGTATCAGTGTACTCTCATAACCTTGTATTGCAGCATGAATGGATGGTGTATGAAGCCGCTTTTAAAGGTGGCGTGAACGTCGCTACAGGCTCCTTAGACGGGGATAGTAGGGAAGAAGTGGTTGTGAGCCCCGGACCTGGTGGAAAGCCCTATATTCGCAGTTTTGACGGTTTTGGCACCCAAATAGGGGAGCAATTTACCGCCTATCAGGCCATTGATTACCCGGGTATAGACGTTAGAATCACCGATGTAGACTTCGATGGGCAGGGAGATATTGTGGGGATGAGTAGTGGATTATAAAAAAAGAGTGAAAAATTGGCTTAAATAAGCCAATTTTTTGTTATACCAAGAACTTCTATCCACTCTTGACAAAATCGATTATTTCTGCTATTATTATCTGTTAATCTAGCCTTCTAGCACAGGCGAACACGCAAGTATGACTATTGCAATGATTGGACAAAAAGGTATTCCTGCCGCAGGTGGGGGTGTTGAGCGACATGTACATGATCTGTCTCGTCGTTTGGCTATGCGTAATCACGATGTGATTGTGTATGCCCGCCCATGGTACAGCCCTTCAAAAGAGGCGGTTGTTGATGGCGCCCAAGTAGTCTACAAGCCTTCAATTGAAACAAAACATCTTGATACGATTTCTCATGTATTTGTGAGCACTATTGATGCGATTGAAAAAGGCGTTGATGTGATTCATTATCATGGTGTTGGTCCGGCACTCCTTTCTTGGATTCCAAGATTGTTTGCCAAAGACACTCGCGTTGTTACCACATTCCATTCAATCGATAGAATGCATAAAAAGTGGAACTGGATGGCAAGAACCATTCTTCGTTTTGGTGAATGGGCAGCGTGTGCATTCGCACATGAAACAATTGCTGTTTCTACAACTATTAAACAATACGCGTCAAAATCATACGGCGGAAATCTTACCTACATTCCAAATGCAGTAGAATTTCCACCAATTCACGGTGATGGATGTGATCTCCTGAAAGAATACAGACTCGACTCAAAAGAGTATGTACTCATGGTGTCACGACTTATTCCACATAAAGGTGCACATTACCTTATCCGTGCATGGCAAATGCTCAAACAGATTGCGCCAGAAACAGTTGCTGGAAAGAAATTAGTAATTGCGGGTGGTGGTCATCACACAGAAGAGTATGAAAACACCTTGCACGCAATGACGTTTAACGACAATGATATTATCTTTACCGGCATGATTACCGGAGACAAAATTCATGAACTTCTTTCTCATGCATATGCGCAGGTCCACCCATCAGATAATGAGGGTATGCCAATCGTAGTGCTCGAAGGGATGAGTCATGGACTTCCGGTACTGCTTTCTGACATTGATGAGCATAGAATGGTTATGCCAAATTCATCATTCTGGTTCAGACAAGGACAGGTAAAAGATCTTACAGAAAAAATGAACATGCTCTTAACTCTTTCAGAAGAGGAGCAGACCTCAATTGGTACAAAAAATGCCGCATTGATTGCCAGAGATTACAGCTGGGATCGCGTCATTGAACGCATTGAGGAAGTCTATACGTCTAGCGTAGAGCAACTGCCTATTGCAGAATCTGTAGTAGCGTAATAAAAAAGAACGGTTTGTAGCCGTTCTTTTTTGTTGATTATTATTTTACAGACACACCAATCTCTTTCGCAATACGGTCATTTCGTAAACTTGCATCAATGGCCCCATACGGAGCGGTTACTCCCGCATTGATATACGTATCAACACCAGAAGCGCCAATAGCAGTCATTAGAATTGGAGAAGATCCAAGGTGTGAAGCCGTTGGAGTAAACCCAATTTCCATACCGAGTTGTACTTGTGCTCCCGGGGCAAGAGAGCCGTATTGCCAACTAATAGATCGATTTGTTGAAGCGTATGAAAGGTCATTTCCTACACTGACAGCAGTTCTTCCTGTCCACTTAGCAAGTGGGGCGAGCTGCGCAGAGAATTGGACATCGCGTACGGCGCTTGTCCCATTTGTAAGGGTGAAAATGGCCCAGTACTTGGTTTGTTCTCCAACGCGTGGTGGAAGTGGTCCTCGGCCAAGCTGATCGCCTTCAGCTGTGAAATAGCGGACATCCGTACTCATCCGCATGCGAGTACCTATAGGTCGTTCTATAAGTGTGGCTGTGAAACTGGTGTGTACTTCTGGCAATTCAGGCATGTTTCCAAATACTTGCACAGACGGAGTAAACAGGAGGTCTCTTCCAGAAGGGAATGCGTTTACTGTGAAAGATACGGGAATGGTAATAGATGCTCCCGCTTCAATGCGCGCGAGCGTAGGATATTGCGCACTGCTGAGCGTGGTAGGAGTTGAGGCGATATTTTTTTGAGTAACAGGCTGCACACGAACATTAATCAGCGCAGTGTCTCCGCTATTTCTGATTTGTACATTAGCCGAAACAGTTTGGCCAGGAAGAAGGGGGCCACCAGCATCATTCCAAGACGCTTCAGCAAACAGCGCAGGAGTAACAATGGCAAATGTATGCGTGATGCCTAGCTGCTGAATATATCTGCCGGCAACAAGAATTTCTGGAGTTATAGTAATTGCATGTGATGGTGGACGTGCGGCTTCTATAGTTGCTTGCACAGAAAGATTCAGATTGGTATGAGCAGCAATCGAATCGATTTCAAGATGAGTTTCAGAAATAGTAACATTGGGCTGCACATTTGCCGAAAGCGTTACACCGTTAGAAGTCAGTGGAATACGGATATCTGCAAGCGGTTTTTCTCCATCATTGGCAAGAGTTAAAGTTACGGGGAATGAGGCCTTTGCAGGAATTCTTTCCGGCAATGTTCCACTCAGCGTAAGAAGTGATCCTCTAAGCGATGCAAATGATGTTCGGGCAATGCGCTCTCTTGTTTCACCACCTTCTTGAATATAACTGAGCACTGCTTCTAGTGGAGTAGGCTCCTCGGGTACAGCAAAAAAGGTTCCATGAAAAGAAATTTCTGTCATTGCGCCGGGAGCAAGATTAGGAATAGTAAATGTATCTGTTTGCGCGTTATATGCACTTTCTGGAGTGCGTTTTTCTATAATAAATCCAGGTGGTGTGCGTAGTACAATAGTCGCTTCCGTAAGTGTTACATCGGCATAATTGGTCACGGTTGTGGTATATGTAAGTTCTTCACCGCTAACCACTCGTTCGCTATCAGTAGCAAGAGAAAGTGACACTAAATCAGTAATAGTAGGGTCATAGGTATACCAAAAGAGGGAAGCCAGGCTTAATAGCAGCACGCTGAGCAGCATACTCATATCCATAATAAAAAGCTTGCGCGCATGGGCAAACTTTAAATGGTATCGTTTTTTATAATGGAGTTCTGCTGCGTGGATAGGGGATGCGAGTACCGCAATAACCCATCGATGTGGTTTTTTGAAAAAATGGTCTTTATTGAGATGGGTAGAGACAAAGTGCATATAAAGTACCCAGATTACTGCTCAGAAGTAGGATTTTTTCGGTTAAATGTTTTTTTGCTTGGAGAATAGAGAGTGTTTCTAATTTTCCATTGATCCACATATTGCCCAATTCCTTTGCTATTCATCTTGTTTTTTACCGTTGTTTTTTGCTGTGACCAGGTCACAAGGCTCTCAAAATTGAGTTTATAGCGCCCACCAACCACAATATAGGTGATTTCTTGGGCCTTTATTGCTCTTCTAATGGTCTGCTGAGAGACGCCAAAAAGGCGGGCAGCCTCTGAGATAGAAAGGCGAATGATTTCCTTGGTGACAGGTGGGTGCTCCATATATTTTTTATTGTATAGGGTAGTGTATACAAAATTGTACCTTTTTTTTCGATTTTGGTCAAAAAAAGAGGGAAAAGTTATACACAAGTAGCGTTTTTTGGGTAAAAATGGGCAAAAAAGGCTGTTTTGAGGGTGATTTGGTGTTATTTCTCTTGCAATACCCCCCTCTATATGCTATAGTTTTTTCTGTTTACTGAGCGAAATTTAAGAAAAAGTGTAACGATTTTATCATTACTTCGACTACTACTTTGTACGGCAATATGAGTAATATCTCAAAAAAACTGCAAGAGCGATGGTTGCTTCAGAAAATTGCAGTAAAAAAGGATGCAGATGCCTTTGCCACAATCTATGATAGCTATATCGATCAGATCTATCGCTTCATCTATTTCAAAGTTGGAAATAGTACAGAAGCTGAGGATTTGACCAGTACAGTGTTTCTCAATCTTTGGAAATATCTTACAGATACAAAGAAAAAGAACATAGAAAGTGTTAGCGGCCTCATCTATACAATTGCCCGGCGACTTGTCGTGGATCTTTATAGAGAACGTGCAAAGACCACATATACCTCAATTGAAGAGGCTGATCCCTTTACACCAGAAGAAATAACAGAAAAAATTTCCACGCAGCAAGATACGGATAGACTACTGCAGCATATGAAACAGCTGAAGCAAGAGTATCAAGAAGTACTTCATCTAAAATACTTGGATGAGCTCTCTACAGCGGAAATTGCGAACGTATTAGGGAAAACAACAACAAATGTCAGAGTGCTCTTACATAGAGCAACAAAAAAACTTCAAGATTTAATGGGCCAATAGGCACATATGAGTAATGAAATGAAGGCACAATTTGAAGCACTAAAGCGTGATACACGGTATGGCGCTCCAAAAGCAGCATGGGTTAAAGAAACTCGTGCGGCACTTTTGTCTGACATCTCACAAAACAAAAAAACTGCACATACTGCACAGCCATCTTGGTCTGTGTCTTTTTCGTATTTATTTCCACAATCAATGCTCGCTCCTGTGAGATCACTTGCTGTTGTGGCACTTGTTATAGGACTAGCAGTAGGTGGTTGGCTCACTTCGGTAAGTGCCTCAACAAACTCGCTTCCGGGTGATTTACTCTATGGAGTAAAGCTGGCATCAGAAAAAACACAGCTTACGGTAGCAAAAGTGACAGGAAATAAAGAATCAGCAGTACAAATTTCATTAAAGAGTGCATCGAATCGCGCTTCAGAAATTAAGCAAATTGCAAAAAAACAACCAAAAGAGGTACAAAAGGTAAAAGAAAGTTTAGAAAAGAATTTGAGTGATGCTGCAGAAGATGTAGCAGATATGCGGCAAACAGATGTGACAAAGGCTGCAGCACTTGCAAAAGAAATGACAGAAACAACAGCCGTTATTTCAGGAAATTTAAGAGATGCTGCCAAAGAAGTAGAAAAAACAGAAGAAGGAAATGAAGAAGCAACAAAAGAAATTGTAGAAGCGTCAAAAACAGTAGAAGATGCTGAAATTGAAGCGATTGGGGTGGTAGTAGAAGGAAACCCTGAAGAAGCAAAGGAGCTTATCGCTAAGAAGACAGAGAGTTTACTGGGTGAAAATGAAGAAGCAAAACTCGAACTAGAACAGCTAGAAAAAAGCTTAGAAGAAAAGAAAACGGCATCTGAAGAGGGAGAAGAGACCGCCACTGAGGAATCAATTGTAGTAGAAGAGGTTCTTGCAACATCTACTGTGCCAGAAGTAGTAAGCACAACAACTCCTGCAGGAGAAATGGAAGAAGGAGTGATAGAGAAGCTTGAAGAAACGTCAAAAATTGCAAAAGATCAGACGCTGCAAATTGATGAGGGGGCAAAAGAGACGTTAATTCTCTCAGAAGATCAGCAACTGCAAGAAGCGGTAGAGAAACTCAAGCAGCTTGGAGATATAAAAGAAGAAACTCAAGAAGCAATTGGTGAATTAAAGGAACAGTTGAACATTGAACCTGAACAACCACCAGTTGAAGAAGAATCACCACAAGAGCCAACGGAAGAACCAGTCGTTGAAGAAGAACCTGTGCAGACGGAGGCCCCTGAAGCTATAGCTGAAATAGAAGAAACCGTTTCAGAATAACTATACTAATTAAGCGTTTATTCATTTTTGCCTAGTGTATGGCACAGGGCAACTCTCTCAATAAGAGTTGTCCAATGCCATACAGTAGCTGTATGCGAGCATTTTTGCAGCATGCAGGGGCAAAATTCCTGCGGTGTTTATCCGTAGGTGCTCTATGTAAAAAAGGTCGGCACCATTTGGTGGCATAGGGTCTATTAACCGTTCTGTATGTCTGGGACCATTCCGTTAGGAATCGGCGCTCGGTATACAGCAGAAATCAATTTATGACTAATGTAATGACTCTTACAAAAAAAGGATTCACATGGTCTGTAGTTCTCATGACAATTGCTTGGAGCATGGGTGTAGCGGCTTTCTTGCCTGCTATCGCTCAAGCTGAAGGAACTGTTGAACTAGAGCCAGGTGACATCTTTGACGTTCCTGAATCAGGAGACAAAGCTGTTTTCTTGGTAACAGAAGGAATGAAATCACGATACTTCCCAAATGGGGAAACTCATCGATCATGGCAGGCTGACTTTGCTGGTTTAAACCACTTGTCACTGTCTCAAGCTGGGGCTTTCCCACTTGATCTTGATCAACCAGGTGTTACTTTCCGACATGGATCACGCCTTGTGAAGATCACAACTGATTCAAAAGTATACGCAGTAGGACCAGATAACATGCGTCACTGGATCGCTTCAGAAGCTATCGCAATCGCACTATACGGACCAGCATGGGCTACTCTCGTAAGAGACGTTTCTCCATTCCACTGGGCTAACTATGGTGAAGGTTCTGACATCACTGAAGCAACTCCACACAACGGTCAAATCGTTCGTGTAGAAGGTGACGATACTCTATGGTACGTTTGGGACGGAATGCGTCACGAAATTTCAGGTGACCTTCCAGCTCCAGCTGCTGGCGACGTTCGCGTTGTTTCAGCTGAAGTACTCGAAACTGTTGCAGACTCAGGTGATTCTGTAACTGCAGCTACTGTAGTTGCTGATCCTGCACAAGGATCAGAAGAAGAAGTAGAAGAGGAAGTAGAAGAAGGTGAAGAACCAGCTGAGGAAACTCCAGCAGGTGACCTTACTTTGAGCCTTAGCGCTGGAACTCCAGCATCTGCTCTTACTCCTGACAAAGCAACACACGTTAACTACCTTTCATTCCGCGTTCGCGCTGGATCTGAATCAGCTACTCTTGACGAAATTCAATTCGAAAGAATTGGTCAAGGTGATGACTCAAACTTTGATAAAGTTTGGTTAGAAGTTGATGGATTCCCAGTATCAAACGAACAAAGTGTAAGTA
Source organism: Candidatus Magasanikiibacteriota bacterium (assembly GCA_018650645.1). Taxonomy (GTDB): domain Bacteria; phylum Patescibacteriota; class Patescibacteriia; order Magasanikbacterales; family UBA922; genus JABIFP01. The sequence goes on along the minus strand of JABIFP010000024.1, from coordinate 32,592 downwards.
GTGACGATTCAGTAACACTTCGCCCACAATACACTGTTGGTGCGAATAATACTGTTGAATTTGACTTGGTAGCAAACCTTGTTTCAACTGGTGCAGACAACTCAATGCAAGATGGTTTCCAAATTGCTAGAGCTGACCTTGTTGACGCAAACGGAGCTAACGTAATGGGATCTTTCCCAGTGCGTGGTAACTTGATGAGTTACTCAAACTATACTCCAGCAGCAATCACTATTGACGAAAAAGGTGCATCATCTGACATTGAAGTTGGTGACGAAGGAATCGTTACTGGTGAGTTCAACTTGGACTTCAGTTCATCAAACGAAAAAGACGGTGAAATTGTTTACGTTCGATTGAAGAATGAAGGTACATTGAACACTGCTAACATGGAAAACCTTGGTCTTTACTACGATGGTGAAGAAGTTACCAGTGGTATTTCTATGTGGGGAGACTACGTAACTTTCATGTTCATGGAAGATGCTCGTCTTATTGAAGACGGAAAAGACCGAACATACGAAATTCGAGCTGACATCTCTGATGGAGACGACGCTGAAACTGTAATTTGGGAGCTTGAAAACAACCGTGACCTTCACGTACGTGAATTGAGCGGATTTGGAGCTTCTGTTACAAACAGCTTGAACGGTACTGCTACTAACCAACTCCAAACGTATACTTTGGATGCTGGGCAGTTTACTGTTTCTCTTGACGTAAGTTCACCGTCAAATGAAACTTACGCACCTGCAACACATGATATCGTTGCTATGGTAGCGCGAGTGGACGTTGGACAAAAGATCCAAGTTGATGGATTGCAATTATGGCTTCACGGAGACTCAACAAGTACTGTGAATTCTCTTGCGGAAATCAATGGTGACATTGAACGTGCTGAATTGTACATCAATGATGATCGTATTGGTTCATCACTTACTACTGTTACTGCTTCTTCAACAGCTCCAGCTGGAGACATTGGAGACTACGAATGGTACTACAACTTCAACAGTTCATTCGAACTTGTTGACGATGACCTATTAACACTTGTTATTGATCTTGAAGAAGCAGCTGATGCTACAAGTCAATACAAATTCTGGATTAGTGGATCTGACTCAAATCATTTCCAAGACCCAGAATACGTTTCAAGTGGAGACAACGTTGCAGCTGCTAACCGAACAGGTACAGCTACATCACGATTGATCGAAATCAACGCTGCATCAGTAGCTCTTACTAGAAATGATGGATACTCATCAGGTGAGAACTTCGTAGCTGGTGCTTCAGATCAATTGCTCTTGCAATTCGTAGTAGAAGCAGGATCAGCATCAGATATTCGTGTGAACACATTGAATTTCGACATGTTGACTGATGGAGGTTCTTCATCATATCTCTCTTCAAACTACACAAAGATCACTAACTGTTTCGTATCTGATGATGACGGTGCTACAGGTATCGGAGACACAGATGACCTAAACAATTCTGGTGCTCTTACATTCAACAACATGCGTCTTGACATTGCTTCTTCAGCGCAAGCTGAACTTGGGTTGTACTGTGACTTGCAGTCATCACTAGGAGCAACTACTTCTGTAGTAGTAACAATGGATGCCTCAGATTCAGACATCGATGATGCTGAAGGTGAAGATGTTTCTGGATTTACTTCAGGAACTACTTACGATGTGACAGGTCAATCAATTGACTTTGTAACTGGAGGAATCTTGCGTGTTGGTGTTGATGGAGATACTCCAAACACTGCACTCGTTGTTGCTGACGCAAGTGATGACACTGGCGTAGAGGTTGGACGATGGAGATTCATCGCAGAAGACGATGACATCCAAGTTACTGACCTATACTTTGCAAACTTAAACGCAGCAGGAACTGCTAGCTCATCTGCATCAGATGCACGTGTAGCTGGTTGGGACCTCTACGTTGGAGGATCAAAGGTAATGGGCCGAGTAATGTCTGATGGTGAACTTCACTTCGACATCGAAGGAACTCCAATCGAGGTTCCTGAAGATGGTACTGTGAAAGCAAGCCTATACGCTCGATACAACAGTATCAGTCAAGTAGCTGAAACACAGGTTATTTCACGACCATCATTGTACTCATTGACAGCGCTTTCAGCTGGAAATGGAAATACAATGTCAATCATGAATGCTGGTGATTCAGATGGTGTTACATCAACACTTCCAAACTCACAGACAATTACTGTGAGTGGAACTTACACTGACCCAGCTTCTGCTCTTGAAGCGAACACTCTCTCTGCATACAGAACTATTCCTACCCTTTCTATGGCAGGAATCGGAACTGTTACTAATAATGGAAAAGATGCGTCTGCGACATTGATCAATGGTGCATCAAACATCTTTGAGTTTAGCGTTGCAGCTAATGCTGCTGGGGACCTTGCATGGAGTCAAATTGCTCTTGATATCAGCGGAAGCTGTGCAGCTGGAGCAACTATCTTTGAATGTGTAGGTCAAACACCAAACCTAAAGCTCTACGACTCAAGTAACACAGAAATTACTGCTACATTTACAAGTAACACAACTCAAAATAGACTTGTGATTGCTCTTTCAAGTGTAGAAAATATTTCTGAGGGTGCTTCGAAGTCATATCGTGTACGTGCGACACTCGCAAGCTTTGCAGCTGGTGATTCATTGAAGGTAACTATCGATGATGAAACAACTACAACTGTAAGTGCTCAAACAAACACAAATGCAGAAGACGATGCTGATGCATCTGATTCTTCAGATCTTGGTTCATTCGTGTGGACTGATAACTCTGGAACTGTAGATTCTACAACTGATGCACATTGGTTCGTAGGTCGTTTAGTTCCTGGATTGGATGACTACACTCAAACTCACGTTCCACCATCATCATAATCGATTTTGGTAGAATAGAGTTTTCCTCTTGTAGGAACAGACAACCCCGCATTTATGTGGGGTTGTTTTGTTTCTCGGTTGCAATAGGAGTTTAATTCACGTATAATCCATCGGGTTACTATTATTGCCGCTATGAAAAAGAATATTGAAATACTGATAAAAATATCTTTAGGTCTGACACTTTTTGTGCCTCTTTTGGTGATGCCGTCAACATTTATTTTTCCATTTATTGTGCCTAAGGCATTGGTGTTTCGGTCGCTGCTAGTTATTGCTACATGTGGTTACTTGCTCCTCTTTTACTATGGAAAGACAAAACGAATCGCTCTTGATGCCGTTTCCATTGCTGTTCTTGTGTTTTTTTCTTCGCTAACTATATCTACTTTTGTGGGCGAGGGGTGGCATAGGAGTTTTTGGGATAATCATGAGAGAATGCTTGGATTATTCACGTTATTTCATTTTGTGGCCTATTATTATGTCTGTCGACAAATGTTTTCTGAATGGAAAGATTGGGTGGTCTATGCAAGATGGTTTATCCTTGCCGCTTCTGCGGTAATGATGGTGGGTATTCTTCAGCGGTTACAGCCAGATTTATTAATAAATAGGGGTGCTTTGCGTGTAGCCTCAACATTGGGGAATGCAATTTATGTTGGAGGGTATGGGGTATTTCTGGTGTGTCTAGGATTGATCACTTTTTTTCATGAGAAATCAAAAAATTGGAAATACTATGCGCTCGCCGGTACAGCACTAGGACTCATTGGGCTCATCATTAGTGGAACCAGAGGGTCTTTTATAGGGTTATGTCTGGGTTTGGGAGTTCTTGCGATCGTGTATTTGATAAAGCACTGGGGAAATAAAAAGGTGCGTTTTGCAATCAGTGGCGTACTGATTGCTGGATTACTTGGAGCAATTGGGTTGTTTGTTTTCCGAGACTCATCAGTGGTGAACGCTATTCCATTATTGAAGCGTCTTACCATGATTGACTTTGCCAATCTTGGAACAAACACCAGAATTATGGCTTGGCAGGTTGGAATTGAAGCGTGGAGAGATCATATGATTTTTGGGTGGGGCCCAAACAATTATTTTTATGCATTTAATGAGTATTATAATCCTGATTTCCTATTACATTCATGGGCTGAAACCTGGTTTGATAGTGCACATAATGTTGTCATAAACACACTAACGACTCAGGGAATTGTGGGAGTATTATCATATGTTGGGTTATTCGTTGCTGCTGCATATCAGCTAATTCGAGGGTACAAGAATGGAAAAATTTCGGTGCATTTTGTGGCCGTAGGGTTGATGTTCCTTACCGCTCATTTTGTACATAATTTATTCGTATTTGAAAATATCACGAGCTATATTTATTTCATGTTTTTCTTAGCGATGGTAAGCACTGCTGCAAGAACAGAGCCCATTCGCACAGTAGATGCAGGAAAAACTCTTTCTTTGGGAACTGTAGGTATTGTCGCTGGTGTTTGTTTCATCATAATAAACCTAACCAATATTCAACCTGCAAAGGCAAATATGGCGATTCTGGAAGTGATGAGAAATATGTCGAATGCGCAAGCAAACGTCATTACGGAATATGAGGACGCTACAAAAATACGGACCCCGCATGTTGACGATATTCGTTATGATTATGGGCGTGCCGCAAAAAGTCGGATAATACAACTCAATGATGCGGGATTGAGAGAAAAGGCTATTACGCTAGGTGACTTTGTACTTCAAGAGTTAGAAAAAAATGTGATGCTACTGCCGAAAGATCCTCGTTCGCTAATTCTTCAGGCAGAAATATCTATTGTCCTAGCAGAGATGGAAAGAGATATTGCTAGAATGACATATGCCGAGGGGAAGGCAAGACGCGCGTTAGAAATATCTCCAGATCGGCAGCAACTGGAGTTTTTATGGGCATCAATATTGGTGACTACGAATCGATCTGAGGAAGCGGTACAGGTTATTGATGCGGCTATTGCAAAAGCGCCAACAGTTCAGGAGGGGTATTGGAGGAAGGCCGTAATGCTATTGCAGCTCGGAGAGTTGGAGCTTGCTAATGAGGAAATTGATCGAGCAGAAAAATTAGGTATTCACTTTAAGGGAGATGGGGCCCTGGCCGTACAGCAAATTAGAGCTGCCGCAGCGAATCAACCAACCGTCGAAATTTTGCAATAGTCTTTTCAGAAGTATATGACGTTGCAACATCCTTGGCGCGATCTGTCACGGAGGTTGTTTGTTTATGTGCGTTTATTGCACTTGCCAGTACGGAAGCGTCTTCTGGTGCAATAAGCACTCCGGTAACACCGTTTCCAATAACAGAGGCAATACCTCCAACATCAGTAGCAATGACAGGTACCTCAGCGCTCATCCACTCCAGTAGGGTAAAGGGTAGTCCTTCTTTTCTACTAGGAATAACTGCTATATCAAAGGCTTTCATGAGTGTTGCCGCATCAGGAATGGCTCCAGTAAGAAAAAATCGATTCGAAAGGGAATTGGCGCTAATAAGTGATTCTAATGTTTTTCGCTCTGGTCCTTCACCAATTACTACAAACGTTGCATCTGGGACCATTGCCGCTGCGGCAATAAGTGTATCGAGTCCTTTTGTATTATAAAAATTTGCTACACAACCAATAAGCTTGGTAGGTGCTAGTTCTTTTGGCAAGGTTTCAAAGAGTACTCGCCGCGCATCTTCGCGAGAATGAAAATCGATTGGATCAATGCCAATAGGAATAATGGCAGCTGGCGTATTTCCAAGAATAGCGTTTCCCATTTTTTTATCTTGGTCAGAAAGCAAAATAGTTGTACCACCACGCTTTGCTCTACGCTTTGCAGCTTTCTTTTCTAAGAATCGGAATAAGGAATTAATATGCGGATTTCTTGGTTCGTTAAATACCCAGCCATGTACCGTATACATAGCTCGTTGTTTTTTTGGAAGTGCTAGTGATCCAATAACTCCCGCTTTTGAACTATTCAAATGCACTACATCAGGACACAGTGCCTTCATAAGTGAGCGCAGCTCTACAATGGCTGCCATATCATGAATAGGGGAAATTGATCGCCGTAAATGCATCAAAGAGATAAGTGAAATAGTTCCTGGTGATGTTTCATTAAAGCGCAAAATTGCCTTTTGTAGGTCCTTTTTCCCAGAAGGCTCACCAATTGCTACATGCACATCAAACTCGCCGCAGAGGGCCTTTGCGTGGCTAAAAACGTACTTCTGTGCTCCACCCCACACTCCTTGGGTGATAACAAAGAGCAATTTTGGCTTATTTGAGCCAATTTTGATGTTTTTGTCTGCTTGACTAGTCATAGTAGAATCAGTATAATTGCTCTATCAAAAATAATCAATATTTTGCTAATATATGCGTATTTTAGTGACAGGAGGAGCGGGATTTGTTGGATCGCATTTAGTAGACGCACTTTTGCTTGAAGGACACGAGGTTATTTGTGTAGATAGTTTTTTTAGTGGAAAGCCAGACAACGTTGCGCATCATAAAGACAATGCAAAATTTCGATTAATCAAGCACGATGTACGTGAGCCGCTGAAAGGAATCGATTCGCTTGATAGAATATATCATCTGGCTTGCCCAGCGTCTCCAACACAATATCAATTTGATCCGGTGCTGACACTTGAAACGAGTGTTATTGGTACGCAGAACATGCTGAAACTGGCGCGGCGGACTGGCGCACGGATGCTTTATACGTCTACTTCTGAAGCGTATGGAGACCCACTTGAACATCCACAAAAGGAAACCTATTGGGGAAATGTGGATACGCTCGGGAAGCGTGCCTGCTATGACGAAGGGAAGCGTGCTGCAGAAACATTGTGTAAAGATTATCATGAACAGTACGGCGTGGATGTGCGACTTGTGCGAATTTTTAATACCTATGGCCCGCGGATGATGTTTAATGATGGGCGAGTGCTTTCTAACTTTATGCTTCAGGCTTTGCTTGGGCAAGATATTACGGTGCACGGAGACGGAAAGCAGACCAGGAGCTTTATGTATGTTTCTGATTTGGTTGCGGGGCTTATGAAGCGTATGGAGGTACAAAGCGATGATTGGAAACCCGTAAATCTGGGGAATCCCGATGAGCGGACAATTAAAAACGCGGCACAGATGGTGAAAAAAATGACAGATTCTAAAAGTACGGTTGCGCATATTCCAATGTCGCAAGTTCCAGAACGGGAAGGTGATCCAAAACAACGATGCGCAGATATTTCACGCGCAAAATCATTGCTTGGATGGGAGCCAACGGTAACATTTGAAGTAGGATTGCAATCTTCTATTGACGATTTTAAAGAGCGGCTGAAAAATAAACCAAGAATGCTCGTGTTTACGCCAGCATATTTGCCAGAAAAAGGGCCCGCAGAAAAAAAAGCGCAGCAGGTTATGCGCCAACTTTCTGGATACGAGTTTGATGTTATTACAACAAAAATTGGATCGACTAAAGCAGATGAAGATGATGGAACCATTCATATTCATCGAATTGGAAAAGGAAATCGATTTGATAAGGTGTTTTATCCAATACGAGCAGCGCTACTCGCGCGTAAATTGCACAAAATGCATGGGCATAGAGTTGCATGGGCTATTATGGCGAGTCATGGTGCACTTGCGGCAATCATCTTTTCTTGGATGAAGCGCCATATGCCGGTTGTTTTGAGTGTATATGAAGGAAAGATTTCTGAAGACAAACTAAAACGTGGAAAATTGCTTTCACCACTGTATAAACTCATTTTCAGACGTTCACACAGATGGCAGGTAATTGGAAACATGAGTCAGCAGCAGCAAGCGTGGCTAGAAGAAGAACGACATGTGCAGGTGGTGCAAGACGATGCTGACCTTGCCATGCTTACAAAAAGAACAAGAGAACTGTTCCAAGAGGCTGAAATTTTATCTTCACGCATGTAATATGAAAAAGATACTGATCTATTCAACGGCGTATTTTCCATTTGTTGGGGGAGCTGAGGTTGCTATGAAAGAAATTACCGATCGCGTTGAATCATATGAGTTTCATATGGTGACGGCACTTATGGATAGGACACTTCCGCGAAAAGAGAAGGTGGGGAATGTCATGGTTTATAGAGTTGGGATTGGGCACCCAATGGCAGATAAGTTGATGCTCGCACTTCGTGGGCATAAAAAAGGATTGCAGCTTCATAAGAAATTGCAATTTTCTGCTGTGTGGTCACTCATGGCCAGCTATAATGGATTTGCAGCACAAACGTTTGCTAAAAAAACAGGCATTCCACATTTGCTTACGTTGCAAGAAGGGGATCCAATTGAATATATTTTGCATAAAGTACGATTTGTACGCAGCTGGTTTAATAAAATTTTCACAGAAGCTACAGCGCTGACGGCACTTAGTACATATCTGTTGAATTGGGGATTAGATATGGGATTCAAGGGAACGCTAAAGGAGATTGTACCAAACGGTGCGGATGTTGCGCGGTTTACAAAAATTCATCCTGCAGATGAAATTAGAGCTATTCGTGATTCATTTGGTTTTGCACCTGGAGCATTTGTCGTTATGACAGCGAGTAGGTTAGTAGTGAAGAATGCCGTTGAGGATGTTATTCGTGCTCTACCATTTCTTCCGGAACATGTTTGTTTTGCTGTCTGCGGATCTGGAGAGCTGCTTAGTCATTTAGAGGGCGTTGTAGAGGAATTAGGATTAGAACAGCGAGTGAATTTTCTTGGAAATAAATCGCATGAAGAATTGCCAAAAATAATGCAAGCTTCAGATTGTTCTATCCGCCCATCAATTACTGAAGGGTTAGGATGTTCATTTCTAGAATCAATGGCTGCGGGGCTTCCTACGATTGGAACTATGGTTGGTGGAATTCCTGATTTTTTGGAAGATGGTGTTACGGGATTCGCATGTGAAGTACAAAATCCAAAAAGCATCGCAGATACGATTATGCGAGTTATGGATCTTTCAGAATTAGAGAAAAAAACTATCCAAAGAAATGCTATGGCGGTTATCAACGATAGATACAATTGGACCTATATTGTAAAACGAATGAATCACTTTTTTAAAGAAATATGCGCATAGTGATTGCGACAGGGATTTTTCCACCAGATATTGGAGGGCCTGCGACGTACGCAAAATTATTACAAGATGAATTGCCTAAAAAAGGTGTTGCTGTTGATATTGTCACATATGGAAAAGCGGGTATTTCTCATCGAATTCCAAAAGGAATAAAGCATGTCCTGTTTTTTCTTAGTTGTGTGAGGAAAGCAATTGGGGCTGAAGCTATTTTTGCACAAGACACCACAAGTGCAGGTGTGCCAGCAATGCTAGCAGCAAAATTATTACGCAAAAAATTTATTGTACGTACTCCAGGAGACTGTGTGTGGGAGCAGTGTGTCCAGCGATTTGGCGTACAAGAATCGATTGATGAATTTCAGAAAAAAACATATGGATGGAAAGTAGAATTATTTCGCTCTTTGCAAAACATGGTGGTGAATGCTGCAGATGCGGTCATTGCGCCAAGTAAGTATTTTGCACATTTGGTGAAAGGTTGGGTAAAAAATCCTGCAAAGGTGACACATATCTATAATGGTATTGATATCAATGCGATTCATGATATGGCAAAAGATGTTTCTGTGAAAAATGAATCACATGTTATTGTCAGCGCAGGGCGATTAGTTCCCTGGAAAGGATTTAGTGAATTAGTAGAAGTGATTGAACGATTACCGATACACTGGCAGCTCCACATTATTGGAGAGGGGCCTGAACAAGCTCATATTGAAACACAAATTCAAGAAAAAGGATTATCTGAGCGAGTACGATTATTTGGTCGTTGTACAAGAAAGGAACTTTTTGAGCATGTGTTAGGAGCAAAAATATTTGCACTCAATACCGCGTTTGAAAGTTTTTCTTTTCAATTGGTAGAAGTCATGGCATTAGGAACTCCAATTATTACTACTAATATAGGAAATTTGCCAGAGATTATTACCCATGAAAAAGAGGGGGTTCTGTGCGATGTAAATGACATCACTGCATTTGTAGAAGGTATATTGCGAATAGAGGAAGATGCTGCATTCAGGAAATTAATTACAGAGCAGGCAAGTAAAAAATCAGCGTTGTTTTCTATTGACCAAACGGTAACTTCTGTTTATGCACTATTACAGCGTGTATGCGAGTAGTATTTATTTCAACAGATATAAAAATTTTTGATTCAGAATCGCAGGTTCATGAACGTTTTTTAGCGTACACAAAAGTATTGGGCGATGTACATGTGATTGTGCATGCACCAGCGCATGCAGGGCAATCAAAACAATCAATTGGTTCACTGCATCTCTATCCAACAAATACAAATCATAAAATCAGCTTTTTTGGAAAGGCAAGAAGGTTAGTTGCGCAAATTGAAAAGCAGCAGCATATTGATGTTATTACGGCGCAAGATCCATTTGAAACAGGAATTGTTGCCGCCTATGCTGCCAAAAAATGGCAGATTCCATTACATGTGCAAGTGCATGCTGATATTGGTAGTCCGTATTTTGCAACATCGTTATTTCAGAAAATACGTAAAATCGTTGGGATGAAAGTACTTCAACGTGCTGATAGTATTCGTGTTGTTTCAAACAGTATTGCTGCCTTTTTGCAGCAGCGGGAGATTGCAGTAGAAAAAATTGCAGTAATTCCTTTGGTGAGTCACATTCAGGAAGATCACACCAAGATACAAAAGGAGCAGTTTTGTAGTGCCTCTGATAGATTATTCCTTATGGCTTCTCGGTTTACCAAAGAAAAACATATTGATATGGCGATTGATGCGTTTGCGGCAATTTGGAAGGAAAAAGCGGCTGGACATCTTGTAATTATTGGAGAAGGTCCTCTGGAAGAGAACTATAAGGAGCACGTTGCTCAATTGCACATGACCGCACATGTAACTCTATTGCCTTGGCAAAAAAATATTACGGCATATATGCGTGTTGCTGATATATTTGTTCTTACGTCGTTGTATGAAGGGTATGGAAGGACGCTTGTGGAGGCCGCAGCAATGGCAACGCCAATCATTACTACAAACGTTGGGTGTGCAGAAGATGTGGTAAAAAACTCAGAAAATGGTATGATTGTTCCCGTAGATGATCTTCAGGCTTTAAAGGAAGTTATAAAGCTTGGGATGGACGAAGAAGTATGTGAGCAGTGGAAAATGGGTGCTCAAAACAAATCGTTAGAAATAAAGAAATCACAGCATGTGCAAACGTATATTCAAACATGCACTGATAACATCAAACAGGTAACACATTTATAGATATGACAAAAAAACAGGTTGTAGAGGGGTATTATCTCACAAAGAAATATGCATCGCTTGAGCGGTTTATTACCTATTTTCATCAAATAGATGAAATCAGAAAAATGAATCCTAAACGCGTGCTATTTATTGGCGTTGGAGATGGGCTCATTTCAGATTATATAAAGAAGAATACTACCATTCAAATTACGACGGTAGATATTGATGATAGCCTTGGAGCTGATGTCATTGGAGATGTTCGTGCTTTACCATTTGAAGATGGACAGTTTGATTTGGTGATAGCGTTTGAAGTGTTAGAACATATTCCATTTAGTGATTTTTCTACAGCGCTAAAGGAAATGCAGCGCGTTTCTAGTAGTCGTGCACTTGTGTCATTGCCATACAGAAATACCGGCTTTGACATCATTATCAAATTTCCGTGGATTAGAACGCTACTAAAAAAAGATTTTTTGCGTTTGAATCTGACAAAAGCAATTCGATTTCCAGGTTTTGCCGTATCAAAACAGCATTATTGGGAAATGGATAATGGGAAAACGCCAAAATCACTGGTTCGTTCAGTTATTGAGCAATTCTTTGTAATTAATCGTCAGTTTACGGCGACCTTTGATGCGTATAGAACATTTTTTGTATTAGAAAAATTGAAGCATCAGTTAGAAAACAAGTTTGCTAAATCATATTACGATACATACTTGGGACAAGAAAAGGAAGATTATGTACATGCTAGATGGTTTGCAACAAAGGAGCGTCTATTTGACTACAATCAAACCAAGCGAGCAATAACTCAGGCGGTGAAATCATATCCAGAAAAAGTGGATGCCATGCTAGAGATTGGTCCGGGTGATGGTGTGTGGACTCGGTGTGTTGAAAAGAAAGCTACTCATCTGCTCCTTTTGGATCAGTCAGAACATATGATTGAACGGGCCAAAAAACAATTAAAGGATATTACACATGTGCAGTTTGTGCTGACAAACTTTGCTGAATATAAAACAGAGAAGAGATTTGACGCAATATTTTCTTCACGATGTTTTGAGTATTTCACAAATAAACAAGAAGGATTAGCACAAATGTATCAATTACTAAAAAAAGAGGGACAAGGAGTGATTGTTACAAAAAATCGATCATATACATCACGGCAGCCAAAAAAGGATAGTGCTATGCATTCAATGCAGGTGACTCGTTCACAGATGATTGGTATGTTAGAAATGGCTGGATTTGCGGTTACTGCAGTATACCCGGCTACATTTAGGTGGAAATCTTCTTTTGCAGTAAGCCGAGTGCTATTTGGCGCTTTGCAGTGGATTATGGTAAAGAGCAAAGGAAAAATTGATCTGCCATTTGTAACGCAATATGCGGTGGAAAGTTATACGTATGAATTTAAAAAAGTCACAAATCATTGAGCTTTTTGGGCTTCCTGGTTCTGGTAAGTCAACCCTGGCACGTGCGCTGCAAGTGCAGATGCCAAGCTTGCAGACACCACCAGAAAAAAGGCGCATAGGATACATTGTATTATGTTTCTTGCGGTATCCACTAAGAATGGTTGCTTGGGCAGTGTTGATTTGTGTGCGCGCACTTCCGCTTATGCGTCAGCGAGTATTTTGGTATTCACTCAGTATGTTGGCAAAAACATGTTCAGATATGGGGTATGCGGTTTCTCGGAAAGGAATTATTCTTCTTGAAGAAGGGTTTACACAGCGATTATTATCTGTGGCAACAAAACCTTCTTCACCACTCATAACAAAGATAACGGTGTGGAGTTGTGTTCCACAACCGAATCGATTATTTGTGACACAGTACAAGCGGGAGTTGTTCAAGCGTTATTCTGCATCACATCCAAGACGTGTTAACAATGAATCTGGATTTGAAGAGTGGAAACAGACCGTAACCACTCAATGTTTACAGATACTTAAAGAGATGAACACGGGTTCATGGCCCATTATTCTTATTGAGGCAGATACCGATATAGCAGCACTTGCTTCTAAACTGAAAGATGTATGAAGAAGAAACTATTACTATTTACCCAGAAGATGGATCGCAGTGATGATTTGCTCGGCATTTATCATGAGTGGGTTCGTTTTTTATCTGAGCATTTTTCGTCGATTGAAGTTGTGTGTTTAGTAGAGGGGGAGCATGATCTTCCGAAACACGTACGCGTACATTCTCTTGGAAAAGATCAAGGAAGGGGACGGCTTACCTATATTTGGAGATTTTTTTGTAGTATTATTTCGCTGAGAAAAAAATATGATGTGGTGTTTGTGCACATGAATCCAGAATATGTCATCTTAGGTGGATTGCTATGGAAGGTATGGAAAAAACCATCGTACATGTGGTATGCGCATCCAGCGCGCAATATTCGCTTCTTTCTTGCTCATTTCCTCCTTTCAGGGGCTGTGACATCAGTGAAATCGGCATATCCATACGTGAATAACAAGACGCACGTTATTGGACAGGGAATAGATACGTTACGATTTATTCCAGGAGGAAAGCATACAGAAAAAAGTGTGAAATTACTTTCTTTAGGAAGAATCTCTCCTATGAAGCATATTGATTTATTGCTTCAAGCAGTGAAAAAATTGCGTGATGCGGGTAGAGATGTAACTGCAACTATAGTGGGTGCACCAGGTGATCACGATGCAACATATTATGAGGAGCAGCGGGCCTTTGTTAAGGAACATAATCTTTCTGATGCGGTAACATTTACCGGGAAAATTCCAAATGTAGAAACTCCTGCAATTTATAGAGCTCATGATATATTTGTATCACTTACTAAAATTGGTTTTTTTGATAAGACAACATTAGAGGCTATGGCTTCGGAGGTGCCAATTGTTGTTGCAAATGCGGCATTTAAACAGATTCTACCGGAGGCGTATAGAGATACCGTCATGTTTAACAATACTGACATAGATTCGCTTGTGCGGGCGCTTGAACAGGTAATGGACATGGAAAAGGCTGAGAGAGATGCGTACGGTGCAGTATTAAGAAAGATAATTGAAAAAGAACATAATATTTTGCAATTAGCAAAACGATTATCAGAAGTATTACATGGAAAAGATACCTACAAAAAATAAGCAAAAATCAGTATTATTATTACTGAATAAAGTTGCCTTTGGAGGAGCTGAGAAAGTGTTTTTTCAGCAAGCTTCAGCATTGGCAAAAAAACAATATGATGTGCATATTGGTTTTTTATACGGTAAGAATGAAGAGAAACAGTCGTTTGGACAGAACGTAGATGCTTGTAAACGGGTAGACTTTGGATTTTCTAGCATATTTGATATCGCGGGCTATTGGCGCATGCGGGCATATTGCAAAAAAAACAATATTCAGGTGCTTTATGCAACACTTAATGATGCAAATGTTATTGCCCGAATGACGAAAGTATTATTGCCAACAGTATATGTATGTATCCGAGAGGCTAATATGGCTACGAGAAAGAGTTGGAAGTTTAAACTGCTCGATATAGTATTACTTCCATGGACAAATCGGATAATTGCAGTAACTGAAGAAGTAAAGCAGTCATTGCGGCGCTATATGCCTTACTTGAATAGCAAAATAGCTGTTCTTCATAATGGAATTCGCAAGGAAGAGTTGTGGCCTGGTAAACGAGAACGACCTGCAGGGGAAATAATATTTGTAACCGTAGGAAGTCTTGGTGAGCAAAAAAATCATATATTCATGATTGATGCCTTTGAAATGGCGAGTAAACAAATCAAAGAGAAAAGTGTATTGCATATTATTGGAGATGGTGGACAAAGAGAAGTTCTTCATGAGTATATACAGAGTAAGGGATTAGAAAAAAATGTTATGTTGATGGGAAATATTCCATACGCGGAAGTTTTGCAGTCATATCAGCAAAGTGATATATTTATGCTCAGTTCATTATATGAAGGCTGCCCTAATGTTGTGCTAGAAGCCATGGCTGAGCGGCTTCCAGTGGTTACAACTCGAGTATCAGGTGTTTCGAGCATGATAACTGAAGGTGTTTCAGGATATATCACTCAGCAGGGCGATGTGGAAGGATTTGCAAAGTGCATGATTACGTTGGCAGAAGATCCATCACTAAGAGAACAATTTGGAGTTGCTGCACAAAAACAAATTACACAACATTTTTTATTTGCGACTCATATAACTACACTTGAATCACTATTATTTGATTATGTCACATAAGCAAGAAAAATCAGAAGATCGATTTGCGTTTGGAAAAAATTGGAAGGATTATTTGGATACCCAGTTTAATGACATTGCACTTGCCGCGGCAAAAAAAGCAATTACTCGGTTTGTCGGTGAGGATGGGCTAAAGGGAAAAACCGTCGTAGATGTTGGTTGTGGAAGCGGCATTCATTCACTCGCAATGTTAGAATTGGGCGCAGCATCTGTTTTGAGCGTGGACATTGATACAGACTCAGTTGATTGCAGCGAGCACCTGCGAGGAAAGTCGCCGTTTACAGATACATGGCAGGTAAAAAAAGTTTCCTTGCTTTCTAAAGAAGAAATGGCGGCTATTGGAACATTTGATATGGTGTACTGCTGGGGAGTGGCACATCATACTGGGGAGATGTACAAAGCGTTTGATCATTTAGTAGATGCTGTAGCGCCAGAAGGGCAGCTCTATATAGCAATTTACAATAAAGTAGATGGACTATTTGGGTCGGCTCATTGGCATAAAATCAAAAAGTTTTATGTGCGATCTGCGAAACCTGTGAAAAAAATCATGGAATGGGGATATGTGTCATATCATTTTTCTCGTTTACTTATTCGATTCAAAAATCCGTTTACCGTCATGAAATCTTTTTATAAAAAAAGAGGTATGAGTTGGAAGCATGATTTTATTGATTGGCTTGGTGGGTTTCCATATGAGTATGCTTCGCTTGAACAAATGTTTGATTACTTCTGCACTAAAAAAGGAATGAAAATCGAAAATGTGAAAACAACAAATTATATAGGTAATAATCAGCTACTTCTGAGAAAGTAAACATATGTGCGGTATTTTGGGCCTAACAATTGAGGACCCGGCTAAGCTCAAGATGATGCATGCGCAGCTGGTGCATAGAGGAACGGATGGGGAAGGGGCGCTTGTTCTTGATGGCGTTTCTTTAGGGCATGCCAGATTATCGATTATCGATTGTGAAGCGCGGTCAAACCAACCTATGACATCGCATGATGGTAATTCTGTGATTACCTTTAATGGAGAAATATATAATTATCAAGAATTACGAGAGGAGCTTGTAGCAGAAGGTACAAGCTTTGCTACACAAAGCGATACTGAGGTCATTTTAGAGGGATATAGTAGGCATGGAGAAGCTTTTTTTACCAAGTTACGAGGCATGTGGGCATTTGCTATTCATGATAAAGTGCGTAAGCAACTGGTACTCAGTAGAGATCAATTTGGGATTAAGCCATTATATTATGCGATTGAATCTGGAGTATTGCACATAGCATCAGAAATTCGCGCACTTACATCCGTTTTAAACACCATTTCCCCAAATACCGATGCCTATTATCAATATTTTTCATTTGGTTTTTTTCTTTTTGACAATACATATATTAAAGAGATCAAAAAATTGCCACCAGGAGAAATTTTGGTTTGGGATATGGAGAAGAAGGAACGTGTTTCATCAACCCAAATTGTGGTGAGTGAAGAAAAAAAGGTAGTACATACCTATGAGGAGACAATTGAGAAATTGAAAAAAACATTGAAAGAAAGCGTTCAAGCACATTTCATTTCAGATGTACCCGTTTCGATGCTTCTTTCCGGAGGAACTGATTCTTCTTTGATTGCCGCAATGGCTAAAGATCTTGGGAAAGAATTTACCTGTTACACCTTGGATGTGAAGGGGAGTATTGATACAGCGTATGCAAAAAAAATAGCTGAAGCATTACATTTGAATGTGCAGTATGTGGAGATGAAGGAAAGCGACTTGGCAGATCAGTATGAAAAAATATGGAACACTATTGATGAGCCTACTGCAGATGTTTCAATTATTCCAACAACGCTCATTTATTCCAAAATAGCAGGAAAGGCTAAGGTGGTGCTGAGCGGGGAGGGTGGAGATGAATTATTTGGTGGATATGAGCGACATCAGGTGTTTTCTGGTATTACTTCTTTTACAGATACAGTACCATTACATTGGTTGCAGTCTCTATACGGCGTGAGTGCCGTGGCATTGAGATATTGGAACCCGCTTATTTCAAGAGTACAAAATGTCCTTGGAAAAAAATATGGCGGTATGATAAGTGCCTATGAAAAGCACATGAGAATTGCGGGGATTCCTATTGCCGCAAAAAAAATCAGAAAAGATTTAGAGAACATGTCAGCTAATGCTGGAAATATTCAACCAAATCTCTATTTTGATAGAAACGTGTATCTTCCGCAGGATTTGCTATACAAGAACGATAATAGCTCTATGGCCGCTACAATTGAGGCTCGGGTACCATTTGTGGACGCCAAGGTGAGTGCTTGGGTTGATACGCATGTACTCCCGGAGTATCAATTGTCAAAGGCCTATGCTAAAAAACGCTTATTAAAGGATGTCCTTGCAACCTACCTCCCCAAAGAATTGGTATTTAGACCTAAATCAGGCTTTGGATTTTCACTTCGGGCATATAATGCAAAGCAATTCTTACTCGATACGACAGCTGCAATGGAATATCACTATGAGCATGCTGCACAATATGGAATAGATAAAAAAATGAAGCGATTTATACATAAAAAAAACGCGGAACTTTTATTACAGAAGTATCCACGTTTTTGTTTTGCATTGGTGTCGAATTGGAAGATGTGGCAAACTATGAAGTAGTGACGGTTTGATCTTTCCAAGTGATTTTCATGACCTTTTGTTTTCTATTCTTGTAGCCTTTATCTTGAATCTTGATAATGTTCAGTCCATATTTTTCTCCTAAATCGACAAGCATCTGTAAAGGATAATGGAAATTTAACATTTGAGCACTGGGATGGTATGTATCATCTTCAAAAAATGTTGCAATAAAGACACCTGTCGGTTTTAGTACTTTGTGTAAATTTGCAAAGAGTTCTTCAATATCTTCAACCGGCATGTGAGAAAGAACACTTTGAGCATTCATTCGATCAAAGGTCTTTCCAGGCAATTCATTAAATTGTAAATTCTTCACTAAAAGAAGCGTCGGTTTTTTTCCTTCCAATTGTTTTTCCTTCAGAAAAATATTCCCGGCGTCCAAAATTTCTTTGCTTATATCAATGCCAGTATAATTTCCTGAGTGTAGGTACGGAATAAAGTGTAAGCCACCACGTAGTGATCCACATCCAAGATCGAGTAATGTATGATTAGGAAGTAAGCCGTTCAATTTTTGGAGATCAACTTGATGCTTTCCCATAAATTCCCATTTTCCACCGATGGCTGTTTTAGGGTCAAGCTTAGTTCTTCTTTTCATCGCTGCAGCATAATATGCAGCATAAGAAGAATTCTTGTGTTTACGCCATAAAAAATACATATAAACTCTATATGGGATCGTCTTAAAAAGAATTCGAATAATTCTTGATATAGTGTGTTTCATATAATTTTATAAAAAAGTGATTGAATTATGTGTTGATGTGAAAACCCATCAGTTTGGTGATACTTTAGCTTTTGTGTTTTCAGTTGAATGGGTAGTTGTAAGAGATTTTTGAAGGGTTTCTCAATTTATTTGGTTCATTTGATGTATGAATCTTTAATATTAACTTTCAGGTGATCTTGTGCGCTTTTCAATGGCTACTGCTCGATCTAGTGATCGGAGTAAGTAGCCGATGTCATATTGAGAAATATGTCCAAAATGTCCAATACGAATCATTGTTTCTCTAAATAATGGAATTTGTGAGCCTGCAATACTAATGCCAAATCTGTTTCGTAGTGTTGAAATAAGTTTCGGCGCTGATAAACCAGGAGGAACATGAGCCGCAGTAACTGAATATGATGCATATGCTTCTGGAACTATCTTTGTGAATCCTAATTCTTGTAACTTTTTTCGGACAGCGCTTGCGTATTGCTTTCGAGATTCGTGGTGTTCGGTCTTATTTTTCTTTGCAAGAATATTTAATGACTTTTTTGCAGACAAGGTATGAAATACTCCTCCGCTATCTGGTTGTAGGTTGTGATACGATTCGTAAAAGTCTTTTAAGATGTTCGTGTAAAAAACTTTTTGTCGCTTCCCCAGAATATGATAAATTTCCTTGACCTTTTGCGGTTCTAATCTAAGAAAATCTTGTAGAGATATATTACTTTTCGTGAGGCTGAGTAATTTCTCCACGTATCGTTCACTAAGAGATAAAAAGGAAATGCCAGAAGAGAGCCCCAATGCTTTTTGGGATCCTATAATGAGTGCATCGATATCAAGCTCTTTTTGCGGAACATCATGGGCAAAAAAGCCACTCACTGCATCAATAATGACAATACAATGTGGTTCATACGATCGCAATGCTTCAATAATTTGTTTAAGATGATATGGTTTATATGAAATGGCAGTACTGGTCTCATTTTGCTGTAAACACATAAATGAGATTGGTTGCTTTGATATTGCATTCTTTTCATGAATATATTTGCAGATTTTTTCAACAGTGTGCGGCTGACCCCAATCTTCATTATCAATATCAATAAAATAGTGTTGTTTCTTGTGAAGTGTGCAAATTTCATGAAATCTATTGCCAAATTTTCCATTCGAAATGACAAGTCCGATTTCTTCATTCGACACAGCATTTGTTACGGTAGATTCCAAAAAAGCTGTACTCGGTGCGGATTTAATAATTGCTGGAAGGTCTTGCGACGTCCATGAGGATAGTTGCGCTTTGACACTTGCATATGTGTCAACATATGATGGATCTCTAGGATCAGTATATTGATCAATAGATGAAAAAATTTCGGGGCAATAGTTCGTTGGGCCTGGTGCGAGTAGGAGGGATGGTTCAGAGTTCACGATAAAATATGTCGTCATTTCTCCGACTGCAAGAGAATTACCGGTTGGTTCATTGTATATTTGAATTCCTTGGCGTGAAATTTCGGCCATTCCAGGATAAATATTATCTATACCAACCCCTGGACGAATTAAGAATAAGAGAGATAGGGATTGAAATGCATTTGCAACAGTATCTGAAATAACTGTTCTGGTACGAAAAAGTATGATGTGGGGGTCAAAATTTGTACATGTGTCGATGAGATGTTTTTCTGACATTGAATCCAGACTGATATCTTTGACCTCAATTTTAATATCAAAATCCTGTGCCAGTCCTTCAATATCTAATATATTTATTTCAAATTTATCAGTAAGTAGTACACGAAGTGTCTGTGGCGGTGAATGAAAAGTTTTTTCGTATTTCCACACATCTGGTGCGACATGCTTATTGACACAATTTGGTACGTAATGAAGATCATTTTGCAATTCTACATTGCTGTATACTTTTGATAAGACGTGTTTAATAATTTTGTTTGTGTTATGAGCAATTTTCTTTTTGGTACTCCTACATGATCCACCAATATGGCCTGTAAAAGTAACGTTCTCATGATACTGTAGTGGATCCGTATATTCTTGTATTTCGCTCGGTAATTCGTCTGAAAAAAAACGTAGCCATCCATCATCAACTGCTTCTTTAAGTGCCTGTCTATCAATTAAATTATATCTTGCTGAAGCATTAATAAGTGTATCCATTTTTCCATGGTGACGCACGTTGGCAAGTAATTGTTTATTGACTAGATGATCATTGATATATTCAGGATCTTTTTTCATTATCTCTGATGACGGTTTTGTATAATATGTAGGTAGTAGAACAACGGTTTCGCAGTTCATAAAGACTTCTTCTGCGGATGATGCAATTTTTATATTTTTTTCTGTCCAAAAATCTGGATACTTATGTGGTTTTTGATTGGGTTTAGCTGTCTCTTTTGTATTGAGTAATGTTGGTGAATATATGGTAATATCGTGGATACCCATTTTTTGTAAAATAGAAATTGTTTCGCGAACAGTATTTCCAGCACCAATAAATCCAATATGCCGTTTATGTAAATATTGTGAAATTTGTGTTTGATCAAACTTGAATATACGTTGTACACCGCTCGTAAGTTTGTTTTTTAATTGTTTATCCGAAATTTTGGCAAATTTTGACACTGAGGCTGTATGAAATTCTTCCACATCGATAGTAAACAGCGAAGAAAACAAACTTTCATCTTTCGTCACAACATAATCATCGGCTGAAAAAATACTATCAGTACGTTGATGAAGTTGCTTTAGATCGGTGTTTGCATATGCAAGAAGCACATTTTGTACAATCTTAAGATGTTCTTTTGGAACATATCCAAAATGACCAATACGAATTTTCCAATCAGATGCACTATGAATGATACTTGCATACATTGCATGTTCGCGAAGATATGCTTGTATAGCAATAGCATCTTCCTCGGTGTCACAAGTTACAAAAGAGTGTGAATTTCCGTGTTCAAAGATGTATTTGTCTGGAAATATATGATATAAGCAGTTTCTGACGAACGTTGCAGTTGCTTGTTGGTGCTGCACATGCGACGTAATTCCGCCAGGAAGATTTTTTAATACATCAATTGCGTAAGACAGGGAAATTACGGAAAAAATATTTGGTGAATAGGGGGTTGTTTTTTTATTGGTCCACGCTTTAAGAGCTAAGGCTATGTCATAGGTAAATGATGGATAATTTTCTGTGCATGGAAAGTTTTCGGGATTATTGATAAACAATAGAACAGTCCCGGAAATTGATCCTAGTGCATATTCTGGTGAAATAATATAGGCATCCGCTTTACTCAATAAAGACAAATCATAATAGGAACTTGCAAATCCATAGCTCAAGTCACATAACACAATTGTTGATGGAGAGCTTTGTTTAATCTGGTCAATAATTTCTGCAATGTCTTCTACTGCTTGATTACAGATATCTTTTGATAAAAAAACAATGGTATATTTCTTATGAAGAAGAAGTTTATTCATTGATTCTAGGTCTGTGTATCTATCAATGTGGCAAGATGTATTTGAAAGAAATCTAGAAAAATCATCTTCTTGTGCCGATAATACTTGATCATTATGACCAACGGCCGCACTAATAAGTCCTTCAAATGCACCATTTTTATTCGAAGTAAGAAAAATTGGGTCAACAACTGACTGGCAGTGAACGGTAAAAAAATGGTTGATATTTTGAAGAAATTTTGTAAACCACTCTGTACGGTGATGTCCGTATTCCTGCTTGATTCCCTGAATTACATGAGCAGAGAGTGGAGAAATGAGATCGCTTAACAAAAACATATTGGTACAATGAGTCTATTGGTGAGGAAAAATAATTGGAACTATTTGCATATCTGTCATATGAAGATTTTTGAGTATACGCTCTTCAAACGTGGATGTGTGTTGCAAGGATTCGCAAAGTTGTTTAGAGATGGTAGTCCATAATTGTTCTTGAAAATGATACCGGTGTGGAGCCCCAGGTACTCCATTCAAATTCCAGAGATGATCGATTATATTCATTGATATGTGTTTTGAAGATTCTTTTTTTGCATATCCACATGCTGCGTGCGATATAATCATTTCACTATGCTTGGATGGGTTTAATAAAAAAAAGAGATTGACACCTTTTGCCCAAAAGATTGTTTCGGAATACACATTCGCGCCTAACCCTTCAATACGTCCCTTTGAGTTGGTAAATGATTGTACCATAACTTGACCAAGATAGTTGGTTTTGTCCTGCATATACGTATAAAATGCCCCGGCGCAACTTGTTTCATATATATAATGCATGAATACCAGAGCATAGAGAAGGTACGGTGTACGTAAATGTGAAAGGTCTGTCTGGTGATAGATCAAAATTTGTCCGGTTACTTTATTATGTGACATGTTCCATAATTTTTGTGGCTGATTTGAATTACGTAGAAGCTCTTTATATGTGTCATGCGTAAAACAAAAGTGGGTTATCTGCCTCTGTTCAAATGCATCTTTTGGTAAAGATTCAAGCAGGGAAATATATGTTTTTTGCCATGATTGTCGCTCCGTATATCTGGATAGAGAAATTATTTTCAGTGGACTGAGACGGTGAAAAATATCATCGACACACTTTACTTGAAAAAAATTCATGATATCTTGTGGTGGGCATGTTTGAAGTATCTTTATTGCAGCTTCTTCTTTAAGATATGTTCCAAAAAAAGAAGTATGTTTAGTAACCTCTGAAAAGATGGTATTAATGTATGCTTCGAGATCTGATAGCGTTGTTAAATCAATATGATGATAGCGAAGATGAAGATCCTGTTCTATTTCTTGTAGGTAGGCATGATTTGCGTCACCGAGCAGCTTCACAGCTTCTGGAGAAACACGTTTTTTTTTCACCTCTTGAATGTGCCTATTAACAAGAGGACTTGCTATATCTTTATGCTGCTCAAATAACTGTGATACAGGTGCATCAAGAATCCTATCAAGAGGAGGAGATTCGAGCGGTTTCATCATAGTATTTACACGTTAATCAGTTCGTGAGCCAGTTGCAGGTCTTCATACGTGTCAATTTCTGCCCAAACGAAACCAGGGTTGTAGATACCTGCAAAGAAATGATCTCTAGCAAAGTCTCCAAGTTTGTAGAAGAACCAGTGATTACGCTCATTCTTTTTTACAAATGATTCAAGGTATTCCATAAACAAGGCTCCTCCTTCTTGAGAGAATTTCACTGGCCCTACGGCTTCAGCGCTTGTTTTTTGTGGTGGAATATCTTTACTCATTGCAATGATATCGTTACCCTTCATTTCTATCTTCACCATGTCACTTTCTGGGTCGGTGTTTTTTTCAATAATAATACAATCCTTTTCTTTTGAATCAATAAGAAAGGCAAGCATCTCTGGAGGAAACACAAGGTCAGAATTAATAAGGAGAAACCCTTCTGGATCATCTGCTACAAATTCTTTGGCTAGCCAAATTCCGTATGCATTATTTGTGTCAGCAAAATCTGTATTCTCAATAAAGGTAACGGGATGGTTATATTGAGCGGTGTATGTTTTAAGAAGATCGTGGCAGTGTCCACTAACAATAGCTATATCAGTAATACCAACATGACGAAGCGCCTCGAACTGGTATTCAAGAATGGGTTTCTCATGAACCGTCATAAGGCACTTTGGCTTGTCCTTTGTGTGAGGAAGAAGTCGTCTTCCTTGTCCTCCGGCAATAATAACAGCTTTCATAGTGGTTGTTTTAGGTATTTGGAGAATTTATTATATTTGATGTATCCCCATCAAACAGATATTGAAGAATATTTTGGGCCGTATCGATTGATTGGCGTTTTTGTCCTTCAAGACTTACGCCTGCAATATGTGGGGTGGCAAGTACACGTGGATGAGTGATAAGGTCCATTGGTAATTTGCCCTTACTATTGTCGTATACATCAATTGCTGCAGCTCTGACAAGACCGAGGTTTAATGCCTCTAAAAGATCTGATTCATTGATGATCCCTCCTCTTGAGGTGTTAATGAGAATAACACCTTTTTTCATTGTGGCAAATGTTTCTTTATTGATAAGGTCAATGGTTGAAGCATTCTTATGAACATGGATTGAGATGAAATCGCTTTCCTGAACAAGATTTTCTTGTGAGACAAATTCAATATTAGGAAATTGATTACTTTTTTGTTTACTTGTATCACTTACTAGGATGCGCATACCAAAGGCGGTAGCTCGTTCATATACAAGCTGGCCAATGCGACCAAAGCCAATGATCCCAAGTGTTTTTTGAAAGAGTTCAGTACCTTGGAAGGCAAATTTATTCCAGTTCCCTTGTTTTAACTCATCAACCACCTGGCAATAATTTCCAGCTGCTGCAAGCATAGAGAGAATCACGTGCTCTGATGTGGGGACAAAGCTTCCTTTTTTTGTCACATCTATGTCTTTGTTTGGCGGTAGTCCAAGCACAGCAATACCATGTACATTTGCTTCTGGAATATCTATGTGATCCCATCCTGTTGATACAAGACCAATACACTGCAGTTTTTTTGCTGCTGCGATAATAGGCTTGGTTACTTTTGTGCTTGTTCGGCAAATAAGAATATCAAAATCAGAAACTATTTTTTCAATTTCTGCAGCAGATAGGCCAATTTTTGTAGTGATTTCAATCCCCTTACTCGCAAGAAGCTCTGGGCCAGAACTATCAATTGGATCCGTAATTAACGCTTTCATGATCATAAAATCAGAGTATTTTTTCAATAGCTTCGTATATTCGCCTTGATGAGGCCTGCTCATTATAACCATGAAGCGAAGAAAAAGTAAAGAATTTCTCTTTTGTTTGCTGAAAAGAGGCATTCCAAGCATAGTCTTTTTCTTTCAAAATCTTACAGAGTTTAGGCATCGTATGCGTTTTGTGCGCTGGAAAGGCATCCCAAAGCTCGTCATGAATTCCCATACTGACACGATAGGTACTTTCATCGTATGCATATATAACGGATGGAACATTGCAAAGAAGAGCATCGATTGCCATAGAGGAATAATCTGTAATAATAACAGAAAATTTCTTGAATATAGGATAAATATCTAATACGGTTTGGATAAATTCAATATGCTGATATCCGTCAGGTTTTTTCCAATCTTTGTTATAGCATTTTGGATGGAGTGATATATAACATTTTGTATTCGACACCGATAGCGCATCGCTGAGCATGGTAAGATCTAAATGTTCTAGTGGGTTGCTTCCATCAGGACGATATGTTGGGGCATAAAACGCTACGGATTCATAGCCAGCCTTCTTATCTTGATCGATTTTTTGTGATAGTTGTGTATCTTCATCAATATCTGAGCCGGGAATATCGCTAAAGAATACATCATACCGAGGTAAACTTGAGATAAGTAAGTGCTTTTTTTTGTGTTCAAATCCTTGAAGAAGATATTTACCAAGTAGATGAGACGCTGCAACGATGTATGCATATGTAACAAATAAATTCGGCGATACAAATTTATTATACGTTGATCCATATGGACTGATTTTTCCCATTTTTTTAAATGATTTACCATGCCAGAGTTGAATATATCGACTTCTTCCAGATAGCCGCCAGTTTGCAATTCGTAGATTCGAATCCACAATTGTGACTCCGGCTCTGAGTGAAAGATATATTCCCATAAAAGAATCAAGGGTATATGAAGAATATCCATGCGTCCTAAGAAGATCTCTCATCTTTTTGTCTTGAGCAATCCAGATGGATCGAATATTTGGTTTATGTTGTTGAATATATAAAAAAAAGTATTTGGCATTATCACCAAAAGTTTCGCGTTCTGGAGTCCTTCTCCAGCCGGTATGTATCCAAATATTTTTATTTCTTGGCATACAATGGCTGAGATAGAAGCTCACCCAGTTACATAGCGATTTTAGAATTTTTCCGAAGGATAATGTCATAGAGCAATAAAACGAATAGGACAGCAGTTCATACTATCGCTTAAAAATATAGTTTTTTTGCAGATAATAGCGTACTAAACCAAGTATAACAATATTAATCAAGAGAGCTGCTACATAATGAATGTTGTAGTAGTGTACAAGCCAAGAAAAGATACTATTGTTGAAGATCCAAAATCCTGTAATGAATAGTAGGTATGCGTACACATTTTTTTTTGCATAGGCTGTTTCAAACACATAATGCGTATTTGCCACAAACACACCAATATACACGAGCGCCAATACCACGGCATAGCTGTATGTTGCCGGCATGTTCAGCCATTCAACAGCGAGTATGGTAAGCAAAAAGAGAATCATCTGGCTGCCGAGAGTCACCAATCCATATCGCAGGAATCGTTTGTGTTTTGAAAGGAGATTTTTGATCATATTTTTGTTGCTAGCACAATGGTCCATGGAAGAGGGGTGCGTACATCCTGTACCGTTAGTTCTGATGAAACAAACGTTCGGAGTCCTCGGCTGCTCCAGTGGTTGATATGTCCGGGAGTGTTTCCTAAAGATGTCCAATATTTCCCCCGAGCCATGTTGAGCGCACACCAGATAGGTTCTCGTGGGGTGCTGATAATAACTTTCGATTTGCTGATGCGGCAAAGCTCTTTGAGCGCCGCCTTGGGGTTTTCCAGGTGCTCAAGTACCTCGAGACAAATAACAACATCATAGCTGTTATCAGCATCAGGGAGTTCATAAATAGATTCTGTCTCAAATGAAACTCCTGGATTTTTTTTTCTTGCCATCTCTACCAGCACTGGATCGATATCTGATCCACAGAGTTTTGCATCAGGAACGGCCCTTTTTATATGTTCCATCGAAAAACCTGCACCGCATCCTACTTCTTTAATTGATTGGGTGTCTGGCGGGATGAGATTCGTAACTGCAGCAAAAAAAGAATTGATAAGTTTTTTGGCAATGCCAGAAGCTTCTGTATATTTATCGGTGAATTCACCGTTATGTTGTTTGTGATTTTTTTTCATAGTACAGAATGTGCTCAATTTGAAGAAGGGATTGACTCATGGTGTGAAGGATTACACCTAAGATGATAGAAAAGAAACTCAACATGAGAAAGAACAGGCCAATGATGGCAAGTGATTTATATGGAGATATAACATGGAAAACAAAAAAACGATACGAAAGTGGTAGTGTAATAACCATGCCGAGCAGAAAGAAAAGTGCACTAATACTGCCTAGTAACTGAAAGGGTTTATATTTAAAGACAGATTTGAATATGATTGCGGATGTCCGTTTCGCGTATTGCCATAAATTGTGAGCAATGCGTGACTTTCTTGTAGCAAAATATTGCACAGAAATAGGGACTTCGCATATGCGCTTTTGTTTGTATCCTAAATTTAAAAACACTTCTTGTGTGTAGGTAAAATCACCAGAGAGCGTTAAGTGGAGAAGCGCTTCTCTTGTGTAGAGGCGGTACCCGCAAGAAACATCAGTAAATGAAGAACGAAGCAGGGAGTTTACTAATGCCGTCATACTATGGTTTCCGTATCGTTTGATCTTAGGAATTCCAGATAGTTTTGAATCTTGTAAAAAACGTGATCCTGTAACCATGTCAGCCTCTTCTTCTTTTTGTTTGTTAAAAAACTTTGGAATTTCTTCCGGCGAAAATTGACCATCTGCATCTATAGTAAGCATGTAATCAACTTTTTGATCGATGGCATATGAAACAGCCCGTTGAAATGCTCTGCCCAACCCTCGATTTGTTTTATGCGTAATAACTGTTGCTCCTGCTGCTTTTGCAACTGATTCAGTGTTATCAGAAGAACCATCATTCACAACTAAAACAGAGTATGAAGAAAAGGCTTTTTGCAATTGTAAGACGCATGCTGCTATGACAGCGGCAATAGTTTTTTCTTCATCCTTTGCAGGGATAAAAAGTAAACAATGTGTAGAGTTCATATTATTTTTGGTTCAATACTTTTTTGGATCCTATCATATGTTGTAGATAATAGATAGAGAGAAGGATGACAAAAGGGATGGCTGGTAGTGCATAACGTGGGTAGGGGAATAGTACTGTGTGGACTGCCCAAAAATAGCCGATACAAAGCCAAGAATACAGTGCTATAGGTGTTTTGCGCAGGGCTGCGAGTCCTGCAAACAAGAGGAGTATAAAAAAAACGATTTTATAGAGAGTGATAAAGTACTTTGCGGCTCCAAACTTTTCCACAACGGCATCCGCTTGGTACCCTCCTGCACCAGGGTTCCAAAAGAGCGCAAGATTCATTGATTTTTGTTTCAGCGTGTCTAGAGCTGTATGTTCTGGTTCATCAAATTTTGTTATCACATCAGCCAGGTTTGTAGCCACAGGAGTAATCGATTCGGTGCGAATAGAAGAATAGATAATCCAGGGTGATAGGGTAAGGAATACCGCAGCAAAAAATATGAGGATGCGTCGTGCTGAGGGGGCTTGTAATGAGGTGAGGCGAGCAATGATGAATGATCCCAATATGAGCCACACAGGTAAGAGCAAAGCCACAGGTCTAATTAATGTAGCTATAGCAAATAATATTCCAGCAGTGATAGTATGTTTGATTGAATTTACATTCCAGCTATGCCAAAGCGTAAGAAGTGCGATAAAAAGAACAAAAATAAAGAGTATCTCTGACATGACTAAGTTTGCGTATAGTATAAAATAGGGCCAAAACAATACCATACCACTTGCAAGAAGTGCTGTTTTTGGTTTTAACAAAAAAAATTTGATACCGAAACAAAATACAGCAAGAGCGATTCCTCCAAGGAGAATGCCTTGAAGAACGATAATGCTGCCTTGTGATGTCCCTAATGTACTATAGATAGCAGATAGAAACAGGGGATAGCCCGGAGCATATAACTCTTCTTCAATGATTGGATATGCGTGTTCTGTAACAAGGGAAGTGGCAATTGCATGATATTTTGCGGAGTCACCAACGTCAATAGAAAAACGTGGGAAAAATAATACACTGCAAGCGGCAATAGCTAGGCTCCCAATAAGGAGAAGCATAAGGCGCCATTTGTGTGTAGAAAAAAATTGCTTATTCATAAAAGAAAAAAATGGTTTCAATGATTGCCTGCATTGTGCGCGCTATGAGGATGGCAACAATGGCTCCCACGGGCCCCCAAATAGGTATGCAGATAAGTATACCTATTATCCGGAGTAGGGCTCCACTTATAGTTGTCACGTATAATCGTTTTGTCTGTTTTAGGGCAGAAAAGGATGTCGTGAAAAGCGTAAATGGATAAAAAGCAAGCTGCAACATAAGAAGTTGCGCAAAGAAAATAGACTCAGGATATTTTGGATAGATAAAGCTAAATATGGGTTTGGCAACGAGCCAAAAAAGGATGATGAGCGGAATAATAATTAGGTATAACTTCATCATTTTCTTTGGTAGAGTAGCTCGGATCGTTTTTGCAGAATTAGCAGAAAACTTCGGCATGGCTAGTGTGTTGATACTGGAAAGGAAATTTTTTGTTTGTTTGTATGGAATAAAACTTAAGTAGTATGCCGCAAGCATAGCAGGACTCAAGAGGGTATAGACTAAGATTTTATCTAAGTATACAGATATTTCTGTTGCCAGAAAGAGCACAGAAAGACGTTTCCCATATTGAATATGATCTGCAGTTTTCTTTTCGGAAAGGGGACGTCCTCCGGGTTTTGTCATTGAAGAGGCAATACTTCTGCCCAAAAGTGTAATGACAAGATATCCAACAATAAGCCAAATAGCATCAGGAGCGAGCAGCGCAATACCGATGAGGAAAACAGTAGTAAAAAATCGAATGGTTGACGTGTAAATAGTAATGCTGCGGAAATCTTTTTTGCCGTTTAAGAAATAATGATAAAGATTAAAAGGTTCAAGAAAGGGAATAAAGAGTGCAATAATAATGGATGGAATAAGTAGCGTTGGATTACCTATGATAAATGAATAGTATAGTCCTGTTGCGATACTGAGCAAGGAACCAATGATTCCCCAACGAATTTTCATTTTTTTTGCATGCCAAAATATACCGCCATCTCCTAGCGCTGTGGCGCGAGTTGTTGCAGTATTTAAGCCAGGCAGAGTCGTGAGTGAAAACAGGGCAATAAGAGTTAGGAAAAAACGGTAATTCCCATAAACTTCTTCAGGCAGTACATTTGCAAATACTACTGAAGAAGCAAATGCGGTAATAAAACCAAGTATTTTTGCAAGGGTAAGCCATGTACCACCATTTGCAAGATAGGCAATATTTGTGCCTGCGTAAGATTCTATTTGTTTTTGTAGTCTTTTCATAATGATGATATATGCAGCTATTGTATCAAATAGCTAGCGAATAATATAGCCAAAACAAAAACTCCCTTATGTAAAGGAGCTTTTGAATTGGCCCCACACACTCGATTGAGTGGTGAGGCGAGAACCAGATGTCGGACGACATCCGGTGACCACCTGCCCTGCAGAGGTTGCACGCGTATGCGTACATCCTCATAGCAGAGCGGGTGGGAGCCTTGAGCTCATGACCTTCTACCAGGCGGGGTGGCTGAAGGTACGGACGAGTCGAATGCCTTTCAGGCTTCGCACGTCGATTTGGTCGAACCCTCGCTGGAAGGTTCTGAACTGGTCCGGGTTCTCGTTGTACCACGAACCCCCGCGGGCGCCGATCTCCCCGGTTGCGTCTGGGAGCTCAGGAGCTCCTGACGGGTCGATCTGGAGGACGTTGCGGATGTAGTCGTACCGTCCGTCCCACACCAGCTCGGAGATGTTCCCCAAGCTGTCACACATCCCCCACGCGTTCGTTGGGCGGCCTCCACACACAGCCAAGGGGGATGGGTTGTTGGAGGGAGGAATGGAACTCACCGCGATCTCTTGGAGATTGCCATAGGTCCCTGCTTGGTTTCCGCCAGCGCTCGCTGCGTACTCCCACTCCGCTTCGGTGGGAATGCGCCATCCTCGACAATCCAGCCCGCCGCTGAACTGCACCCTGCCGTTATCCGTGAAGGTGTAGCAGGTCTCCAGGTCTTGCGACAGGGAGAGGGTGTTGGCGAACTCGGCGGCCTCGGAAATCAGCAGGTTGTGAACCGGCAGCGCACCACCCACGTGGACACTCGGGTTCTGGTCCATGTGCTGGTTCCAGAGGTTTTGGGTTGTTTCCGCCTTGAATGCGACGAAGGCGTAGGTGAACAGCACCTGCTGGTGCAGCCGGTCTGGGGGACCCATCATGAATTCCCCTGAAGGAGCACATGCCAATTCCGGAGAGATCTCTTCCCCGGCGCAGCAGTTCTCCAAACCGTTGTCGATCTCGCCGTCGCAGTCGTCGTCAACGCCGTTGCAGATCTCCTCCAAACCGGTGTTGTCGACCTCACCATCACAGTCGTCGTCGAAACCGTTGCAGACCTCTTGGGGGAGTTCCCCGCAGAAGCCGCACGCGTTGGCGACGCCATTGTCGACTTCACCGTCGCAGTCGTCGTCTTCTCCGTTGCAGACCTCCTCAGGTGCGGGGCCACAGACCCCGCAGTTGTTGAGCGGCAGACCGTTGTCGATCACGCCGTCACAGTTGTTGTCGACCTGGTCGCAGACCTCCGGTGTGGGGTTGCAGATACCGCACCCACCCGGAACGTTGTCGACCTGGCCGTCGCAGTTGTTGTCGACGCCGCCACACTGCAGAGGACCCGGCAAGGTTTCACCCTCGCACGGCCCCCAGCGCATGGAGACGTCATCGCAAGCCTGCTGTCCGGGGCCGCAGGAGCCCGTGTTTTGGGTTCCTTCCGGTCCGGTGTAGCAGGCGCGGGTTGCGCCGAACATGCAGGATTCCTCGCACATGTCAGCGTGCGGGCCCTGCTCGTCGACTTCGTCGTCGCAGTCGTTGTCGACGCTGTCGCAGATCTCGACGCCCGGGATGACCTGATTTTCGCAGGCACCCCATTCGCCGTTGCGGCAGCTCTGCTGACCAGCATGGCACGCGCCGATGTCCATCGTACCGTCCGGGCCGTCGTAGCAGCCCTGCAGCGGTTCGATGTTGTCGATGATGCCGTTGCAGTCGTCGTCGATGTCGTTGCACTGCTCGTCCTCCGGAGCGCCCGCCTGCACGTTGCAGGTGACACCACCGTT
>JABIFP010000016.1 GCA_018650645.1 Candidatus Magasanikiibacteriota bacterium | reverse complement strand
AGTCTCCAGCCTGCCAATGCCGTGCCGGGAAAGCTTCTGCGGATGGCCATCAAGAGGCGGTCGCAGACGACCATCGTCGCGGGCTCAAAGGTGATCGTCAAGAACGGCGAGCACCCCACTCTCGACAAGGAGTAGGCAGCACACCGCAGCCACTCCAGCGAACCCACACCCTCCTCACCCACTCCTCCCTCACGGGACGGCGGTGGGTGGGGCGGGCCATATTACTCCATTGGGGGTCTTTTTTTTTATGTGGACAACAAACTTGGCTCTATTGACAACAGTTTTGATATTCTCTACACTATAGGTATATCGTATTACTCATTCGGGCACCCGTGTCTGGATAACACCATGAATATGAATAAAGCAGCTCTTGCTCAAGCGATTGCCGACCGCGTTGGCAATACAAAAAAAGAGTCTGAAGACATGGTAAACGCACTCGTGCACATTATCATGGAACAGCTCCAACTTGCTGAAACCGTGAACATTGCAGGTTTTGGCCAATTTAGTGCAAAGACCCGTGCAGGACGTGTGGGAGTAAATCCACAAAATCCTACAGAGAAGATTCAGATTCCGCCTGTAACTGTACCAAAATTCAAGGCTGGAAAGGCTCTCAAAGATTGCCTCAAAAAGAAAAAGCCTGTAGCTCCAGCGACTCCAACTGCAGCGCCGGAAACACCTGCAGAGCCACCACATTCTACATTTGGCATGTAATCAATTGGGGTCATTCTACGTGAATGGCTCTTTTGATTTCATCTTGACATCGGTGGCAATGCCGTATATACTGTTGCTACCTATGTCGCCATCGTCTAGTGGTTAGGACGCCTGGTTCTCATCCAGGTAACAGGGGTTCGATTCCCCTTGGCGATACGAAGTATTGCTAAGAGGAATCGAACTGGGGATGGTACATACGAATGACAAGGTAGCTCAGTTGGTTAGAGCACCGGATTCATAACCCGGAGGTCGGGAGTTCAAATCTCCCCCCTGTCACAAAAAAGCCTCGCTGTACAGCGAGGCTTTTTTTATTATATGAGATTACCTTGTTGGCGGAATTTCTAAATAATCCATGACAAATTTTGCGATCTCCCCAAATGCAGGCGCGGCACTTCCAGAACTAAATCGCGCATTTTGTGGACGCTCTAGTTTTACCATAATAACAAAGGCTGGATTTTCTACAGGCCCAAATCCAATAAACGAATGATTGGTGTCATCAATGTATACTCCTTTTTCTGCAATTTGCGCAGTACCTGTTTTCCCTGCCACATAATACCCTTCTACCTGCGCTGCTTTTGCCTGGCCATTATCAATCACACTCGCAAGCATGCCAGAGAGAAGCGCAGCCGACTGCCTTGAAATTACACGTCGCACTTCTTGCGCTTTATACCGCTCGATTTTTCCTGAAGGATACCGTACCTCTTCAACAACATATGGTTTCAAGAGTGTTCCCCCATTTGCGATGGCCCCAAAGGCACTTGCCATCTGCAATGGCGTTGCCGTAATCCCCTGCCCAAACGATGCTGTAGCTGTATAACAATCAAGTTCATCTCTATCATTTCTATACAGTGAATCAACTTGCCCACTTACTTCCGTATTAAGCGCCACTCCAGCCTTTACCCCAAATCCAAACTGCTCCACATATTCTCTAAAGACTTTTTTTCCGAGTAATTCAACGGCGTGAACCATTCCTGTATTAATTGAATTTTCAAGCACACCCGTCATGGTTGTATCTTTATAAATTTGCCCATCAGCATTCTTAATTTCTTTCAAACAATTCGCATCGACAGATCCTGTATCATAAAAATATGAATCGGGTGTAATCAATCCTTCATTAAGCGCTGCAGCTATTGCAACCGGTTTAAAAATAGAACCAGGCTCATATGGAGTAAAAATGGCTTTGTTATTATACACTTCAATCGACTCGACTTTATTGTATGTGTTTGGATCAAAATCAGGCAAGGAACACATAACGCGAACAGCCCCGGTGTGAGGGTCAAGAATCACGAGTGAAGCGCCTGTAGCCTCAAAATGCGTCATATACCGGCGTAATATCTCACAGGTGTGGTATTGCAATGTTCTATCTATAGTAAGGAGTATGTCTGCACCATCTTCTTGCGCTTTTTTGAGTGTTCCAACAAGTGGAATCCGCTTTCCACCGGCACTCCGCTCTCCTTCCAAAAACCCTTCTTCTCCAGCAAGTACTTGCTGCCAGTATCCTTCCACTCCGTAGCTTCCCTTATCATTTCCCCCTTCATCTTTTCCGACAAATCCAACCACTTGCGCAGCAACCGGTCCTTCCGGATACACGCGGAGCGGTGTTCTATTAAAATGGATCCCTTCTACCTCTGCCCGCTTAATCTTATCTACCGTTTCTTCATCAACTTTGTGCACAAGTGGTTCATATGGATCGGTTCGTTTATTGAGTTGCAAAAATAGCGCATATTTTTGCTCATCATCATATCCAAAAATAGCACTAAGCTTTTCTGCTGCTGTTTCTGCGGCATCATCTGTTTTTATCCTTCGAGTATCTGCAAATACCGTAAAGTGGTCCCTATTCATTGCCAGTGGAAATTCTTCTTTCGTTTTTGTACTCTGTGCAAATACAGATCCACGCTTTGGGAATAGCTCTACAAATAAACCATGTGATCCATCTGCCTGCTGCTTATAGTAATCGTGATTTATAACCATCAAAAAAAACAATCGAGCAATAATGATGCACCCAACAAGCACCATACCGCCAAAAAGAATCCCCAACCGGAGATTCTTGTTTTCTGCAACGTGAAGCGTCGATTCTTGCATACCTTTTATACCTGCAAATTGGCGAGAACTCGTTCTTCTATGTCTGAACTAATAATTTTTTCTTTTCGCAAACCCTTAAGCGATTGCTCCATGGTTATCATACCAGCCTTCCCACTTGTCTGAATCACGCTTTCTATTTGGGAAATATTATTTTGCCGAATGAGATTCGATACAGCCGTGGTATTGAGTAAAATTTCTCTGGCAGCAACGCGGCCACCTGCTTCTGTTGGTATAAGCTGCTGCGCTACTACTCCTCTCATAACTGATGCCAGTTGAATAAGCACCTGCTTTTGCTTTGGCCCATCAAAGACGTCCACAATACGTTCTACCGCTTCTGCTGCACTTGATGTGTGCAAGGTAGAAAATACCAAATGCCCTGTTTCTGCTGCAGTAAGCGCCGTTGCAATTGTTTCTGGGTCACGCATTTCTCCAAGTAAAATCACATCCGGGTCTTGCCGTAATACATGTTTAAGTGCTGAAGCAAATGAGCTCGTATCTTCCCCAACTTCTCTTTGCTGAATCAAACTTTCTTTATCTTCAAACACAAACTCGATTGGATCCTCAATGGTAATAATATGTGATTTTCTTGTCTGATTGATGTGCTCAATCATTGCTGCAATAGTAGTCGATTTTCCATGACCTGTTGGCCCAACAATAAGGACTAATCCATCTCGCATTTGTGCAAGTTCCGAAAGTGCCGGTTCAAATCTGAGTTCTTCAATAGTTGGTACTGTTTGTGGAATAAGCCGAGCTGCCATAGCAATGCTTCCCCGCTGCTGATGAATGTTCATTCGGAGGCGCTGATCTCCATACTGATATGCAATGTCAACATCTTTTGTCTCTTTATATTGCTCTTTTTTGATTGGCGTCATGAGTCCCATGAGTTCCGTCTCTATTTCTGTCTTTTTTAATGGCGTTTCTATCATGTTTTCTAACACGCCATTCACACGCATCATAGGTAGGTCGCCAACCACCAAATGAATGTCTGATGCCCCCGCTTCAATTGCCTTTTTGATGAATGCTTCGATTTTTTTCATATTGCCCTGTTAAGTAGCCTTATTGTACCATATTTTGCCTGTTCATATTGACAAAATGCTTTTTTTTTGCTTATATAGAGCCAATTACTCTTATATGTTATACTTGCGGTCTATGAAAGAGAAACTGATATTAGGAAAACCTATTGCTGAACGTATTCTTGCCGATGTGAAAGATCGTGTACAGGCTCTTAGTGCTCGTCAAAAAAAGGTAAAACTTGCTGTTGTCTTAGTAGGAGATAATGCTCCCTCTCATACATATGTAAAGAAAAAAGGTGAAGCAGCCAAAAATGTTGGCATTGAATTTGACCTGCATCATTTACCTGCAAATATTTCAAAAGAAGATATTGTTGCTGATATTAAGAAGCTTCAGGCAGATCCTGAGCTTTGTGGACTCATTGTGCAGCTGCCACTCCCAGAACCTCTCTATACTCCAGAGGTGCTTAATGCTATTGATCCATCGATTGATGTGGATTGTTTAACACATGTAAACCTTGGAAAACTCACCATGAATTCACAAACTATCACACCTCCAACTCCTGGGGCTGTGATGAGTGCGATTGATTCTGTTGACGTAGAATTAAAAGGGAAAAATGTGACTATTGTTGGTGTAGGTGCACTCGTTGGAAAACCGCTTGCCATTATGATGATTAATAAGCGAGCATCGGTAACAACCTGTAATTCTATTACACAGAATTTTGAAGATAAGTGCCTAGCCGCTGATGTATTAGTGACTGGCGTTGGGAAAAAGGATTTGATTCGTAAGGATATGATTAAACCAGGCGCTGTCGTAATCGATACAGGTATCTGTTTTGAAGGAAAGAAAATGTACGGAGATGTGAATGTGGAAGAAGCGATGGACGTAGCAGCACATGTTACTCCTACACCGCGTGGTATTGGACCGATTACGGTTGCGAGACTTTTGCTGAATACGGTGATTTGCGCAGAGGCGAAGTATAAATAATCCATGAGATATTAAAAACTGTCATCCTGAACAACTGCAACTGAAAGTTTGGGGCGTTGAAGGATCCTTCGATGCCCGGCCGTTGGCCTGGTTACTCTGGATGACAAACATAAAAAAAAGCAGCCTTTCTAAAAGCTGCTTTTTAGTACCCCCGACTGCCATCCTTGGCGGTCAGGGAACTCCTTACGGTAGACCAAACCGTCTTCTGCATTACTGCAGGCGCCGCAGGAGCGGCTGGTAGGTGGTCTGGTGGTTGTTATTCAGAGGCGCTTGAGAGCCTTGATGATCTCTTCGAAGGTTTTCCCCTGCTCGCGCATCTGCAGGATCTTCCTAAACAGAGGTTCATGTAGACTCATGCCCAGAGTCAAGTCCCTCTCGGTCAGAACATCTTCGATCTCACGCAAGCTCTTGCGACCGAAGTCGCACCTGCGCAAATCCTCTCTGGTGCGATTCACCAACTCGAACAGGTACGTGATTTCAGCCTGCCTCAAACCATTCCTGACCCGAATGGACAAAGTAAGGTCCTCCGTGCGGCTGAGCAGGGCGATCATCCGTGCTCCGGGCACCCCCATCTCTGTGAGATAAGTCGAAAGCT
>JABIFP010000025.1 GCA_018650645.1 Candidatus Magasanikiibacteriota bacterium | reverse complement strand
CGTGTTGTCCTCAGTCTCGGCGCGGCCCACGTGCGCCTGCCACGAGAGCATGAGCGCACCGAGATTGCCGGTGAGGATGAGGTGGGGACCGACCGTGAAGTCGCAGGGCCCGTCCTTCATGGGGCAGTTGTTCTCGGTCTCTGCGCCCAGCATCATACCGTGTGGCAGGCCGGTGTAGTTGATCTCCAGGTACGTGTAGAAGTTGCCGCCAATTCCAGGCACGTCCGCCACCTCGATGATGGCAAAGGCGCCCATAGGGATGTTCCACAGTTCGGGATTCATCTCCAGAACTAGGTCGCCGAGCATGTAGCTCTCTCCACCCGCGAGGATGCCCCCGGGTTGGAGTTCCATGTTCAGCCCCTCGCTGCCAAGCCCTTCCAGGCGTGGCCCGAAGGTGAACACGATCGCAGGAGCGTCGACCCCGAGGCCGACGACGTTGAACCATCCGGCAACGCCGGTGTTCTTCCCTTCATCCACCTGCGTCAGGTGGAAGTTGATTTGTGAGCGGCTCTCTGCCGCATGCGCTGCACCCGCGAGGATGCTGAGAAACAAGACAGCGATTTTCACGTTCTTCTCCCTGTTTGTTGGCCAGTAGCGGCCGCATCGCAAGCACTTCTTGCTAGCGATAGTAAAAACTAGCATAAGCAGCGCAAGTTGTCAATGCACACCCCCTCGTGTAATACTGTCAGCAGTAATACATTACTTTATATATGTCAGCAAAATTTGTAGTAACGGTAGTTTTATTATTGGTGGGGACGCTTATCTCGCTTATAGTGTGGCAGGATCAAATTTTTGTTCCAGAAGAAACGATACATGCGCCAGCGGTTGTTTTAGATCGTGCGCAAAAAGAAGCAGAAAAAACATCACCTCAAATTGTAGCAAAGCAAGATGGAAGCAGAGGAGTTGAGTCAGCAATTATACGTGCGCCAGAAAAAGGTGTCCTCCTAACAACACCACTTACTGTGAGTGGCAGCGCACCGCAGTCATGGTTTGTAAAAGATTTTTTAGAAATTAGGCTCATGAACACGAGTGGTGAAGTTGTGGCAGAGCAAGATGCATTGTTACCAAGAACGTTACTGCCCGTTGCACCTGGTGAACTTCTTCCGTTTGACGTAACACTTACGTTTGATAATGCACAATATTCGGGTCAGCGACTGCTGTTACTAGTCAAAAAACCTGGGACTAGTGCGCTGAACGAGCAAATAGCACAAACAGTAGAGGTGATGCCATTTGCTTTAGAACAAACGATACGCGTTCAAGAACCTATTCCTGGGGCAGAAGTGATTGGCGACACCGTACTACGCGGTGAAGCTGCGGGGTGGTATTTTGAAGGCGATTTTCCTGTAGAGGTGATTGGGAGTAATGGGGAAATACTTGCTACTGGTTTTGTGAGCGCAACAGAAGATTGGATGCAGGTTGGTTTTGTTCCGTTTATTGGATCTATTAGTATTACTCCACCGGCCGGTATGACAACGGGTACCCTTCGATTTAGAAAAGATAACCCAAGCGGTATAGAAAAGTTTGATGCATCATTTGATGTGCCAGTTCGATTTGCCACAGCGCAATAGACAAACAGGTAAAACATTGTTATATTGAGATATATGGAAAATATTGTACACATTTTACAGTCACTCGGACTATTAGAAAGTGAAGTCAAAACATACTTGGCTGCGCTTGAAAATGGTGCGGGAACGGCTATTCAACTATCCAAAACAACCAGTCTTTCGAGGCAGGCTATTTATGATGCCGTGGGATCACTGACAGAGCGGGGGATTATGTCTTCTGCAACGGTTGGAAAAAAGCGATTTTATGCTGCCGAGCATCCAGAAGCGCTTCTTGCGTATGCCAAAAGAAAAGAGCTTAACATGAAAGCAGAAGTAGAAAAGCTTGAGCGCTTGGTACCAAAATTAGCGTTGCAAATGGGAGGAGAGCGGCCGGTAGTGCGTACGTTTGAAGGGAAAGAGAGCATCCACGCCATTATGGAAGACATGACCAAAACTGATTTCAAAGTGGGATATGAAATGACAGATGTTGAGGCGATGTGGAATCTGCTCACCGAGGAAGATTTAAAAGGGTATAGAACTGTTCTTAAGCAAAAGGGGGTAGAAATGAGAGGAATTTACTCAGATAGAAAAAGTTTAGGAACACCAATTGTTCCAGGTGAGCGGTATATTTTGCCAAAAGAGCACGGGGACTTTAAGTGTCATATTGATGTAGCAGGAAACAAAATCAAGATGGTGACGTTTGTTGGAAAGATTCACGCTATTATTATAGAAGATGTATTACTTGCCCAGGCAATGACAACCTTACTTCAGCTTGCGCTAAAGAATGCTGAAAAAGAATAAGCATAAAAAAAAGAGGCCTAGTGCCTTTTTTTGTTTTGAAAAAAATGTTTGACGCCGGACGAAGATCGCTCTCCGTCCGGCGTCGGGGTCTATCCCGCGCCCATCAATTCTCCTCTTTGCTGGTGATCGCTGTTCTTTTGACGGCCACCTCTTCAAGAGGTCGTGATGGGTGCATTCCGGGATTACGCTAGGCGTTCCCCATGGTGCACCTCCTGTTGATTGGCCCTGGTTGAGGACCCGTACGCTTCCGAGACCACCCCGGACCAAACGCACATGTGACTATACAGTACAGAGGGGCTGTTGTCAAGAGATGTGTGGACAGTTTTGGCATAAATGTGAACGTTAAGAATAATAAGTACAATAAAAAGTGTGATGAAAAGTGACCAAGCATAGCCAATAAATGGACTTATCAACAAATAAGACAACTAAGCACTGGACATAACATAAAAAGCGTGATACCTTGATCTTGTCATGCTTGAAGTGGACAGAGTTTTTACCGCATTGATATTACATAAGACATGTGCACCGGGCACAATATGTTTCTCGATAGTATTCGAGAAAACTGCACCCGGCAGCGCACCTGCAGCGATACCATGCAAGTGTAAAGACTCATCTGTGCTTTTGCATCTCCAGTGCTATGGAGATGCAGCTAGCGTAGATGTTTGTAAAGTGGCCCATAGCAAAAAGCATACAAAAAATCGCATAATAAAAAACGCACCCTTATAAAGAGGATGCGTTTTTTATTGTACCATACAGTAGGGCTGTACAATGTTTACTATAGTATAGCAAACGATTAAATTGTTCAGCAATAGTACTTGGGGATGAATCCCCAGAGCGGTAAACCGGATTCGAACCGGCGACCTCATCCTTGGCAAGGATGCGCTCTAGCCAGCTGAGCTATTACCGCGTGTACGCCTAAGCGCAACGCGTTGTTGCGGGACCAGGATTCGAACCTGGGACCTTCGGGTTATGGGCCCGACGAGCTGCCTCTGCTCTACCCCGCTATGTCCGCCGAAGCTTTAGCGTAGGCGGGCTGAGTGTTCAGCTGCCATACGTAACTTCGAGCGATGTGTGATTGCTTTCTTCCGCCGATATATAGTCGGTGGAGTGGATCTTTCTGCCCTCCTACGCTATATGCTTTGCTATAGCTTCGGCGGGCAATTCTTGCCTCTGGCAAGAATTGAGCGGGCGACCGGAATCGAACCGGCATCATCGGCTTGGAAGGCCGAGATAATGAACCATTATACGACGCCCGCATAATGCTTTTTGCTGAGCAGTAGTATATAAATATTTAGTAATAATGTCAATAGGCTATATAGGAACGCCCAGCTTTCGCCGGGCTAGTTCTCCTCCTGGATCAGGCAGCTCAGCGGAAAGTGCGTAACCCGGTGAGACTGCAGTTCGAAGGTCAGACACTCCAAAACGCCGGCTTGCACCCCTTCAATAAAGGCAAGTGG
This sequence comes from Candidatus Magasanikiibacteriota bacterium, assembly GCA_018650645.1. Taxonomy (GTDB): domain Bacteria; phylum Patescibacteriota; class Patescibacteriia; order Magasanikbacterales; family UBA922; genus JABIFP01. The sequence continues at coordinate 91,852 of JABIFP010000025.1, read as the reverse complement.
GTGATCTGAGCACAGCGGCAAGTGGCCGTCCATTTCGAGCAGAAGTGTACGCAGCTGCTCAATATTCCATTCCTGCCCAAGTGCGATTTGTGCCTTTGCGGCAAATCGATAGAGCTGGTCGATGGAAAAAATGCGGCCACCCGTCGGTATGTCTTCACCATCCGGGTGTGGTCGAACACAGATCAGCAGCACCGGAATGAGCTTTACAGCCCCAACAGCAAACAAATGGTGCGTTCGCAGTATGCAAATCATTGTGCCCCCCCTTTTATCAAAAGCATAGGCTTTGCTACCGATATGGTCAAGTGTATTGAACAAATCGCCTAAATTTGTTAGGGTGAGCCTACTATGAAGCATGTTCATCACATGGCAAAACAGAAACGAGTCTTAGATATTCGTTGGAACACCATTCGCTTAATTCGCGAATTTTTTTGGCAACAGCAATTTACTGAAGTAGAAACACCACATCTTCTTGCTACTGCCGGTATGGAGCCATATCTTGACCCTATGCAGGTCTCTGTGATGAATCAGCACAAAGATGCATACACGGCGTATTTACACACCTCTCCGGAGTACACCATGAAGAAGCTTTTGGCTGCCGGGTATACAAGCATATTTTCTTTGGGAAAGTGCTATAGAAATATCGAGTCGTTTGGTGGTGATCACAATCCAGAGTTCACAATGCTTGAGTGGTATCGATCTGGTGTTGATATGTATGCACTTATGGATGATATTGATGCGCTTTCTACACACCTAGAGGGTATTGAAGAGCCACGGAGAATCCATATGAACGCGCTTTGGCAAGAAACAATTGGTGTCACTCTTGATGATCATCTTTTAGAAGGACAAATGCGAGATTTGTGCAAAGAAAAAGGGTACGCAGTATCAGAAGACGAGCCATATGAAGATCTTTTCTATCGCATCTTTTTAAACGAAATTGAACCGCGCCTGAAAGATATGGGATCTATTATTGTGCATCACTTTCCTATGCAAATGGCGGCATTAGCTGCAAAGAGTGATATTCACAGAGGCTACGCAGAGCGTTTTGAATGGTATATACACGGAAAAGAAATTGCCAATGCATTTACAGAGCTTACTGATGCAAAAGAACAAACAGCTCGGTTTAAGACAGAACAGCAGAGAAGAAAAGCGCTAAACAAAACAGTTTTTCCTATTGATACAGAGTTTATTGCGGCGGTTGATCAGCTTGATTCATGTGCCGGGATTGCCTTAGGGGTAGATCGCTTGGTAATGGTTGTGGCTGGTTGTCAAAACATAGACGATGTGTTACCGTTACCAGCGAGTATTCAGTTTGAAGCATAAATTATGGCAGAGACATCAGAAATTAAAAAAGGAGTGGTGATTAGACACAAAAATGATCTTTTTATAGTAAAAGATTTTAGTTTTGTGAACCCAGGAAAAGGGTGTGCGTTTACAAAAACAAAGATGAAGAGCGTCACCACAGAGCGAGCACTTGAAATCACATACAAGAGTGGTGAAAATGTTGATATTGTACAGGTGCAAAGACAAAACATGCAATATTTGTACATGAATGGTGAGTTTTACTCGTTCATGATTAAAGATACCTACGAAACAATTGACATAAATAAAGATGTATTGGCAGAAGACGGAAAATTTCTTAAAGAAGGGTTGGATGTAATGGGACTTTTTCATGAAAATGTTCCCGTTGCTGTGGATTTGCCTAAAAAAGTACAATACGAGGTGGCTGATGCGCCTCCGGCGGTAAAAGGTGACAGTGCGTCAGGAAATGTGACCAAAGAAATTGGATTAGAAAATGGATTAAAAGTGCATGCGCCAATTTTTATTAAAGATGGTGATCAAATTTTGGTAAATACAGAAACCGGACAGTACGATTGCCGTGTAAACGAATAAAAGTAAAAAAATAAAAAAAGTGCACAGTAGTGCACTTTTTTGTTACACAAGTTATCACCAGAATGCTCGTTCTTAGGGCGCTGCTGTGGTATACTTCATGCATAAATTTGTGATCAATCGGCATACATGGCCTCTGATCCTAAACAACAAAACCTGGCACCTCTGTCAGCACTCTTGTATATAGCAGGAACAGTGCTGTTTTTTGCATTTGCAGTGTGGTCAATGCTCTTTCAGTTTACGTCTGCTGCAAACCCGCCAGACATTATTACGTATCAAGGAAAGCTTTTTAGTTCTGGTAGCGCCGTGACGACCTCGGTTGCCATGAAGTTTATCATTTATGATGCTGCTGGTGGTGGAAGTGCCGTATATTCAGCTTCTGGAACTACCGCAATACCAAAAACACTTTCGGTAACTCCATCTTCAGGAATTTTTTCTGTAGATTTAGGTGGTTCTGGCACAACAGCTCTCGATAATTCCATTTTTGCAGATAATGCAGGTCTCTATTTAGAGGTGGTCATTGAAAACACCACACTTACCCCAAGAAAACAATTGACTGCATCGCCATATGCGATTAATAGTCGATACTTAATGGGATACGGTGCTGCAACGAGTGCTACGGCAACAGCGTATATTCCTGTGTCTGATAGTAATGGTGCATTTACCTTTAGAGGAGCGCCATCGTCTAGCGCTGTAGGTGATGGGGTTATTTACATTAACCCCTATGCAGCAGATGTTGCTGCAAACGAAACATTATTCGCTGCAGCAGTTGGGGGCACAGAAAAATTCAGAGTAGATGAAGATGGTGACACCTGGGTTGCTGGTGATATATACATTACCGGTACTTCAACTGTTGCAACAACAACAATTAACGGATCGCTTACGGTAACAAGTACAAATGCTACAGGCGATTTGGTACATGTAAGGACAAATGGAACCAGCAGATTAGTGCTTACGGCTGGCGGAAATTTTGGTATTAATACCTCATCTCCGGCGTATGCGCTTTCTGTGGTTGGAAGTAGTTTCTTCACGGCAACAGGAACATTCCCTGGACTTACTATTGGTTCTGGGGGAAGTGGTGGAAGTATTGATTTAAATGGAACGGTCATTTCTGACTGGTCAGAGGCCGGAGGCGGTGGAGATGTGGTTGCTGCAAATAGCAATACGTTCACAAATGAAAATACGTTTTCTTCTACTACCAATTTTACCGATACGGTGAATATGACGGGTGGAGTTGCGAACATCACGCAAGTGGGGACGTTGACAGATGGGGTGAATTTGAATGGCCTTGGAGCGATTGAGGTGGTTGGAGATTATGTGTTTGGTGTATCTGCAAGTTCAGACAATATTGTATCAATAGATATATCAAGTTCAACAAATCCACTATTGCTGGATACGTTGTCAGATGGGGGAGATGTTAAATTAAATCAACCAGAAGACATTGATGTAGTAGGAAACTATGCGTATGTTGCTTCTGGATTATCAGCAGCAATGGAAATTGTAGATATTTCAAATCCTGCGAATTTAGTGCATATAGGTGCCTTGACGGGTATCGGGGACGTCTCTGCCATTCAGGTAGAAGGGGCGCATGCGTATCTTTCTTCTGGAAATAGTGACACAATTTATGTTGTAAATGTCGCAGATCCAGCAAATCCGTATTTAGAGGATTCTATGGCACACGCTGGCGGTGCCGGGCCATTACTTGATAATATTCAGGATATTGCTATTTCGGGGAGATATCTGTTTGCCGTGAGTTCATTTAGTGATGCGCTTTCCATTATAGATATTTCTAATCCTGCTGATTTGCAGCATGTTACTTCAACACTTTTGGGAACAACATTAAATACAGCGAGCTCAATTGAAATTGAGGGAAAGCATGCATACATTGGGACAGCTGATGGAACCCCTTCTATTGAAGTGGTGGATATTTCGGATGTAAGAACGCCTTCAACCGTAGAATCTTTTACTGGTGTCTCTGGCGTAATGCGTTCATTTGTGCTGTCACGTAATTATATATACGCGTTATCTGGACTAACACTCGACATTATTGATATTTCTAATCCAGAGGCCTTATCTGTTACTAAATCACAGTCGCTTGGGGCAGGGAGTTCTGCTCAAGGAAATCGTGCATTTGCGCTCCAGGGAAATAAACTGTATTACGCAGGACTTAGTGATGATCGGTTAGAAATCTGGAATTTGGCAGGTGCTGATATTGCGAATGTAGAAATTGGAACGATGCGAGTATCTAATTTGATTGCAGACAGAGAAGCCACATTTGATAGCAGTGTTCGAATTAAGAATAGTTTGTCTGTGGGAAATAGAGGCATCTATACTTCTGGTGATATTGTGCTCCATTCAAACACCACAACTCCCTACGCAACAACAACAATTCGTTTTTCTCAAACTGGACAATTCATCTCGTTTGCTTCAACCACCGGCGCAGCAACAACGGATACGGCATTTATTTTCGATACAAAAAACACATACACAAGTGCCACAACATCATATCTTCTTTCTGTAAGAAATGCAGGTTCAGCGGTATTTTCAGTGTCAGCGAATGGTGATGTACAGGCCAACGGAACATATTATGGTGCAGGCGCAAACGTGGGTGTTCCGGGGCAGCCTGGGGATCTTGCAGAGCGAGTAGATGTACGGCCAGACCAGAGTGTGGAACCGGGAGACGTTATGATTGTGGATCCTGAAGATGCGGATACATATATGAAGAGCACAGGGGCTTATGCAAGCGCAGTGGCAGGTGTGGTTTCTACAAAACCAACAATTACGGTAGGTAATGGTAGAACAGCGCACACAGCACTGCTTGCGCTTATTGGACGTGTTCCTGTAAAAATTAGTAATGAAAACGGACCTGTAGAGCGCGGAGACTTACTTGTTGCTGCTACTCTGCCGGGTCATGCAATGAAATATGATCCACTGAAAGACGATGGTTCTACGGTGGTAGGTATTATTGGACTTGCGCTAGACAGTTTTGAAGGGGAAGAAGAAACCGGAAAGATTATGTCTTTGGTAAAGTCAGGTTGGGTGCACAATAGAATGCAGTCGATTGCAAAAGTTGAAAAAGATTTAGTGGAACTTGCTAATGAGGTTGGAGTAAATGTAAATATTGCTCCAGATCAATTAGCGGTGGTAGATAATGGTGGGGTCATTGCTAAAATGACAAGTGATTTAGACATGAATGGGTATTATATTAGAAATGTAGCAGGTATTGATGGATCAGAACATTGGGCAATTGATGATCAGGGAAGATTTGTAACAACGGTAGAAACAAATGGTGAAGAAACCGCACTGTATGCACTGCAGTCCGAGCAAACAGAATTAGTATTTTCTGGTTCTGACGAATTATTCCTTGGAAGAACAAAAGTGAAATTTACTGAAGAAATGCAAGCGCTTATTGATACTGATAAACCAATGAAAATTTCAGTTACGCTTACAGAAGATGCAAAGGGGATTTTTGTAGACGGAAAGGGGCCGCTTGGATTTAATGTGCGGGAGCTTGATGAAGGAACATCGCATGCAACATTTGATTGGGTGCTTATTGCACATAGAAAAATCGATGCTGAAGAAGAACCTGTAGAAGAGGAGCCTGCCGAAGAAGAGGAAGAACATGATAATGAAGATTTCTGGTTTATATTTGGTGATGAGGATCCTGATCCAGAACCAGATGAAGCTCCTGTTGAAGAAGAACCTGCGGCAGAAGAGCCAGAGAATGTTGAGGAGCCAGCAGAAGAACCTGAACAAAATCCTGAAGCAGAGGAGCCTGCTGAAGAGCCTGTGATAGAGGAGCCTGTAGAAGAGCCGCAAGATATTCCGGCAGAAGAACCTCCGGCACCAGAAGAAGTACCCGCAGTACCAGAAGAGGCTGAGCCTGAACCAGTAGAAGAAGAGGTTCAAGCACCAGAGGAGCAACCAGAAGCTATTCCAGAAGAAGAAGTGGTAGAGCCAGAAGTGATTATTCCAGAACCTGAAGCGCCACCAGCAGAAATAGTGCCAGATCCGGACCCTGAACCAGCCGTAGAAGAAATCGCACCTGAAGAGGTTGAGCCAGAGCCCGAACCAGCACCAGAAGAAGCTCCTGTAGTAGAAGAACTTCCACAAGAATAATAAGGTAATACATATATATGGACCTTTCACCAATCATTCTTACAATTAATAGCATCATTGAAAATTTGGGGCTATTCATTGAATATATCGGTCTCTCTATTGTGGCGGGATCAGTATTTGTTTCTTTGTGGAAAGTGCTTCTGCCAAAATATAGTATGGGTCATGTCAGGAGGCATTTAGCAAAAAGAATCATCTTTGGACTTGAATTTGTTATTGCTGCAGACATCATGCTGGCAACGGTAGCCACAGATTTTGATCAAATTATGAGATTAGCTGGTATTGTGGTTATTAGAGTGGTTCTTGGGTGGGCACTCAGCAAAGAGGCTGGTCTTGAACACAAGGCTTGAAAAAATTGGAGGACTACGCTAAGATAGGCCAAGTTTAGATAATCTTCAGATATGCTATCAATTGGAATCGTAGGACTTCCTAATGTAGGGAAATCAACACTCTTTAACGCACTCACAAAGAGTAAACAGGCGGATGCGCAAAACTATCCATTTTGTACCATAGAACCCAATGTGGGGGTGGTAGAAGTGCCAGATAGTCGCCTTGAGCAGCTTGTTTCAACATCTTCATCGCTCAAAGCAATTCCCACAGCAATAGAATTTTGGGATATTGCAGGGCTTGTAAAAAATGCATCACAGGGAGAAGGAAAAGGAAATGCATTTTTATCAAACATTAAAGAAACAGATGCCATTGCGCATGTGGTTCGTGGTTTTCATAATGATAATATTATTCATGTTGAAAATCGAGTTGATCCATCAGACGACGCGGCAATTATCAATTTAGAATTAGCACTTGCAGACGCGCAGGCAGTTGAAAGCAGATTAGACAAAACGAAAAAAAAGTTAAAGGGTTCTGCATCAAAAGATATAAAAGAAGAAGTAGCATTACTTGAACGACTTGCTCTTCATCTGAATGAAGGACATCCTGCACGTGCACTTGAATATACGGAAGATGAGCAATTGATAATGAATGAACTCCATTTGCTTACGCAAAAACCAATGATGTATATTGTAAACGTAGACGATGCGCAAATGACAGGAAGCGAGCAGCTTATTGTAGAAGAAGGGTGCGTGCATATTTACGTTTCTGCAAAAACAGAATCAGAACTCAGTGATTTATCTGCGGAAGATGCTGCAATGTTTATGGAAGAACTTGGCGTGAGTGAATCAGGTCTTGATCGGATTGTAAAAGGTGGATATGAACTACTCAAATTGGTAACATTTTTCACTTCTGGAGAGCAAGAATCAAGAGCATGGACAGTGCAACAAGGAACTACGGCACCATATGCTGCTGGTGTGATTCATACAGATTTTATCAAAGGATTTATTAAAGCTGACGTAGCCAAAACAGAAGATTTCGTTGCTGCTGGCGGTTGGGGCGGCATGAAGGGCACAGGAAATCTTCGTTTAGAAGGAAAAGATTACCAAGTCCAAGATGGAGATGTCTGTTATTTCCATATCAATTAAAAAAAGTAAAAAGGGGGAATATGTCAAAGAAAAAAAAGTATGTTCTCATCATTGAGGACGAAAATCCACTACGCCATGCGTTAGTAAAAACGTTTTTAGACAATGATTACATTGTTGCGGAAGCCGATAATGCGGAATATGCATTGGTGCAGTTAGAAAAAATTGAGCCGGATATTATTCTATTAGACTTGCGGCTACCGGGGATGAATGGGATGACATTTATGAATGAATTGGAAAAACGAAACAAAGATATTCCAACTATTATTTTGACGAATGATGATTCTCATATGACGCAAATGCGTGGTATGATGAAGGGAGCAAGAGACTATTTGATTAAAGCCAATACCTCTCTTGAAACAATTGTATCATTGGTACAAAAACGATTAGCATAATATGCGTCCGCATCATCATCAAAATCCAAATTACATTCATCACCAAAGTACCACGATTGGAAGTACTATTCGTGAAGTAGTATTTGGGTTAGAAGACGGGATGGTGTCTACGTTTGGATCGATTACTGGAATTGCTGCAGCCACGCAAGATCCTTTTACAATTCTGCTAGCGGGATCTGTAATTATTGGTGTGGAATCGATTTCAATGGCGGTTGGTTCATATGTATCGAGTAAATCTGCGCAATCAATTGACGCGCGCATGCTTGCAGAAGAGAGAGAAGAAATTCACAATCATCCAGAGGAAGAAGAGCGTGAGCTTGTGGGTATGTATGTGAAAGATGGCTGGAGTGAATCGCTGGCGGTAAAAATGGCAGCAGAAGCATCACAAGATAAGGAGCTTATATTAAAAGAAATGGCGTACCGCGAACTTGGAGTAATCCCAGGTAAGGCAGAAAACCCTATTCGCAATGGTTTTTTGATGGGTATTGCGTATATTGTGGGTGGAGCAATTCCGCTTATGCCGTATATTATATTTTCTACCATTTCAACAGCCATTTGGACGTCTGTAGTGGTTTCTCTTGTGGGGTTATTCCTACTTGGCGCTGGGGTCACAAAGTATACAAAGCGATCCGCTCTTCGGGCTGGACTAGAAATGCTTATTTTGGCGGGTCTTGCTGGAACAGTAGGATATATTGTGGGGCAACTCATGAGTGGGTGGATGGGGTAGGACAAAAAAAGAACATGCTTCCACAATTGACGGACCGTGCTGTACGCGCTACGATACCTGCTCGATGATTATTAATAGTTTTTTTATGGAAGAAGTACACATTTACGGAAACAACCTGATTAATTCAGAGGTTCCAGATTTGAAAGTTGATATTTATCACGAAAAGCAGATCAAAAAGGTAAGCCTCAGTGATTACAGAGGAAAGTGGCTCGTATTATTTTTCTACCCTGCTGATTTCACCTTTGTGTGCCCAACAGAGCTTAGAGAAATGGCACACCTGTATCCAGAATTTCAGAAAATTGATGCAGAAGTACTTTCTGTGAGTACTGATACTGCATTTGTACATAAAGCGTGGCATGATAATTCACCAGCAATTGGTGAAGTGCAATTTCCAATGGCAGCAGACCCAACAGGAGAATTTTGCATGGCACTCGGAACATATATTGAAGACGAAGGACTTTCTTACCGCGCAAGTTTTATTGTAGACCCTGATGGCGTGATCAAAGCATATGAAATGCACGATAACAGTATTGGTCGTTCATCAGCAGAACTACTAAGAAAACTTCACGCGGCTCAATACGTACGTGAACATGGTGGAGAAGTATGTCCTGCAAACTGGAAACCAGGATCTGACACCCTTACACCAGGAGTAGACTTGGTTGGTAAAATTTAATCGATTGATTATGTATGAAGCAAAAGATTTTTCAGCGCTTTTAGGAACGCCTGGGTTTTCTGATGAGCAATTGAATGTACATTTCAAGCTGTATCAGGGATACGTGGCTAATACAAATAAAGTAGCTGAAAAAGTTACAGCGCTTGCTGTATCTGGCGAAACAGGACCAGAGTATGCTGAAATGAAACGCAGATTTGGTTGGGAGTTTGATGGTATGCGCATGCATGAGTACTACTTTGAAAATATTTCAAAAGAACCGACTACGCTTGCTACCGATTCAGCTCTTGCGGTTGCATTAACGAAAGAATTTGGATCAGTAGAAGCATGGGAAAAAGACTTCCGTGCTACAGGAGCACTCAGAGGCATTGGTTGGGCCGTATTGGCGTATGACAGGCGTGGAGATAGACTCTTCAACGTATGGGTAAATGAGCATGACGCAGGACAGCTCTCTGGCGCTGAGCCGATTGTTGTCATGGACGTATTTGAACATGCATTTATCTTTGACTACGGCATGAAACGAGGAGAATATATCGATGCTTTCATGAAAGCGCTCGACTATAACGAAGCAAGTAGACGATTTTCACGCTAAATAGTAGAATACGAGCAGATAACTGCTCGTATTTTTTTAGAAAAGGGCTATGGAACAGCAAGCAACTACAGGGGGATGGATTGAAGTGATATGTGGAGGGATGTTTTCTGGAAAAACAGAAGAACTTATTCGCAGAGTGAAGCGTGCTACGCTTGCAAAACAGGGGGTACAGGTGTTTAAACCAGCAATTGATAATAGATATGATGAGCAGGCGGTTGTGTCTCATGCTGGCTTTAGTATTGAAGGAGTTGCTGTGGATAGACCCGGGCACATGCAATATTTATTGAAGGAAGATACAAAGGTTGTAGGTATTGATGAAGTGCAATTTTTTTCGGAAGAGATTGTAAATACCATTGAAGAAATGACAAAAAAAGGCGTGCGTGTTATTTGCGCAGGACTTGATCAAGATTTTACGGGTGCACCGTTTGGTATTATTGGCAGCCTCCTTGCTATTGCAGATGACGTAACAAAAGTGCACGCCATTTGCATGCAGTGCGGCGCAGAAGCCAGTAAAAGCAAACGCATCGCTGGTGGCGATGCGCAAGTTGAGGTTGGTGAGAGTGATAAATATGAGGCGAGGTGTAGGGGCTGTTTTCTTCAGGATTAGCGTTTCACAAATCGCCAAATTGCTCGTCCTACATGTTGCCCGTCTCTGTGATAGAGAAGTGATTTGTGTTCACCCATGAGTGGTGAAAGTTCAAAACCGATTGCTAAAATATCTGGGATACAGTTCAAAGATACCCATTTTTCTTCATGCATAAATTGCGGAATGATAGCGACACATACAGCGCCGGGTTTCATAACGAGGTGCAATTGTTTGAATGCAGAAACGTAAAGCGTTGAAAGATTTTTTGCTTGCCCCATGATGAGCTCCGCTGGTTCGTTTCCAAAGAGGGGTACACCCATGTATGGTTCAAAGGCAACAACATCTACAGATTCAGGATCAAGTCTTGTTGCAAGTTTTTCAATATCTTCTTTAAAAATTTGTACGTTTGCTTGATGTTCACTTTGGCCAGAAAGCCAATCAACATTTTCTTGTGAGTCTTGTACTGCACGATCTGAAATATCTGTCCCAATTAATGTGCCGTATCCCATGAGAAGTGCTTCCATCAGTACTGTTCCACTTCCGCAGTAAGGATCAAGCAGTGTTTTTTCTGCAGATGGAGCGACTCCTGAAAGCGTAATAAGCATCTGTGCCAATTTTGGTGGAAGCATGCCGCTTTTTGCATCTCTTCCGGGGCGTTCAAAATCTCTTTTTGAAAGTGCTTCAATTGGTTGAATGGCGCGGGTAACGAACACGTCTTTTCCAATAACGATAAAATCTGTTTCCGTGTCTACGAGTTTGTTGTGCAAAATCGTTGCCGTATTGTTGGCTTCTACATAGCGAGCTGATCGCCCTTCATTACGGAGTGTTTTTTTTGTTTCAATGCCAAGTCGTTTTGCGTTGTCTCCAGAAACCGAAAAGACAATTTTGCTAGTAATTGGAAGAGAGTCAAGGTGCTTACTTAGCTCGAGTGGAGACGGTGACAAAGAGAGCTTCTCTGCAATGCGGATGGTTCCACCAAGGCGTTTCATCAGCTCTGCACAGTTGGTTTCTTCTGTCAGCGAAGCAATTAAAAAATGCCCACGAATTTCTGTGTGCGTTAGATTTGGGAGCGCTGCTCGAATTTCTGCTTCAGAAATGAGCGGGTGTGCCCCGAGTTCAAAAAGGTATGTATGCATAAAAAAATTGTGCTTGTGCGCCGGAGCTCTTTAAGTAAAGAGCGAAGGAGTGCTCCCGCTAAGAATCGAACTTAGAACGCAGGCTTAGAAGGCCCGAGTTATATCCATTTAACTACAGGAGCGTTATGTGGGGACAGTGTAGCGTAACTTTCAGGCATTGTCAATCGTCTGAGGGTTCATCTGATCGCTTTTTTCCATGGAACTTTTTATGGATCTTGCGGAGCTCTTTATCTGTGATATGGGTGTATATTTGGGTAGTGGTAATAGAGCTGTGACCGAGCATGGTCTGTACAGAGCGGATATCAGCCCCATTTTGGAGCAAATCAGTGGCATATGAGTGCCGCAAGGTATGTGGGGTTACAACCTTGGTAATACCGGCCAATTTAGCATATTTTTGGATCATTCTTTGGGCTGTCCTTGGGGTAATAGGTTCTCCAGCGCTTTCCATTTTCCCGGAAACGATTTTTACCTTTTGCGTACCGGTCCGCTTGTCATGAGAGACAAAGATAAAGGGATTCATGTCCTTTCTGGTTGTCAGGTAATTTTTTACATGAAAACGAGCCTGTTCAGACACAAAGACGACTCTGCTTTTTCCACCTTTTCCACGAATAGTAAATTCGTCCTTTTTTAGATTGATATGTTCTTTTTTGAGTTTCACAATTTCACTGACACGTAGTCCTGTAGAAAATAGTAGTTCTAAAAACGATTTATCTCTTAGTGCGATAAGTTTGGCTGTACTTGCCGCTCCTTTTTTGTTCATTGAAACGCTTAAATGCGCGATTGGCGCATCAAGTAGTCGCACTAAATCAGATCCTTCTAAAAAGGTTACTTCTCTGTCTGGCATTTTCATTAATTCGATTTTTTCTGGGGCAATAGTTGCAATGTCTCGTTTAGACAAATATTTTAAGAATGATCGAAGTGCTATGAGATGATAGTTTTGTGTGTTTTTTTTGAGTGGTTCGCCATGTACATCAACTAATCGATTTAACCAAAGGCGAAACTTGCGGACATCTTCTCCAGCAAGGGAAGAGGGTGTTTTTTTACTTCCATACCAGTCTAAAAAACGGCGTAAATAAAAATCATAGTTCTCAATTGTTTTGGGACTACGATTTTTTTCAATTTCAAGATGTTCTAAAAATTGTACAAGGTATTTTTGAAGTGAAAGTTGCGCCATAGTATGTATATTTTACGACACAAACTATTTTCGGTCAATGAAAGCTACTATTTTCATAGTGTTCGTGAGTCATATGCCCAGTGCAAAAGTGCCTGGCGCTGTTTTTTTCTACAAGATAGGTCGCCTTTTTTACAGTTTTTTTGTACTTGGGCTACATGGCGCTTCATTGCGCGCCAGCGCTTTATTTGTCTTTGGTCTTCTTTGGGCATTCTTCTGCCTAGGTAGTATCTGCAATACCACTGAAACCACCCGCGTGGGTCTGCTGGGTGAATCCATCCTCGTCGGAGCCATTCTCTATGAGGAAGGGAGGCGCTGACACCAAAATAATTAAGTGACGGGGTGCTATGCTCGCTGAGTTTTGCGCGAGTGAACCAAGAGGGTGGAAACTCCTTGGGTTTGTCATTCATATATATTCCTCCAAAAATTCCAAGTGCCAGCATCTCTTTTGGAGTCAATTCGGGAGTAAAATCTGGATCAAAAGACCGCCCAATCCCTTTTGAACATGTGTAAGTGTATGCGTCTTGCCAGCTATCGTGTACCGTTATTTTTTTCATAACCGATTTTTTTAAACGCGTGTTTGTGTTGCAATATACTGCAAGAACTACTCGCTGTATAAAAAAAGTATACACGAAAGTGCCAGTTTTAGACAAAAAAAAGGGGTTGACAAAACCTGTTTTTTGTGCTATAGTTATAAGCGTGAATAGGTACCAATTCATACAAAAAAAGACCTAAAATAGGCCAAAAAAATAAATACAAAAATAAATATAGTATGCCAAATAAACACGCACAATCTTCGGATTTTTCAACTCAAAAATTGTCATTTGCTCATATGTACTTTATGACAGGAGCGGTGCTCATGATTGCAGTATTCCTCGCGTTACCGAAGTTAAGTGCTGGCCTATAAGGTCAGTTCTTTTTTTTATGCTATACTGCAAGCATATTTTTATATAGTTTATATGACGCACACAATCAATCTCATGACTCGTGTGCAGATCGTGACCGTTTCGCTCTTGGTCGCGATGTGCATGGTGAGTGGCGCGTATGCGCAAACTGCCGATACAACTTCTTCAACAGAAGATGTTGTTACTTCTACTGAGGATGTAGTAGAAGTTGAAGTAGAGGACGAAGACGTATTACTTGAAGACGAAGCACTTTCTGAAGAAATTGAGGAAGCGTTGAGCGAGGAAGAGGAAGAAGTGAATGATGACCTTGATGGTATTGAAGTTGATGAACCAGAAAATGTGCCAGGGAATGCTGGACTATTTTGGAGAAGTGTAAGAGAGCGAGTATCTCTTACATTCACCTTTAATAAAGCAAAAAAAATAGAAAAACGCATTAAATTTGCAGAAGAACGCATGCTTTTGGCAGAAGGAATCATTGCCAATGATCCTGAAAATGCTGAACGCGTGGCAAAAATGGAAGAGATGATTACCAAAGCGCAGCAATATGTAGAAGAGGCGCAAGAGCGTGCGCAAGAAATGATTGCAGACGGAGACAAAAGAAGTGCGCGGGCAATTGCGAATATTGCAACGCATCAAGTAAGAAAAGAAGCCGTGCTTACCAGATTAGAAACGAAGTTTGAAAAGGAAGGAAAAGATCGATTTATTGAAATTCGTACATCACTTGCTACGCGAAATCAGCGGCTTGTGCATGCACTTGAAAACGATAATCTTCCAGAAGACGTGCAAGCGCATTTGGAAAATGTAAAAGAGCGTATTGATACGCGTGTAGAACATTTGCGCGAATATAAAGAAGAGCGAAAGGAACTCAGAGAAAAAGTTCGTGCAGGAGATGAAGATGCCGCAGAAGCATTAAGAGAACTCGATGAAGAAAGAAGAGAAGAATTACGTGAGCGCGGTGATGACAGAAGAGAAAGAACAGAAACGCGTCAAGAATCACGAGAAGAACGTGCAACGCGCCAATTGGAAGCGTTAGAAGAACGTGCTGCGGCAGGAGATGAAGAGGCTGAGGAATTACTTGAACGCATTGAAGAAAGAAAAGATGATGCTGACGTGCGTGTGCGCGTTGAAGAACGTCATAGAGAACGAAGACGAGCTGCGGCAGCGTCAAACGATGATGTTAACGAAGATGGGGAAGACCTGGATGACGACAATGATGAAGAAGAACGCGTACGAACAAGAGTACGTGTTGAAGACGAAAATGGAGAAACGCGATCAGAAGTGAGAACCAGAGTACGAACACCACAACCGGGTGATATTGATCGAGCTGATGTTCGTGTACGAACACGGGAAGAAATTAAGAAGGATGGGGAGATGCGAGATGAAACACGAATACGTATTCGAACAATTGAAAATGGAATAGAGGAGGTAGAAGAACGAACAATTATTCGCACAAGAGTAGAAGCTGATGATGATGGTCTTAGTGAGGATGAACAAGAAGAGTTGGATAGAATGAAAAAAGAACTGCGTGAAGATGGCGCATCAACATTAGAAGTTGATGGTCAGCAACAAATTGTAGGACGCAATTATATCTGTGAAGGAGTGGATTGTGCTTGTTATAGAGAGGGTGGTGCCCCATACGGAATGTTTCCATTCAAGAAAACAGCGAATATGTCGGAATCAGACATGATTGGTCATTGCAAAGATGAGATTCGTGCATATGATGAGCTTCTGGAAGAAAGTGATATAGATTAATATCTTGGGTTAGCCCTTGCAAAAAACAGAGAAAACCGTACAATACTCCACATAACGTGGAGTATTGTTTATGAGAAAAAAATACCTGATTTTACCAAATATTAGATCGTGCCATAACGTTGGGGCGATGTTTAGAACCGCCGATGCGTTTGGGTTTAACAAATTATTTTTAGTTGGATACACTGCGCATCCACCAAAAATTCAAATAGATAAGGTATCACTTGGTGCCGAGACGTGGGTTCCTTGGGAAGCGTGCGAATCGCTTGAAGAAGTGCTTACTATGCTGAAAGCTGAAGGAGTGGAACTTATCGCCCTTGAAAAAAATGAAAACAGCATTGATATTCACACGCACAAGCCTGCAAAAGATTTTGCAATGATAGTGGGAAATGAAGTTGATGGCATCTCTGAAGAAGTCTGTGCGCTTGCTGATGTAGTGGTGCATATCCCAATGCAAGGGAAGAAAGAAAGCCTAAATGTATCGATTGCTGCAGGGGTTGCAATGAATGTTCTTGGCAGAGCATAGGAAAGTGCGTTATACTGTTCTGGTATGACAGCTACTCAACACACATTGCAAATTTTTGATCGATTGGTCCATTCGCTTCCGCCATTAGTGCCGGAAGATCTTCGGGATGATGTGCTGCATGCATTTGAGCAGGCACAAGATAATTTGTCGTTATCGCAAGAAGAATTAGAAGACACCATGATTGCCTTTGCTAAAAAGCTTTGGCCGTATCGTGAAGCGTTCTTAGAATTTTTGCGTGTGACGGAATCACATATGGGGGAAACGTTCTTGATGAAGCATCTTGATTACCCAATGAAGCAAAAATATAAGCAGTTTACAAAGAGAGGACATACCTTTAGAGACTTTCATGTTGGGAAGGATTTATCATTCTTTTCACCAGAAGAGCGTGGGTTTTTGTGCAGTGCATTGACTCAAGTGCAGGATGACCTATGGAAATTCACTGAGCAACACGTCATGGGAGTCGCTAGGAGCTCATATTTGGCTCATGTAGCCGAATTTACGGGGGTAATGACAGATATTACGCAAAAGATACAAATGCTTGAGGAAATGGCAGACAGTGAGCAAGAACATCCAGAGCTTGCGGCAGAAATTCGGGCTCACGCAAGGGGATTTGAACACAGCATTAGTTTACTTGGGCCAAAACTCGATTATGAAGAGGTGTGTAATGCCTCAGATCATTTTGAAATGAGAAGGGAAACAAGGGAACATAGAAAACGAGCGATTCCTGCAGTATAAAAAAATAGACCCGTGTGGGCCTATTTTTTTATTTTGTTTGGATGTCTATGGTTTGTTCTAATCGTCTAATGTCTGCCAGTAATTTTGATCTGTCTGCATTTGACATGATGATATTAAACACCGAGCTGCCGCCATGCTTTGCGAATTTGCAGCTGTCGCCTGCTTGTTTATTTACTATAAGTTTTTTTAGGGATTTGAGTTCTTTGATTTTTTTAATTCCTACAATTCGTTTTAGCTTTCCTTCTTTCTTTGCAAAAAACTTCATTGCCACAGCGTACCCCTTTAATTTTTTTGGAATAATTGGCTTTTCTCCTGCACGAATCAGGATATCATTCATGGTGTGATCAATACCGTGTGTGTGTTTGTGCATCTGATGTCTAAAACCACCAACACGCGGAGCAAGTTCCACAATTTTCCATCCATGTTCTGATCTGATGAGTTCAATATGGACAGAAGTGCTGCGCAGTCCGAGTGCGTGAACTGATTGCGCTGCTGTTGCTTCAAGTCGTTCAATATTATCTTTTTTCAAAATGGTAGGGCTCATTTGTCTATAGCCAAAGAAGTCATCAAACCCGACTTCTTTCCCTGTTTTTACATATACTGCAGGGCAAAATGAAATGCGCCCTTTTGCATCTACGTATCCATCAATAGAGTACATGCTTCCTTCCATGTATGCTTCCACCAATACTTCGGGCTCTCCTCGTCCTTGGGTTTCTTTATAGACCGCTTTGATTGTTTTGAAACATTTTTTGAGTACCGTATCGAGCTCTTCCTTGTGGTAACAGATACTGACCAGTCTGCTTGCCCCTAGTCCACTTGGTTTTACAATAAGTGGAAATGAAACCTTTTCTTCAATTTGTCTGAGGATTTTAGGATTTACTTCATGGACAACCATAAAGGATGGCGTCAGATCAGTGTTATAATCTCTGAGCCGCTCTCTCATTGAAATTTTTTCAGTAGCCCATTTTAATGACGCTGCTGTTGGAGAAGGCATGTATGGAATATGCGGGATCATGCGCTTTTGCATTGGGATACCATCGTCTCCTCTTACAACAACAGAGAACAATGATTCCTTATGTTCTTTAAGCGCCTTATGAATGCTTGTTTCACTCCGAGGATCACATGTCTCTATCACATCAAGTTGATCTAAAATTCTTTTCGTGTTTCCGGGCAGTCCTTGTTTGGGATCATAAATAACACCTACGCGAAATTTGCGCTTGTGCTTTTTTTCGTAGGCGGTAATGGATTCGAGCATGTAGCCATACACGCGACCAATAAAAAGAATCAGATCTCGCTGATTTTTGGCAGTCGTTTTAGTATTTGTTTTCACGTGACTGTAAACTTTATCCAAAAACAGATTCATGTCTTTGGGTTTGAGATAAGAAGTCATAGCTTTTTTAAAGCGGTCGAATTATAGCGGAAAACCGGTTATTTGTCAATATGCGGCAGTCGCAAATTAAAACTTTGTAGGTTTTATGTTTGCGTATGTTTTTATGCGTTTTGAGAGTGTTCTGGCTGTGAGGAGTCCCTTATGTGCGCCAATTTTTTCAATAACACCAGAAGCGTTCGCTGTACCTGCTTGCATGCAGTATGAAAGCTCCTTTCCTTTTATGTATTGGGATAGGAATCCACTGGCAAATGCATCTCCTGCACCAGTTTTTGCGGTTGCGGCAATAGGGTAGGCAGGCATGTGCAATCGAGTTGTAGCAGATGCAGCATACGCGCCGCGCATTGAGTCTGTTACTACAATGGTTTCAATACCAAGTGCTTGCAGTGATTTGATTTGCGCTTTGAATGTTTTTTTCCCGCCAGCCAGGATTTTCAATTCTTCTTTGTTTACAAATAGGAGCGATACATGCGGAAGAATCGCTTTAAATGTTTTTAAACCAGCATTCATTTGGAATGAACCAGGATTTGCCGCTAGCTTAATAGACGGATGCTTTTTAAGATAGCTCATCAGTTTTTTTTGATACCCGGCAAAACTTGATCCCATGGATGTATAATACACCCAATCAGTTTTTGGCAGCGCTTTGAACGTATACTTTCTGTCAGCGTGGTACGAAAGGATTGTACGTTCTGCTCTGTAGTTGAGTACAATAGAAAATCGAGTTTCCTTTTTTTTGTGCATCACCATGTTGTCGCAATTGACACCTGCTTTTTCCAAATCATGCGCAATGGCAAATCCATTTATATCGTCTCCGAGTTCGGTAACGATAGCCGTTTGTAATCCTAATTTCTGTACACCCGCAGCAACATTCGCAGCGTTTCCACCTACGGATTGGTCAATATGTTTGACGCACACTTTATCAGCGTAATTGATACAGAGTTGATTTCTTTTGACATCAACGCGGCACTGCTTGCAGTTATCGTCGATAATAACAAAGGTGTCAAAGGTGGCGTCACCAATCGTAATAAGATCAAACATAGGATTATTGTTTGTGTCTCCACAGTTGTTTATATTTTTTGAGGTCTTCTTTTGAGTGTTTGTGCAAGCCAAAATAAATTTCAGCAAATTCTACAAGAGAGGCGATAGCGATAGCTGCCATAGCTATAGCAAAAAAAGGTTCTTCAATAGCAAGCGCGTATGTGAGGAGTCCTCCTGCACCGAGCATGCGAATAATATCTTGGCGATGTTCTTGTTCAATAAATATTGAGTACACAAGTAAGATGCTACCGAGTACGGCTGCCACAATGATGAATGTTGATTCCCAACCTGCGGGAAGTACGGGAAACATATCCCAAAGAAGAAGTGTGTCTATCATATTATGTGCGTTTACGCGAAATCAGGAACAGTTCGTATGCGCTGGCCAGAATAAAGATGATTTGGAGCGGGATGAAGATGGGATCCTTTAAAGAAATACTATACACCAAAAGACCCGACCCTCCTGCAATAAAGAGCCAGTCTTGATGTGTTTCTTTCTTTGCAAAAATTGCAATCGTGATAATGATCAGTCCTAGAACACCAAATAATTTGGGTATAATCATAGTGCTACAAGTATACCATTGCCCATCAAAAAACAAAATATACGCAGTAAAAACTGCGTATATTTTAGAATAGTGAGTAAAGAGTCTATTTTTGTTCCTCCCAGCGGTTCAAGTAGTCGATTGCACTCAGTGCTGCTGTAGCACCTTGCCCGGCTGAGATAGAAATTTGCTTATATGGAATGTTGGTAACATCTCCTGCGGCAAAAATTCCGGTGCAACTCGTTTTGCAGAGCATATCAACCTCAACTTCTCCTGCTGCATTTTTGCTTGCGCACTCAATATAGTCAGAATTTGGAATGGCACCAATGTGTACCATCACTCCATCGGCTTCAATAGTGCTTTCTGCATCTGTTTTTTTATCTTTATACGTAATACCAGCAACCTTTTGTTCACCATTAATCTTTGTGGTGATAGCATTATGGATGATTTCAATTTTGGCATTTGCTTTTACTTTCTCAATAAGGACATCTTCACCTTTTGGAAAGCCGTCTTTGCCATCTTCTGGTCCATATTTAGTGACTAAGTACACTTTTTCTGCAATCTCTCCCATCATGAGTGCTGATTCTAGCGCTGCACTACCCGCTCCAATGGTAATGGTTGTTTTTCCTTTAAAAAGGGGTCCGTCACAAACGGTACAATAGGTGACACCGCGTCCTTTGAGTTCTTTTTCTCCAGGTAATCCGAGTTCTCTTGGGTGGATACCGCTCGCAATAATAACTGCTTTTGTTTTATACGATCTTTCTTCTCCTGAAAGATTTTTTGCTTCAACAATATGGTAATTTTTTTCTTGCTTGATTGCTTCTACTTTAAATCCTTGATCAATTGGCACATTGTAACTGAGTACATGTTTATTGAAATTTTGCGCCAACTCAAATCCAGTAATGTTGATAATTCCTGGCCAGTTTTCTACTTCACCAGAGAGGGCAACCTCTCCTCCAATGTCCATGCTGACAATAATCGTGTTCAGATTTCTTCTTGCACAGTATACGCCTGCTGCAGAACCAGCCGCAGCTGCTCCAATGATGACTACGTCGTAACATTGTTCATCCATATAAATATTGGTTAATGTGATTGCACTATAACAGTGATGCACTATTGCGGCAACGTGTGGGTAAGTGCCACAAGCGCTTCATAATTATCTTTTGGCGCACCTTTCCAAATAGCGCTACCTGGGCCAAATCGAGTTACCCCAGCTGCTGCGAGTGGGGGAATAGTTTCTGCATTAATATGCCCGTCTGCAGCAAGTTCAAGTTCTGGAAATTGCTGATGCAGGGCGTGCGCGCGATCAATTGTATCCGTAATAAAGGCTTGCCCTTGTTTTCCTGGGTGCACACTCATCAGCTGCAGCCCATCTATAAGAGTAACCACATCGCTGACTACGGCAATGGGCGTTTCTGGGTTAATGCAGAGCGCCACTTCTTTGCCATGTGCTTTGAGCGCTGTTAATTCTTCGGTTGGGTTCTTGAGTGATTCGTAATGCACAATAAATCGCTTGAGGTGTGCTTGGTTTTTCCATTGCTCTGCTACTTCTAGTGGGTTTGCCACCATCATGTGCAGTTCAAAATCGATTGGCATATTTGCAGCAACATACGCAGCATCAATCCACGTTTTACCTTCTACAAATTCGCCGTCAGCAATATCGATTTGGACAAAATTTGTCACTTCTTTCATTGTTTGTACTTGCGCATCAAATTCTTCAGCAGAATGTACGAGTACTGATGGAATAATACGAATCATAGCTTATCAGTGTTATCACATTCAATTGCCGCGATTTTTTTAAGTCTGCGTTCATGCCGCTTTGCTTCAGAAAATTTTGTCTCTAGCCATTTTTCGGTTACGGCCATTGCGTGATCGTCACTGAGTGTTTTTGCCGCAAGAGCAAGGACATTGGTGTTGTCATCCTTCATCATAGTTTCTGCAGCCATTAAGTTGTAGCCGATACCACAACGAATACCAGCAACTTTATTGGCATCAATACAGACGCCAATCCCATTTTTACAAATAACAATACCGCGCCCTTTTGTTTCTAACACTTTTTTTGTTAGCGGAATGACGTAGTCAGGGTAATCATCCGTTTCATCATATTCTTTTGGCCCCATGTCTGTAATGCTGAGTTTGAGTTCATTTTCAATATAGCGAATGAGGCGCTTTTTAAGTTGATACCCGCCGTGATCTGACGCGATAAACAGTTGCTGTGTTGTCATAGAGTCTTTTATATATGTGTAGCCATTATAGCAGGTAGGCGCGGAGGGGCAAGGAGGCTTGACTATTTGGTAATAAAAGTGGTATTAGTGAGGGACCACATCTTTACTACCGTGGTTGAAAGTAGAGTAAAGGATGAGTTTGCAAATTGAGTTTAAGGGGCATGATCCCGACTCAAAGCTCAAGAGGCTCTTGGAGAGGATTCTTCGCGAGTGGGCCGAGCTTGCTCAGCTCGCAGGGGAGCTATCGGTGAAGCTTACGAGCGGGATGCCGAGAGGTACGGGACACACCAAGGGTCTCCAGAACGCCAAGATCGGGGATATCGACTCGAGCGGCGTGACGGTCACGGTGCAGCCGGGCAACAACTCCACGCGAACGGAGCTCAAGCTATCGCTGAAAGGGATGAAGCCATCAGCGCTTCGCGACAGGCTGGCCGCCGTTGTGGGGGACGGGTACGAGCTGGCGGTGGCGAAGAAGAACCTACGCGGGCACCAAACAGAGCGAGCGCAGGTCGAGAGTGAGATCGGCATGGTCAGCGGACTACTCGTCGGCGGCATGACACCGATGGCTGAGGCTGAACAACTTCTATTGGCTCATCAGGCGGGTGTGGAGATTCACGCTGGTGAGGTGCGTCAGCTCCAGCGTACTCTTCAGAGCGCTGTCACCGCGTATGAGGCTGCTCAGGCTGAGTGTGGTCGCGCCTATGATGAACTGCAGTCCATGAAGCGGACGGAAGGGGAGCGTCAGGCGGAGAAGGCCCTCTCGCATGCCAGGAAAGAGGCGCTCGCCACCGCTATTGAGGCTGGTGAGCTACAAGTGCAGCGGCTTCGCGCAGAGAGCGAGCTTGCCAAGCTTGCCGTGGATCCCAAGGCTCTAGTGACGCTGCTTCAGCAAGCAGGTCATCTGAGCTGACCATTCGGGGGGAACCAAGAACATGGCGTCGACCGGGGATCACCCGGCGGCGCCTTTTTTAATACATACTATATATAGAGGTGTTTGTTCTTGACTAATAACTTGCATCTGCTATAGTAAATCCACAATAAAAACAAGCGCCATACCGGCAATCAACCGGGAATCGAATCGATGCGCAAGGGAAAGAACGGCAAACAGCCAAGTAGAATCCCATGGGTAAGCCCAGTACAGCTGTAATCAAGCGCCACACGTGTGGAATTGAGGTGGTACCGCTCCAATGGAGTCCTCATTTTACAGGTGTTTTTTTTATTTTTCCTATGCCATACAATCCTCAAGAACATGAACTCGATGTCCTAAAATATTGGAAGGACAAAGATGTATTTAATAGATCAGTAAGTGAGCGGCCAGCAGATAAACCGTATGTTTTTTATGATGGGCCACCGTTTGCGACAGGATTGCCACATTATGGCCACATTGTTGGGTCTGTGATGAAAGATGTGGTGCCAAGATACCAAACAATGAAAGGACACAGAGTTGAACGTGTTTGGGGTTGGGATTGTCACGGATTACCAATTGAAAATATTGTAGAAAAAGAACTCGGCACAAAAAGTAAACAAGAAATTGAAGAACTTGGTGTGGATGTTTTTAATGAAAAGTGCCGAACAAAAATTTTGAGTTATGTTGATGATTGGGAAAAAGTCGTAACTCGACTTGGGCGTTGGGTGGATATGAAAAACGCTTACCGAACCATGGATACACCATATATGGAATCGATTTGGTGGGTGTTTAAGCAGCTTTGGGAAAAAGATTTGATTTACAAAGGCTATAAGCCAATGCATATCTGTCCGCGGTGTGAGACCACGCTTTCTCAGCAGGAAGTTTCTGAAGGATATAAAGATGTAAAAGATTTATCTGTAACGGCGCAGTTTAAAGTGGTTGATAAAAAAGAAGCACTGCAAGATATTGAGGGTGATATTTACTTTTTAGCGTGGACAACGACACCGTGGACGCTTCCGGGGAATGTGCTCATAGCCGTTGGGGCAGATGTTGAATATGCGGTGGTGAAATTAGAAGATGCACATTATATTGTTGCCAAAGATTTGGTAATGAAAAATTTTGAAGGAAAAGAATTTGAAGTTATGGGGCATGCGAGCGGATCAGATTTGGTTGGTATGGTGTATGAACCACTGTTCCCATATTTTGCAGACTCAGAAAATTCATTTCGCGTGGTGACAGCTGATTTTGTCACTACAGAAGACGGAACTGGACTGGTACATCTTGCACCGGCATTTGGAACGGATGATTACGAAGTTTTCAAACAAGAAAACGTGCCATTTATTCAGCATGTAAAAATGAATGGAAGATTTACAGATGATGTAACGGATTTTGCTGGCATGCATGTGAAGCCGCAAGATGATCACATGAAAACGGATATTGAAATCATTAAATGGCTAGCACATAACGGAAAATTATTTAGCAAAAAGAAATACGAACATAGTTATCCGCATTGTTGGCGTTGTGATACGCCACTTATAAACTACGCAACGAGTAGTTGGTTTGTTGCGGTGACGAAAGTAAAAGCAGATGCGTTAGAACAAGCAAAAAAAATCAATTGGTCTCCTTCACACATGAAAGAAGGACGGTTTGGTAATTGGTTAGCAGGTGCACGCGACTGGTCAATTTCAAGACAGCGATTTTGGGCATCTGTGATGCCTGTTTGGGAGTGCACAGAGAATCCTGAAAAGTGTGAACGTAAAGTCATGGGATCTATTGCAGAGCTTGAAGCAGCTTCTGGAGTAAAAGTGGATGACTTGCATAAACATATTGTAGATGAGGTAGTATTTGCATGTGATTGTGGTGGAGAAATGAAACGTATTCCAGATGTATTGGATACTTGGTTCGATTCTGGATCCATGCCATATGCACAGGTGCATTATCCATTTGAAAATGAAGAAAAATTTGAAGCTGGATTTCCGGCTAAGTTTATTGCAGAGGGAGATGATCAAACACGTGCGTGGTTTTACTACTTGCATGTCCTTTCTACGGCCATCAAAGGAACGCCGGCATATGAAAACGTGATTGTTAACGGTATTGCTTTGGCGGAAGATGGAAAAAAGATGAGTAAAAAATTGCGAAACTATCCAGACCCAATGGGAGTACTAGAAAAATATGGAGCAGATGCACTGCGTTATTATTTGATGTCTTCTCCGATTGTTTCTGCAGAAAACTTGAGTTTTTCTGAGGTTGGAGTACGAGAAGTATTTAACAAAGTAGTGAATACACTTTCCAATGTTGTTGTGTTTTATGAACTGTTTGCAGGAGAGATTACTCCGGCAGCAGATTCTACGCATGTGTTAGATGCATGGATTATTACGCGACTTGATGAGCTTACGGTTACTGTAACAACAGAGATGGATGCGTACCGCTTGGCGGAAGCGAGTCGGCCAATTATGGATTTCATTTTAGATCTTTCTCAGTGGTATGTGCGAAGAAGTAGAGACCGCATGAAGGGAAGTGATAAAGCAGATGCTGCAGCATGTTTAGGGACACTTGAAACAGTATTGAAACGACTTGCCGTACTCATGGCGCCATTCACACCCTTTATTGCTGAGCAAGTATGGCAGAAAGTGCATGCCGAAGATGAAGCGGAAAGCGTCCATTTGGAACGTTGGCCTAACGAAATGCCAAAAGTCGATTCTGCGGCATTACTGCAGATGACTCGTGTTAGAAAAATGGTTGAGTATGGATTGTCATTAAGAAAAGATGCAAAAGTAAAAGTGCGTCAGCCGCTTGGGCAATTTGTATACACAGGGGAAGCGCTTGATACTGCCTACGAATCGATTATTGCTGAGGAGTTAAATGTAAAAAAAGTAGCGCATGCTACTGAATTGCAATCAGGTTGGGAAATCCGCGAAGAAGTTGATATGCATGTTGCTCTCGACCTTACTATGACTGAAGAATTGAAAAAAGAGGGACTACTCCGGGAGTTAATTAGAAGTGTGAATGGAAAAAGAAAAGCGCAGGGATTAACAAGAGACGCGCGTGTGCACGTGACGGTGCAAACGGAAAGCGCAATGGTGCAAGAGGTTGTAGATACATATAAAGATGCTTTTGCCTCTGCGGTATTAGCAGACAGTATTACGCTTGGTGACGCAGATGCTGAAGAAGAAGTATTGAATGGAGAAAGATTGCACATTAGTGTCACAAAGTAAGCAAAAAAAATACGACCGGGCCCCTAGCCCCGGTCGTTTTTTTGTCGTCTCCTCGGTTGTTCATCGGCAAATGCGCAGTGCAATCACCGTGGTGTTGTCGCACCTGTTGTAGTCGTAGTACTCGCCGGGGAAAGACCCCAGTGGAATACCGGCTTCTGCGGTGGTCAGGTTGGTCAGCGTCGTAGCGATCTCGTCGGTGCAGATGCCACGGCGTAGTTGGGAAGACGCTACAACTTCCCATCGGTCCGGGTCGGCGTAGTCCACCAGGCCGTCCGTGCAGATGATCCAGCCGTCGCCGGGCTGCGAGGGTGTGTAGCGGACATCGACATAATCGGAAATGTCGCGGAATCCAAGTGCCGCGTGCATCCCACCTCGATCTGGGTGGTTTCGCGCCTCTTCTGCGGTGATGAGTCCCTCATAGAGCTGGTCAGCCACATAGGAGTGATCCCGCGTCATCTGCTCAAACTCGCCGTTTTGCTCCCTGTAGCAGCGGCTGTCGCCGACGTTGAAGTAGTAGGCGGTTCCTTCGTAGAAGAAGACGCCGCTGACTGTGGTGGCCATGTAATCAAGCGCAGGATCTCTGCGGCCGGCGTGGTAGATTGCTCTACTGGCCCGCCTGAGCGCAGCTTCTATCTCCGATTGGATTCGGTAGGGTTCGCGCTGTGCTGCTTCCACCTCAAGTACTTGTATCAGCAGCGTGAAGCTCTCTTCCAAAAGCGTCGCCGCCATGGCGCTGGCAACTTCTCCGCCTGCATGCCCACCCACGCCGTCAAAGACAACGAACAGACCGAGCTTCTCGCTGACAATGAAGCTGTCTTGCTGAGATTGGGGAATTTTCTCCCCTCTCGGATCAACCTTCCAGCCAACAATTCGGCTGACTCCTGCATCAAATCGTATTTTCATGAATGTACCCCTTTTGATTCCTGGTCATACAACCACACATAGGGCCTCTCGTCAATACGCCAAACAAAAAAATACGTTTCCGTATTTTTAAGCGCTTATGAGAGCGAGGATGTCTTTGAGGTGTATATCGTAGTCAATGGTCTTTTGCAGGGGGACAGTAGCAATAGAATGTTTTTGTAAAAGCTTCTGTAAATTAGTATCGATTGTTTCGCGGAACGCTTCATTTGTTGTGCGTATGCCGTCCGCCTTTGCCGCAATAGGTAATCGATGTGTTTTAAAAACGTAGTCGTACGTCTGCATAAATCGTACGGCGTCAGCTTCATGCGGAGCAATGTCGTGCTCTGAATCCGCAAAGGCCGTATGCATGTAGGCAAAATTATCTATAGTCGCCCTGTCGCAGATGATAATCTTATCATCATTCGTATGATACATGCCTTCTTGCATCATTTGCTGATTTAAAATCCACTGCTGCGCCTCTAACGTGGTTCCTTCGTTAATAGGAAACGGGCACATGCGGACATATTCGGGCATTAAATAGGCTTCCTTTTGTTGCAGTGTGAGTTTTGCATGGAGCAGCTTACACAGCGTGGTTTTTCCTGTAGAATGTGTTCCTATGATTGCAATTTTCATACGTCCGCATTGTATCAAAGCTATAAAAAAGCAGCAAATTGACCAGGCCGCAGCGATTGAGTACAATGGATATATTGTTTGTAATGATATGTATATGATGAAGATCACAATAAAGCAGCAGATTGACGTTTCCGCTTGTCACATTATTCCGTTATTTAAAGATGGAGAACTATCTGACTCAGTGAAAAAAATTGATGAAGAGGTGCAAGGCCTTATTACAAAGGCAAAAGAGCTAAAAGATTTTGAAGGAAAAGCCGGGGAGGTGCTTATGCTTGTAACTGGGAGTGAACGTCTACAGCGTGTGGTATTAGTTGGGCTTGGAAAAGAAAAAACCGTAACTATTCGGCAGTACAAGCATGCAATTGGTGCGGGAGTTATGGTTGCGCAAAAGAAAAAAGTCAATTCACCCAGCGTGCATATGTTAGAGCCGCTTATTACAAAGTGGGGAGCTGATAGAATCGCACAGGAGACAGTGATTGCGGCAGAAATGGCGGTATATACTTTTGAGGAGCATAAAGAAGAAAAAGCAAAAGTTACGCCTATGCACATGATCACGCTCGTGACAAACAAAAATGAAGAGGTGCAGCAGGGTGCACAAGCGGGAAGTCTGATTGCGCAGGCAATAAACAACGCTCGACGTTTAGGTAATACGCCACCGAGCATTATGACACCCAAATTACTCGCAGAAGAGGCACAGGCTGTGGCTTCAGTAAGTGATAAGCTGACAGTGGCTGTGTGGGAGAGAGAAAAAATCGAGTCAGAAAAAATGGGATGCTTTTTGGGAGTGGCACAAGGATCTGAGCAGGATCCGCGCTTTATTGTTATGGAGTATAAAGGGGCTGAAGGTGCGCCAACAGTACTTGTTGGAAAAGGTATTACGTTTGACTCAGGTGGTCTTTCTATTAAAACAGGGGATTACATGTGTGACATGAAATTCGACATGCTGGGTGGCGCAACGGTCATTGGTATTGTTCAGGCGCTTGCAGCGCTTGATGCACCTGTGCATGTTGTGGGACTTATCCCGACGTGTGAAAACATGCCAAGTGGTCAATCATATAGACCCGATGATATTTTAACGGCAAGCAATGGAAAAACAGTACTTATTAAGAATACTGATGCGGAAGGACGACTCATTTTGGCTGATGCACTTGTGTATGCACAATCATTATCTCCAAAACAGGTAATTGACTTTGCCACACTGACAGGTGCTTGTCTTGTTGCTCTTGGGGAAGAACGATCCGGACTCTTTTCTCCGGTAGATTCACTTGTAAACACGATTGTATCGGCCACTGAAAAAAGTGGAGAGCGTTTATGGCGACTACCCGTGGGAGAAGAGTATAGTGAAGCTATGAAAAGTGATATCGCTGATATAAAAAATATTGGTGGAGTAAATGGATCAAGATATGGTGGCGCAAGTACGGCTGCTGCATTTTTAGAATTTTTTACAAAAGATAAAGAAGATGAACCGGCGTACCCATGGGCACATATTGATTTGTCTTGCTCGTATTATGGCAAGGCAAAAAGCTACATTAAAAGTGGAGCCAACGGATTTGGTATTCAAACATTTGTTGATTTACTCCGATAGGTTATGATTGCATTATTAAAAGGAACCGTTGCACATAGAACTGCCGGATCGATTGTGTTAATGACAAGCGGTGGTGTTGGGTATGATGTGCGAGTAAGCGTAAAAGATCTTACGGCATTGCCAGAAGGGACTACGGTTACACTGATGACGTATTTAAAGGTAAGCGATTCAGCGTTAGATTTGTATGGGTTTACTGAAAGTAGCGACAGAGCTTTTTTTGAGCTACTGCTTACGGTAAAAGGAGTTGGACCCAAAGGAGCTTTAAATATTTTAGGGCTTGGAAGTTTAGATCAGATTCAAGAAGCCATTGGGCGCGGAGATGCTGCATATTTGCGAAGCGTGCCAGGTTTAGGAAAAAAAACTGCAGATCGATTGGTGGTAGAATTAAAAAGTAAGGTTGGAAGTGTGCAAGCGTCAGCGCAAATGCAGCAAACAGGTGTTTCTGGCGATGTTGTTGGTGCACTTGTGAGTATGGGATATTCTGAGCAGGATGCATTTGCCGCAGTGCAGCACGCATATGTTGAAGGAGCCTCAGTAGAAGATGTATTAAAACAATCACTTCAATTTTTATCTTCCAAATAATATGGTTATGGAACCTACACAATCAGAATCATTTGAATTGCAGAGTGTTCCGGAACGTTCAGAGCAAGATATTGCGAGTGCTGCAAAAGAACAGTTTTTAGATGGAAAAATGCTTATTGGACGTGTGATGGAGGCAAAATTGCCAACGAGTGAAGGAGGCTCTGATGCACAATTGCTTCAAGGGTGGGAAGAAATTGCTCAGACTTTGGATTTTCCGGAAATGAGCGCAGCCAAAGAACATGCGGAAGCCGTCGCAGCAGCGCTGAAAGGAAAAATGACTGCGGCTGACGTAGCAAAAGGTGTTCGGCAGGAGTTGTTAGCGAGGGGAGTTGATCGTCCTGCTGAAAATGATAGTCATCAGCATATTGAAGCGTATACTGACGCACTTGCACAGTTCAAAACGGAAGTTGCCCGGCTGCAAGCGGACAGAGGGGTAGAAGGAATTGGAAAGAGTCGGTATGAAACAACGATGGATGCAAGAGAATTGGCGCTTGATAGGGATGTTGAGGCAATTGGTGATGCTGCAGCAATGGAGCGAGCAGAGAAAAAGCGTGAATCACGTGAGCGTCATGCTGCGGCGCAGGAGGTAAATCCTGCCATTGGGGCGGAAAAAGGGGCAAAACTGGAGTTGAAATTAGTGCACGCATCTATAGAGGTGGTATTACCTGCAGAGAGTGGTAGGCTAGAAGATGCTACATATTGGCAAGAGCTTGCGGAACAACTGCAAGCAAAGGGGTATTCGGAAGATGTTGTGAGAAGAGCTCAGGGAATTAATAATTATGTGGATTCTGGTTCCTATGATCCGCTAGACTTAGTGGACAAAGCAAATCGTTTGACAGAAGATATTCGCAGCGAATCACCGGCTCTTGTAGAGCAATC
This sequence comes from Candidatus Magasanikiibacteriota bacterium, assembly GCA_018650645.1. Taxonomy (GTDB): domain Bacteria; phylum Patescibacteriota; class Patescibacteriia; order Magasanikbacterales; family UBA922; genus JABIFP01. The sequence continues at coordinate 61,295 of JABIFP010000025.1, read as the reverse complement.
AAAAAAAGTATCTGAAATACCAAGAGAAACAAAACCTGCAAAAATAACAGAACGTGTTGCTGATAAAGAATCTGCACGTGAAGCACCTCAAGAACTTTCAGAACAGCAAGAACAGGCAATGGATAGGTGGGTAGAGCGAGGTGCGTTTACTCGGAACGTAGACTCTGATGACGCGGAACTCTATCGCCAGATGGGAGAGCTTACGGCAGATTATGAGACACTTTGGACACTGCCAGCAGTGCAAAAGGAAGAGGTTGTTACGGGGCTTCGCGCGTATGCAGATAATTTAGCCGGAGGAAGTAAGTATGCAAAGGATGATGTGATTCCGCATGTGCATAAAGTTGCAGATATAATTGAAAAAGGAGCATAAACCCATACCAAACAAAAAAAGCGCATAACGCGCTTTTTTTGTTTGTCTATTGTTGCTCGCATTACATGATTGCAATACTTACAACAGAATCATTATCTTTTTTGAACCGCATAACGCGAACACCTTGCGTTGCTCGGCCAAGTCTTGAAACAGACTTGATAGATGTGCGCACTACCTGCCCATTTTTTGAGATCAGTAGTACATCACGCTCTTCTGAATTGTTCACAATTCGTGCATTGATAATTTTTCCAGTTTTATCAGTGATGTTCATGGTTTTAATACCACTTCCACCTCTTCCTTGCACTTTGTATTCAATTACATCAGTTCGTTTTCCAAGTCCTTTTTCAGAAATGACGAGGAGTTCTAATACTTTTTGCTTAAGCAGTTTTGGTTGAACAATACCCATACCAACAATTTCGTCGCTACTCTTGAGTTTTATTCCACGAACACCTGCTGCTGTTCTACCCATTGCTCGCACACCTTCTTCTTTAAAGCGGATAGCTTGCCCAAGGGAAGTAACCAACATAATGTGGTCCTTTCCTGTTGATGGGCGCACCCATTGCAAGTTGTCATCACTCTTCAGTTTAAGGGCAATGAGTCCTGAACGACGAACGTTCTTAAAGTCTTCAATCTTGGTCTTTTTAATGGTTCCTTTATTGGTAACCATGACCAAGTATTCATATTTGCCCATATCAGCCATAGAAAGAATGGCATTTACTTGTTCATTTGGCGCGAGTTGCAAGAAGTTCACAAGCGCCTGTCCTTTACTGGTGCGACTTGCTTCTGGAATGTCATACGCGCGTAATTGGAATACTCGTCCACGATTTGTGAAGAAGAGCATGTTGTCATGTGTATTTGTAGAACGCAAATGCTCTACCACATCTTCTTGTTTGGTGGTGAGTCCAATAACACCCTTTCCTCCGCGTGCTTGGGCTTTGAATGTATCGATTGGGAGTCGTTTAATATATCCACCCTTTGTTGCCATGATAATTGTTGGCTCGTTTGGAATCAAATCTTCCAAAGAGAAATCTTTTACACCGCGGGCAATCACTTTTGTTCTTCGCGGTTCAGCATACTTTGCTTTTGTTTCTGCAATTTCTGTTTTAATAATTTCTAGAATCTTTTTGTCACTTGCAAGAATCGCTTTTAACTCTTTAATGAGCGTAACCAGTGCTGCAAGTTCGTTTTCAATTTTCTTTCTTTCCAAATTCGCAAGTTGTTGCAACTTCATTTCTAAAATTGCCACGGTTTGTCTTTCTGTGAACTTGAATTGTTTCATCAAGTTCGCTTTTGCTTCTTCTTTATCTTTTGATTTTCTAATTGTTGCAATAACTAAATCGATTTTATCAAGCGCCATCTTTAATCCTTCCAAAATGTGCGCGCGCTCTGCAGCTTTATCTAAATCGAATTGTGTTCTTCTGCGAATAACTTCTTTTCTGTGTTTGACGTGCTCTTCTAAAACAATTTTTAGATTTAGAAGTCGTGGTTGAATACCATCAATAAGCGCAATCAAATTTACATGGAACGTTTTTTGTAAATCCGTAAGTTTGTACAATTTGTTGAGTACCTTTTGTGGGTACGCATCTTTTTTTAGTTCTGCAACTACGCGTACACCATCTTTATTAGACTCATCACGTAAATCGCGGATACCAACAATCTTTTTTTCTTGTACAAGTCGAGCAATTTTTTCAATAAACGTTGCTTTGTTTACTTGATACGGAACTTCCGTAATAACAATACGATATTTATTGTTCACTTCTTCAATAGTTGCTTTTCCACGCATCACCATTCCACCGCGTCCTGTTGCAAATGCTGTAGCAATGTCTTGTTTGTTGTAAACAAGCCCTCCGGTAGGGAAGTCAGGTCCTTTAATGAATTCCATTAAGTCCTCAGTCTCTGCTTTTGGATTTTCAATAAGATGAATAATCCCATCACACAGTTCTCCAAGATTATGTGGTGGAATGTTTGTTGCCATACCAACCGCAATACCCATACTTCCGTTTAAGAGAAGGTTAGGGAGTTTACTTGGTAGTACACGCGGCTCATGAGAAGACCCGTCGTAGTTGGCTACAAAATCAACGGTATTTTTTTCAATATCAGAGAGTAATTCTTCTGTAATCGCTTGCAGTTTCGCTTCCGTATAACGCATCGCAGCGGCATTGTCTCCATCCATGGAACCGAAGTTTCCTTGTCCTTTTACAAGTGGATTTCTCATGGCGAAGTCTTGCGCCATACGTACCATAGAGTCGTAAATTGCGCTGTCTCCGTGCGGATGGTATTTTGCCATCACTTCACCAACCACGTGGGCTGATTTTCTAAACTTTGCGTTGTGCTTTAGTCCAATTTTCCACATCGCGTACAAAATTCTTCTATGTACGGGCTTGAGTCCGTCGCGAACATCGGGAAGAGCACGAGCAACGATAACACTCATGGCATAATCAAGATACGACGCTTTCATTTCATCAACCAACTGAATTGGTATAAGATTTTTATCTCCTGGATTTTCAATCAGCTTTCCTTGCTTGGTGCTTGTTGGCATACGTTCAATAAATACTGACAAATAATTCTATGCTTCTTGTTCAGAAGTAATGGACAGCCACGCGAATGGCCGCTACATTATTACTCAACGGTGGTTGTACTTGTTTTTTTTGTGCTTGTTGCGGTTGTTGATGTAATAGCCGCTGCAACATCAGAAAAAAACGATGAAATATTTTTAGTGGAGGTTGCTGGTGTTGATGTAACGACTGCTTGCACAGAACTACTCGCCGCCGCTGCGGCTGCCTCTTTTGCAGCATCTTGTTCTTGGAGCGTTGCAAAAATTTCTCCAATATCTTTGCGTGCTTCATCAAACATTGCCTTTTCTGTTTTGTCTGCCGTTTTATAATCGTAAAACTTTGATTGCATGCTTAATCCCCAAATACCGAGAAGGCCAATACTGAGAATAAGTACAGCAAACAGCATAAGTTTTTTTCTTTTTTGGTAGTGTGCAGAGTGATATGGCACTTTTTTGTGCGTGTGTGCGCGCGTTTCTTTTGCAAGAAGGTCAGGAATATTCGCAGCCGCAGCTCGAATATGCTCTTTGTCTTGTTTTGAAAGGCGCTTTTTTGCCATAGGGGGTGATTACTCTTTTGAGAGGACAAACACTTTCATTTCTTCAGCATTTATATCCTTTTTCTTGATGATAACTTTCTTTTCGTGTTGTTCTGGGACCGTACCAATGACTTTTAGGAAGTCTTCAACCGGCATTGCTTTTGGATCTGTGTCGCATTTATAGGCCATTGGGATAACAATCGAAGGCTCAATGAGTTGTATTGCTTTCTTTGCCTGATCAGGCGCGTAGCAATCGGTGCCTCCCGTTGGTACTAGCAGAATATCAATATTACCAAGCATATCGATTTGCTGGTCTGTAAGCGGCGTGTTACTCATTCCAAGATGCCCAACCGAAAGACGGTCTACATCTATACGTAGAAGCGCCTCTCCCTTTGCTTCTGCAGGAGGAGCGGTGATAAGGATGCCGTGTGTCTCACATTCTCCGGCGTGGTCTAGGGTAAATGGGTTCCCTGAGATAGTGACAGATCCTTTAGATCCGCGGGTATAGAGAGCAATATCTGCTGTTAAACTCCGTGGAAAGGTCCCAACCTCTGGTTTATACGGATCGATGACTAGGGTGACGTCCTTTCCTCCAATCTTTTCTTGAATCTTTACAGCCGTGTTTCCGAGCCATGAGATATGCATATTCGCGTTATAACAAGATTAATACGGTGCATCTGAAATGCATTCGTTGCCAAGCTATTATAGCGTATTACGATGGGGTGCGCAAGGGATTTATAGAGGGCAAATCACCCTCATTTAGTGCTATTTCAAGCTAAAAATGGAGGGTCCGGCAATCCCCAGCGGGGGGCTTGCTTTTTTCAGAAGCTGCTGATATAATGCGCCCACGTTAAATAACTGGCTTTTTGGCCAGGCTCAGCTAAAAAACTGGGTTAAATCGTAATTGCTTATGGCAAATACAACACAAAGCGACTTTGCAACGCTGTTAGAAGATTATTTTGCACAACTTCCAAAGGTTGGAGAGTTGGTAAGCGGAACAGTTATCTCTATTGATAACGGAGCCGTTCGACTTGATGTAAATGGACTTATCACTGGACTTGTCCGTGGATATGAACTGTTTTCAGAATCAAGTGAATATTCTGACATTAACGTTGGAGACGCTGTTGAAGCAACAGTAGTTGAACAAGAAAACGAAACTGGTGAAATGGAATTATCATTCCGTATTGCTGGACAACAACGCGTTTGGAAAACAATGCAAAAGTATTGTGATGATGAACTTGTTGTGAAAGGAAAAGTTATTGCTGCCAACAAGGGTGGTTTGATGATCAAGGTAGACGCATTGGTAGGATTTATGCCAGTAAGTCAACTTGCTCCAGAACATTACCCTCGTGTACAAGGTGGTGACAAAAATCGTATTTTAGAACACCTCCGCAGTTTTGTTGGAATGGGAATGGATGTAAAAGTTCTTGACCTCAACGAACAAGATGAAAAATTGATTGTGTCAGAAAAGGCTGTTTGGGAAGACGATCAAAAAGCGGTACTTGACTCATACTCTATTGGAGATATTGTTGAAGGACAAATCAGTGCGCTTACCAGTTTTGGTGCGTTCATGAAATTTGGACAAGGTCTTGAAGGACTTATCCATATCTCAGAGATTGTTTGGCAACGAATTGATCATCCAAAAGATGTGCTCAAGGTTGGTGACAACGTAAAAGCGCAAATTATTGATCTCAACAAATCAAAAATCTATCTTTCAATGAAGCGTCTTGTAGACGATCCATGGAAGAGTGTGAAAGAAACATACAAAATTGGACAAGAAGTGGAAGGAGAAATCCACAAAATCGAACCATTTGGTTTGATGGTAAAGCTTGATGAAGATATTCATGGGCTTGCGCACATTTCTGAAGTTTCAAACCGAGCAATTCGCGACGTGAAAGAACTTGAAGATATGTTCACTCTTGGACAAAAAACAACATTTGAAATTCTCAACATTGATGCTGCAGAGCACCGATTGGGACTTCGCCTTGGTGGACTTAAGAAGAAGGCTGAAAAGTCTACTGAAGAAGCGCCAAAAGCAGAAGAACCTAAGGTAGAAGAGGCACCAAAAGAAGAGGAGCCAAAAGTTGAAGAAGAACCTAAGGAAGAAGAATCACCTAAGGCGGAAGAAGCGCCAAAGGTAGAGGAGGCTCCTAAGGAAGAAGAGGCAAAAGAAGAAGCTGCTGAGTAATCATGCAGAAAACAAAAACAGCGCATACATGCGCTGTTTTTGTTTTCGTTAGATTCACTCGGGATAGTGGGTAGCATTGACAATACCTTCTGCATTTGGTAATTTCAGCCAGTACAAAATGGGTGGGATATTCATGATCATGTATGTGATGGCTGGGGTCATGCTGCTGTTCTTGCTGTTTGGTGCCATGACAAGCTGGGCTGGGCATAGGGTGCGTCAACGCGTACTCAGGGTTCTCGAGCGCAGTGAGAGGCCTCTTGCTTCCGCAGCAATTCTTGCTGCGCTGCCAGCATGTAATTTGGCAGCTGTCAGGTTTGCGCTTGAGGAGTTGGTGGACGCGCAGAAGATTCAGAAAGAGGGAATTGGTGTTTCCGTGTATTCTATCTCGCCTCAAGACGCAGAGACCTGAAGGAGTCAGATCGGGTAGAGGCACCACAAACCCCAACAACGCTTCTTAGCTGCGTTGGAGAAAAACAAAAACAGCGCATGTATGCGCTGTTTTTGTTTGTAAACGGTATTACGCGTCTACAGAGAATTTTACTCCAGGTCCCATAGCACTCGTAAGTGTGAGTGACTTGAAGTAAACTCCTTTCATTGTTGCTGGTTTTACTTTTTTCAGTGCATCCATGAATGCGGTGATGTTTTCTACAAGTTGCTCTTCAGAAAAACTTACTTTTCCAACGAGCTGATGCACATTTGCTGTGTCATCATTTTTAAATGCAGCTTTTCCTTTTTTCAGGTCACCAATCATTTTTGCAAAATCTTTTCCTACAGTATCAGTTTTTGGATTTGGCATAAGACCACGGGGTCCAAGCACTCTTGCTGCTACTGCAATCTTTGGCATCATTTCTGGTGTAGCAACGGCTACATCAAAATCGATTTTTCCTGTTGTTTTTAATGTCTTGATTTCTTCTTCTCCAAGTACCAAGTCCGCTCCTGCTGCTTTTGCAGCTTCTTCATCATTCGGTGCAACAAATGCTGCAACGCGTTTCGTTTTTCCTGTTCCGTGTGGAAGAACCACAGTTGATCGTACTTGTTGGTCACCTTTTTTGGTGTTGATTCCAAGTCGTACATGTACTTCTACAGAAGCATCAAACTTTACTGTGCTTGTTTTCTTTACAAGTTCTACAGCTTCAGTAAGTGAGTATACGCGAATTGCTTCAACTTGTGCGTTTGCTTCGTTCATTCTCTTGCTCATAGCAATAGGGTTACGTGGTGATAGCCTTCCTAGACGGAAGTCCCACATGTATTAAGTGGGCGTATACTATTATATTATGGCGATTTTGTCAATATGAGGGGCGCTGGTATTGAAATATTTGGGAATGTATGCTACAACTAGAGCAGATATCGCAAAAACTGACTGGGAGGTCAATATGAAGGTTCTGTGGATTTTGGTGTCTCTTCTGCTGACGGTTACCGCCTCTGCGCAGCAGCGGCCGGATTCGGTGCCCGCACTGAGCGCTGCGCTGAGCCTGCTCCAGATCGGGGATTTTGTCTCGGTTCGGACAGAGGCTTTTAGTGCTGAGGTGCGGGTGTATCGAGTTGTGCGGGTCGCCACGGATCGCTACGGCTCGTATATCCTGATGGATTCTTGCAAGCTGCATGAGCAGGGCGGAAGAATCGAGCTGGACGACGCAGACCATCTCAAACGGTTGGTCGTACGGCGTATCCAGATCTGGAAACCGCCGTTTACTCAGTGGCAAGCGCTGCGAGATCAGTGCGAATACCAGTAGAGGAGGGGTAGATGGTTACACTCGAGATGTTGAAGCGCTTCGTAGGGGGCACGGTATGTTTCCGTCATGGCGGGATACATGTTGGCATTGATCTTGTCACGAATCGCTACTATCCGCCGGAGGATGTGAGTACGTGGCACCAGCAGCGGCTTGATTGGGTCGAAGAGGGGGCTACCGGTCTGATCTTGAACTGGGGTGTCAGCGAGCTTGAGCTTCGTGACCCCAAGAGCTGGTTTGTCCAAGACACCTTGGAAGGCAGTCGTGGAGTCATCCTGGGACACCCGGGACAGAGGTTCGGCTTTGCTCCCAAGATCATCATCATCGGCCCCCCGGGCTGACCACACAACAAGGAGGGACGCATGCAACCGCGTGCACCGCCGCACACAAGCGGACGAGAAAGCTCGTTACCTTGGTGCGGCTTTTTTGTATATAAAAAGAATCGCCATTGGCGATTCTTTTCTTTTGTATGCTATTTTTTCCAAATCTCCTGACACCTGAATTCGCCATCTCGGTAACTTTCCGGACATGTGTCATGCACGTCTCTACCAGGGTAACAAATTACTTGCCCTCGTGTATCGTACAGCGCAGAGAAATTTCCTCGTTGCAGGTAATACGTACGGCTTCCAGCTTTGCAGCTATCAATAGATGCCGTGCTGAGTGACGCATCAGCTCGGAGTAAAGCAATTAAGCTATCAATCCAATCTGGGGATTCAGGAGTGACCTCTCGGTCAGTAGACTGGCTGGTTGATCCTGATGAAGAACTGCCGCTAGAAGTCTTTCTGGATGTATTTGTACTCCGAACTGTTCGTCTTTTTCTTCCGGATGCGTCAGTTTCTGATGCCGGGTCGTCTAAAATCACCGGATTTTCACAAGCACCTTCATGAATAATTTCTACGCCTTGCAGTTCTGCTACACAATCATTTACATACGTGCGGCTGTCTTCTCCACACACCGGTTCCGCAACGGATGGGCAAAATCTTGGCCCAGTAGAAATAGAAAGATCTGATTCATCAATAATTGCGGCTGTTTCTGCTGGTAATTGACCGTCAGCATTTTCTACATCACAATCGCCAGAAAGGAATTCAAATGCTGGGCAACTGCGCGCCTCGTCAAACTGACAATACACATGTCCACTTAAAGATTCCGCAGAACGTTCAATGTGAACCGAGTATCCTTGTGTTGTACAAAACAAATATGCTTCTTGCATTGGCGTGCTTGAAACAATGTCATCATTTTGCGCAACGCGTGTTTCTGCGGGCGTCTTTGATGAGCATCCAAATCCAAACACCAGCAAAAGACTAGCAAACAGTGCGGTGTATTTCAGGTATTTCATAGCGAGTTATACATTGATTGAAGCAATTTTGCTGAAGCCACAAATTGTTTTTTTTCTTGCGGTGGAAGTGTCATTGGCCATTGTCTTTCCGCCCCATTTCTTCCTACCACGTGCGGGGATCCAAGCGATGTTCCAGACACCCCATTCCATTTTTTTAGCGGCGCTGAAATTGGCATAATCTTTTTTTGATCAAAGAGGACAGCTTCTACAATGTCTGCCACAGTAAGACCGATGCCGTAATACGTTGCTCCCTTTTTTTCAATAATAGTATAGGCTTCTTGCTTCACGCGTTTTTCAATGCGCTTTTTTACTTTAGCGTTAAGCGCCTTAATATCTTTTGCAGGTACGCCGCCAATAGTTACCGTGCTCCATGCAACAAATTGTGAGTTGCCGTGTTCGCCTAATACAAATCCACGAACACTTTGTGGACTTACTCCAAGTTCCTGTCCTACAATCGATGTGAGTCGTGCGCTATCAAGCGTTGTTCCTGTACCAAATACTTGTCCGGCTGGAAGCTTGGTAAGTTTGGTAATAAGCTGCGTTAAAACATCTACTGGATTTGAGACGACAATAACAATTGTATCTTTACTCAGCTTTCCAATCGAAGAAAAAATCGATTGCATGATGCCGGCATTTTTTTCTAATAAATCTAATCGAGTATCACCAGGTTTTTGATTGACCCCAGCGGTAACAATAATGATATCTGCTTTGCGCGCTTCTTTATATGTAGCGCTTCTGACACATCCTGTTTCTAAAAAACACATGGCATCTGAAATGTCCATGACTTCTCCTTCTTGTTTGTCTTTATTTATATCGATCAGTAATAATTCTGAAGCGATATTTTTTATAGCGAGCGCATATGCAATGGTAGAGCCAACAAAACCAGCGCCAATAATAGCGACTGTTGGCGAGTGAATACGAGAAACTACTGATGGCATATGCTATGCGAAGAAAAATATATCACAAGTATAACAAAACTCGCCTATTGAGGCGAGTTTTGTATGTGCGGAGTGTTTATTCTTCAATAGTAACTCCCATTTGTCGTGCTGTTCCAGCAATAATTTTCATCGCTGCTTCAATGTCATTTGCATTGAGGTCTGGCATCTTCTTTTCTGCGATTTCTTGCAATTGTTTTTTAGAAAGCTTTGCAACTTTTTCTTTCAAAGGATTTCCAGATCCACTCTTTAGGTTAAGAGCAGACTTGATGAGTGCGCTTGCTGGCGCAACCTTCATGATGAAGGTAAATGTTCTGTCGTCGTACACGTCGATAACAACTGGTACTACTTCTCCACGTTTGTCTGCAGTTGCATTGTTGAACTGCGTACAAAAGTCTTGAATGTTGAGCCCATGTTGACCAAGAGCTGGACCAACTGGAGGTGCTGGGTTAGCAGCGCCACCTCTGATCTGCAATTTGATCTGAGCCTTAATTGCTTTTGCCATATAGATTCAAATTTGTAACATGAGAAGCCCTATAGTGATAGGCATGTTGTCACCGTATGTGGTGAGCGCAGCACACATGCATGTACTAGGCTCCCCACACAGGGGAGTGGGTTATACTTTTTTTACTTGGAGTGCATCGAGTTCTACCGGAGTTTCTCTTCCGAACATGCTCACAAGTACCTTGATCTTTCCACGTGCATCATCCACGTCGCTAACTTTTCCTTCAAATCCTTTAAATGGTCCATCAATGATTTGAATCGAATCGTTAACATCAAGGTCGATTTTGTGCAGTGGTTCATCATCGCTTACACGTTTTTGGAGTGAAAGCATTTCTTTTGGATCGATTGGTACTGGTGTTGTTCCTGCTCCTACAAATCCTGTTACGTTTGGTGTATTACGTACTACGTACCAAGAATCATCTGTTACTACCATTTCTACAAGTACATATCCTGGAAAAACTTTTTCTTCAACAGTGACACGCTTTCCTGCTTTGATTTTAATTTTCTTTTCTTTGGGCACCATAACAGCACAAATCTTGTCATGCATGTCGAAGGTATCAATACGTTGTTCCAGATTTCGCTTTACGTTTTCTTCATATCCACTATATGTGTGGAGGACGTACCAACGTTTTCCAAGGTCGAGGGTCTGTTTAGCCATAGAAGTAAGATAAGGAGACAGGCGAGTGGAGCACTTAGATAAGTGCAGTCACTCCTTGTTTTAAGATGAAGTCTAAAATTCCGAAAAAGAGGGCAACACCAATACTCATGGCGATCACAATCAGTGAATAGTTCTTGGTTTGCGTCTTCGTTGGCCACACGACTTTCTTGAGTTCGCTGATGGCTTCTTTGAAGTAATTTGCCAAAGCATTCATACGAATGTATTTAAAAACGGCCCTAGGCCGATGTATTCAGAATATACCGAATTTTGGTGGTTTTGTCAAGAGGATTGGGGATATCTTTGGGTCCTCCTACGCTATGGCTTTGGCGGATATTGCGTATAAGACAAAGGCCCGCCGGAGCGGGCCTGATGCCAGTAGAGAGTGATTAACGGAGGAGGCTCTCGGCGAGGGCCATCATCTCCTTGTGGTTGTGCAGCTTGGTGCCGCCCTTTTGGTAGGCCAGGTAGTCGCCAAGAGCGCTGTCCGCCTTTCGGAGTTCCTGGATTGGCAGGTAGGGGCCAGAGATCGTCCTTCCGATGGATAGGGACTTCTTCAACCGGTTGATCTGCGGCTTCAAGTCGCGGAGGAAGCCATGTTCTTTCATGTTTGACGTGCACACTCGTCGCAGGTTCTCAGGCGTGCCCTGCTCGTTGCAGGACTGCTGGAACCTACGTTGGCGAATCTGCCGGATTTGAGTGGCGATGTGGAGCAGCAGCGTGTAGGTATCCTGCTGCGTGAGCACGTCGCCCATCAGATGATGGGCGACGAGGCCCTCCGGGTGTACCTTCCAGTCCGGCTGCTCGAAGGGAACGAAGAGGCGAATGGTCGTGGACCTGTTGCACTTCTTCGGGGCGCTCGGCATACAGATCCTGAGGATCTTTTTGGTCAGAAGCGCCTTCTCCGTTGTCTGCATGTCCGTACTGGAAGAGATCCGCTTGGGCGGGTGATATCCTTCCTTATTCGGGTTGGCATCCCAGGTGTCGACGTTCTGGTACTTCGAGAACGCCACGCCGTCCGGGTAGTAGGACCGGGAGATCTTCCCCGTCAGGCTGCTCCAGGTCTGGAGCTGCTTGGGGTTCAGCTTCGGGGTGACATCGCTCTCACCCCACGCGTAGTTCTTGGTGGCGTAGCTGTTCTCCCAGCTCCCGCCGCAGGCGGTGGACAGGGCGGCGAGCAGGAACAGAACGAAAAGGCGAGCCATGCGGCTCTCCGATCACCCGCCATTGGCGGGAAGCAATACCTCTCCAAAGGTAGGTGTGAAGGAGAGGTGGTTGATGTATGGAACTGAGAAACCGCTGTTGTCACAGAGGTAACAAGAGTGGCTTCTCAGCTCCGTCTCTACTGGTGAGTCAATTGGATATTTCGCTAAAATTAGCCAAATACCACTGATGAACTCATCTCAACTAGGCTGAAATCAGGTCACCAATTCGACGCAGAACTATACCATAAAAATGGGCTTTTGTCAATAGGGTGGCCTCCTGAAAAATGCCTATATCATCATTGACAAATTGCTCATTTGACCCTACACTGTTCAGATGCGGCCAAATGCTGCATAACAAAAATGATCCTTGGAGGGGACCATGAAACGATATGTGTTGGTGCTGGCTATCTTGGCTGGCGGGGTTGCCGGGTGTGATCCTGGCGCTGAAGAAGAAGTCAACGGCGGCGAGGGGGCGTGCGAAAGCACTGATCTCAGGCTGCAGGCCGGTAGTGAGCCGCTGATCATCGTCCTCGATGGGGGTGATCTGCTCAGCGTTCCGGCGGGGGGTAGCACGAATCTCCGGATTCATGTCAGTCAGCCGCTGCAGTTTCACCTGCTCTCTCAGAACGGGTCCTCTGTGGACTTGCTGCTGGGGGAACGCGACGACGCTGAGTTCATCGCCATGGACGACCACGACGTCATGAAGACTGAGGAAGAGATGCCGGAGGGCGACTATGACAACCGTCAGGTCGTCGACATCGGCTTCGCACCTCAGCGCTACGCCGTTCGGCTCTTGTACTGCGCTTCGCAGTAGGGGCTGACGCCTCATGACCTTTGCGCGCCAACCCTTGGGTTGGCCGCTTTTTTTTACTTATGTTCTGCGCGTACCTCGTCTTGTAGTTTTTTTGAGACACCAAAAAGTACCGGCCATAAAATTTCGATTGCATTTTTTACAAACGGATCATGGGTCTTTTCTTTGAGCGAAGCAATCTTTTGTTGTTCAACTCCTGGTAAAAAAGTAGAGAGGTCGAGTTCTTTTTTGATAGTTGCAAACTCTCTGGCAAGTTCAACACGCCGTTCAAGGAGTGCAAGGAGTCCTGCATCTACATTGGCGAGTGATTGTCGTTTTTGATCTAGTATTTTTTTCATATGCATGAGTGTAGCGTAAAACATGCTTTTTTTCAACCCTCCCATTGACGAAACCGCACAAATCTGATATCTATAGCATATCAGAATACATGTTTTCTTGAGACTCAACAGGGAGGAAAGCCATGCGCTTTTGGATGACGATATGTAGTGTGCTGCTTGGCGGCAGCGCACTGGCGGGAGTTGAAGAACTCCCGCGGTTTGAAACGGTTCCGGCCGGCGTCTATAAGGCGCAGATGGGAACGTCCACCGATAGGTGGTTGCCAGACGGGTATCAGCGTGTGGAGGTCAAGAAGGCCTTCGCCATCGCGCGTGATCCAGTCACGGTGCGTGAGTACGCGCAGTTCGTGAACAGTTCGAGCCGGCCGTATCCGCGTCATCTCACTCAGCTGAACCAGGTGCTCGACGCACCGATGCGGCTCAGCTGGTACGATGCGAAGATCTACGCAGAGTGGTACTCGCGGACACACAAGGGTACCTACGCCATGGCTTCACGCGTGCAGTGGGCGGCGGCTGCCATCCACCTGACGGACGGTCCTGATGGGGCGGTGGGATGTCCGTGGAGGGAGGTCCCACGTTGCTTGAAGAACAAGCCAACGCCGGTACCGCAGCTTGCTGCGGGTCGCATTCGCGGCCCCTGGGGGAACGTCTCTGAGTGGAGTGCGGATGGCGAGGGCCGCTGCAACTACGTGCACGGGCAACGGAACTTCATGACGATGCCGGGGCATGGGTTCAAGGACTTCTCATGCTTCGACCCGAACACACTCACGCCGACGGTGGGCTTCCGGCTGGTGCGCCTGAGTCCTGACTGAACATAAGGAGCGCCGCAGTAATGCGGCATGACCGGTGGAGCTGTTATGGCTCCACCATAGGAAACTGCATATCAATTGGTATGCAGTTTTTTCTATAAAAAAATCCCTTTAAAAAAAGGGGGGTGCTCCGGAGCTGGGCTCAACGGAGCGGTTTGAAATCACGGAGGAAGGATTGAAGGGATTGTGTGTAGGAATCGGTTGCGTGCAGATTCTCAAAAAGGTACTGTGCCCACAATTCTCCGCTGGGTTCGGATACCACCATCAGTCGCTGTGATTCGTCGCTACTGAGAATGGCGAGGCTTTCCGCTGGTTGGTGCGTGCAATCACGCATGTGGGGCCAATTGCAGGGTTCTTTTGGAGGTTCTATCTTTGGAGGCCTACCTATGCGGGGAGACTTTCTGATGGGGTCACCTGTTGTGCACGTAAGGCAGTCAGCACTCTGCGGGGCTCCTTCATCTCGCACGATGCGGATTGTCTTTGCTGCGCTGATCCAAAATTGGAGCCTCCTCGACTTGAGATGTCTCTGCGACTTGAGGAGCGCCGTGAGATCCACGTTGCAGTGTGCTGGGCTTTTCTCCATCGGCCCTAACACCGATTCAAGCGCGGCATGCTGGTCGTCGGCTAGGTAGAGTTCATCAGTCTCCCACATTTCCACAACGGAGTGGTGTGTTCGTACGGCTTGAGCAAGTTCCTCTCGAGAAAGGCCTTCTCGCTTTCTTGCGGCGGAGATCCTCCTTCCGTATGCCGCAGGTAGTGCAAATTCGCAGTTTTGCAGACGAGAGATCAAACCGAGCAGTGCCTTACCCGCCTCAAGGTCAAGTGCTCGTTTTCCTCTCCAGACGTCGTAGAGGTCTTCAGTCTTCAGCTGCAGTGTGGTTGCTATGTCTGCCAACTTAAGAGGCGTCGTACTCAACTGCGCCAGCGCGAGGTACACTTCATGGAGCAATCGGCTGGAACGGGTACTGTCTGGAGCAAAGTGGTACAGCGCACTACCGAGGTGCTTTTCAAGGCGTAGTAGGTGAGCACCTTGGATCAAGGGATTGCCGTCCTCATTCATTTCGCCAGCTTCAAATTTTTCAAGCTGCTCCAAACGAAAGCCGTGCAAGGCAAGGTCTCGGAGAGTTTTACCAGGGTACTCGCGCGCCAGACGGAATTCTGTGGAAAGTGAAATAGAGCTCATGGGACCTCTTTCTTTGTGAAAGAACTACACTATCTATAGCATAGAAAAAGCATTTTGTCAATATGGTGTAGACAGTATCTTCCTTATGTAAAATAGCTAAATAGAGTTAAATAAGTAGTCTGTCAAGACAGTGTTGACAACAGTCAATGCACAGGGTACTATACATATATATGAATATATCGGCATTGTTAAAACAATTTGGTTTTACAGAAAATGAAGTGCTGGTGTACCTGGCCCTTCTTAGCGGAACTCATTTTAGCGGTTCAGAGCTTGCTAAAAAAACGCAGATCAAGCGTCCAACCGTATATCATGCACTCGAAACGCTTCAGCAAAAGGGAATTGTTCATCTCACCGGATCAACTCGTGTGGCAAGATATAGAGCAGAGCCGCCTGCGCAGTTAAAGAATATTATTGAAAGAAAGCAACGGGAGCTCAGTACCATGAGCAAAACATTAGATAAAGCACTTCCATTTTTTCCTATTCAAGAAGATTCGGTGCATAAAGGAATGCCACAGGTGGAATTCTTTAAAGGAAAGGACGGAATAAAAACCGTTGCTGAAAAAATATTGATGAGTAACAGCAAAAAGTTGTATGGAATTACGCCATCATTTGCTGTTGTGGAGCAATTTTTAGATGCGGGGTATGGGGAAACATATTTGAATGAGCGAGCAAAACGTGGTATTCAAACATATACTATTTGGCAAGATGATCCCAAAGACACATCGCTTTCTGATCACAAAGCACTTAACCGTGAATTGCGGTATGCACCAGTTGCAAAGTTTGGTGCAATGAAATCTTCAATTGAAATAATTGGGGATACGGTATACATTATTTCATTTTTACCAGAGCTTTACGGCATGCGCATAAAAAGTTTCGACTTTGCACAGTCGCAAATGATTTTGTGGAAGAACTTGTGGCAGCAGCTTGATAAATAAAAAAAGACCCTTGCGTAGGGTCTTTTTTTATTGTTGCTTTTTAAATATCCAAGTTCTGTACACTTTTTGCATGCGTCTGAATAAACTTCTTACGCGGTGCAACTTCTGATCCCATTAGAATGTCGAAGATTTCACTTGCGCGTTCGGCATCGTCTACCGTAACGACTAACATTTTTCTGGTTTCAGGATTCATTGTTGTTTCCCACAATTGATCAGGATTCATTTCCCCTAAACCTTTGTAGCGTTGAATACTGAGTTTTTTCTTTTTTGCTTTGCCCGCCGAAGCTTCAGCGGAGGCTGGGTCTTCTTCTGCAGCCTCTTCTTCAATCTCATCAACAATACCATGCTTCTTTTTGTACGCATCGAGTGCGGCATTGTCATACAGCCATGTCATCTCTTTTCCTTTTTTGATTGAGTAGAGTGGCGGTTGCGCAATCAAAATGTGTCCGCCATAAATCAATTCAGGGAAGTGGCGGAAGAAGAGTGTGAGTAGCAGTGTTCTAATATGCGCTCCATCTACATCCGCATCCGTCATGATAATAATTTTTCCATATCTAAGCTTGGTAATATCAAACATTTCTCCAATGTTTGTTCCAAGTGCAATGATAAGCGATTTAAGCTCATTGTTTGTTAGAATTTTATCAAGTCGAGCTCGTTCTACATTTAATACCTTTCCACGAAGTGGCAAAATCGCTTGTGTGTTTCTGTCTCGTCCTTGCTTAGCAGAACCACCCGCAGAGTCTCCCTCTACAATATACAGTTCTGTGAATTCAGCTTTTCTACTTGAGCAATCAGCGAGCTTTCCAGGAAGGGTAAATCCTTCAAGTGCTCCTTTACGTAAGACGGCATCTCTTGCAGAGCGTGCAGCTTTTCTTGCTTTTGCAGCGAGTACACATTTTCCAATAATCCCTTCAGCATCTTTTGGATGCTCTTCCATGTAGATCATGAACGCTTCCGCGAATACCGATTCAACGGCTGGTCGCACTTCTGGGTTACCAAGTTTTCCTTTTGTTTGTCCTTCAAATTGTGGATCAGGAATTTTTACTGAGAGGACAACCGTCAGTCCTTCGCGAACATCTTCACCAGAAAGGTTTCCATCTTTTTCTTTTAAAATACCTTTGTTTTTTGCATAGGTATTAATCGATCTGGTTAGTGCACTTCTGAAACCAGAAACGTGCATACCACCTTCTGGGTTGGTGATGTTATTTGCAAACGGATGAAGTGATTCAGAATAATCGCCAGTGTATTGCAATGCAATTTCTACTAATACGTCATCAACTTGTTTTTCTACATAGAAAATATTGTCGTGTTTTGCATCTCTATTTTTGTTGAGATGTTTTACGTAACTTGCAATACCACCTTCAAAATAATATTTATAGGTATGGTCTTTATGTGGTGAAGCTGTTTTATCGATTTCTCTTTCTTCTGTAGGGCGACTATCAACAATGGTAATGTTCACTCCTTTATTGAGGTACGCTTGTTGGCGCAAATGGTCAACAATGGTCTTCCAAGAAAAATCAATTGTTTCAAAAATTGATTCGTCTGCACGGAAACTAATAGTAGTTCCGGTACGTTTTGTAGTTCCTACAGATTTTACTTTTGAAACGGCTTTTCCAAGTTTATATTCTTGGATCCACACTTTTTTCTCTCTGTGTACTTCTGCTATAACATGCGTTGAAAGCGCGTTTACCACAGATACACCCACACCATGTAATCCACCGGATACTTTATATCCACCATCACCAAATTTACCACCGGCATGAAGTGTGGTGAGTACCAATTCAAGCGCGCTAATTTTTTTCTTTGGATGAATATCAACGGGAATACCACGTCCATTATCTTGGACAGATATCCAGTGATCTGGCTTCAGGGTGATGATAATGTCATCACAATGACCTGCCATTGCTTCATCAAACGAGTTGTCTACTACTTCCCAAATCATGTGGTGAAGACCTGTAGCACCCGTTGACCCAATATACATTCCGGGACGTTTTCTGACGGCTTCTAGTCCTTCTAATACGCTAATGCTACTCGCGCTATAATCGTCTTTTTTCTTCTTTTTTGGCTTTTTTTCAGCTGGTTTCTTTGCTGGCATAGGAATGTTTCAGTGCTATAAGTACGGATCCATTGTAGCATGGGGAGAGAGGGGGAGCAAGGGAGAGGGGAAGGGGGAGACGAATGATCAGTCAGAGGTTTTGGTTAAAATAATATCGTTTCTATTGGGGTAAATTTTATTCCCCGTGTGCTTAAAACCATGCGATATATATAGATTTTGGACATGTTGATTCCAGGCGGCTGAATTTGTCTGTGTGCTGTATAAAAGCGTGCCTTCAAGGTGGTGAAATGACTTGTTTATTTCAAGAAATTTTGTAATCAAGGCACTGCCTATACCCTGACGCTGGTACTGCTCAGCAACAAGAAGCTCGCTGATGTACAAGGAATGTTTAAGGTATTGCTCATTTCTTTCTGCTTCGCGTTCATATGCCATGATAAAGCTGACAGGGATATTTTCATCCAGTACTAGTAAACTGTGCTCCCATTTTCCATGAAAGATTCGGTCACCCTTATGCTCGGCAAGGATGTCAGCTGCAGAATAATCTATCAGAGGAATCTGATTGGCTATTGCCGCTAGAGCTGTAGCATGTTCTTTGGCAAGTTCTTGAGTGAGGCGATATACAGCCAATTTTTTTATTGTTCCAGCTTTTTTCATGGATTGAGGGCTATTGTTCTAAAAATGTCTTTAATTTTTGTACAGATTCTTTAATTGTTGCAAGATTTTCTTCAGTCTTCATATTTTCTTGGGCATATTTCATGGCAGGGCGGATGGACTCAATTTTTCTTCCAAATTTTTCTTCCATCCAATCGTATCGAGGAAAAAGCCACATATGAAAGTGGTGTCGCGTATCTTCATCTTGGATAAGTTCTACTTTTTCTATCCCTAATGATTCTCTCATAGCCTTACGCAGGCGGGAAAGAAATTGTATGAAGTCTTGTTGTTCTTCTTTTGTGAATTCATCAACACTTTGAATGTGTCGTTTTGATGCAAGAATAATAAATCCCGGGATTGGAACCTCATAGTCTTGATGCGCATCAAAAAAATCTGAAACGGGTAATGCTCCTGGCGGAGTGACGTTTCTATTAACGATGGCACAAGAAAGACAAGCAATATCTTTTTTTGTACCGTTAATATCGGTTATTTCACTTTTCTTTTGCATATGTTTTTTTATTAATCCCCCGCAATAGGTGAACCAAAAAGCCCAACACCCATTTCTCCCCACAAAAGAAGTAGGGCAATCACAATCAGCGCAATTATGATTCTTTTTTTATGTTTTTTGCTCATGGATAAGAAGAATTTTTCTAAAAAATAGTGTATACTATTCTCACTATTATCAGTATGACAAAGAAAAGCGGTTTTGAACAATACATTGATCCAACGGGGGAGTTCACAAACAAAGAACTCGCTGTTGGAGATTGGTTTGTACGGCACAAAATATTTTTGCGACGGCTTTCTTTTGGGCTGCTCATTGCGTGGGGTGTTATTACCATCGCGTTTAGTACGTTTGTGATTGGGGAATATCTGTTTAGAGGGCTTTGGCAAGATAAAGATACGCGACTGCGGCAAGTAGCAGACCTTTCTTCTCCAACAGCAACGCAGCTTTTTGCGGCAGACCCGCTTCAAGAAGAAAAAATTCAAGTATTTGCGAGTTCTCCAGGAAAGTATGACATCCATTCTGCGTTTACCAATGAAAATGCATGGTATGTGGCGTATGTGACATATCATTATGAAGCTTCAACTGGGCCAACTGAAATGAAAGAGGTGGTAGTTTTGCCTGGGCAACGTGCTGCGGTGAGTATTCTTGGTATTGAATCGCCTAAACGACCGTCTTCAGTGAAGCTTGCAATAGATAGAATTCGTTGGGAACGTATTAATGCTCATTTTGTATCAGATGTGCCTGCATATGTAGCTGATCGACTCGATTTTATGACAGCCGATACTGCCATTGGGGCAGAGACAGAAGAAGGAACCTCTAAAATCACATTTACCTTAACAAATGAAACTGTATTTGATTATTGGCATGCAGATTTTCTTGTTGAAATGAGAAGAGGGAAGGCCATTGTTGGCGTATTTCCATTGTCTGTACCAACACTGCGCGCACAAGAAGAGCGTGCCATTGACTTGCGTCCATTTGTGAACCTTGATAGGGTGACTAATATTCGATTGATTCCTGCAATGGATGTATTTGATAGAAGTATCTACATGCCAGTGGGATCGTAATAGCTGGCTATGAACTTTTTGCGGAGAATATTTACTGTCCTTCGTTCATACGATTGGTTTCTTACAATCGTTGTTTTAATTTTGATGATGATTGGACTTTCTGCGGTGTATAGCGTGGATTTGTCTAAAGGAACCGAGCTGACGTTTGTACCAAGACAACTCATGTCTGCGGCCATTGCGCTTGCAGTTTTTTTTATTGCCGGATCGATTCATGTTTCGCGATATGAATCGCTTGCGCGTATTGCGTATTTAGGATCACTACTGGCGCTTGTTGGGGTACTCATCTTTGGTGTGACGGTGAACGGTACCAGAGGGTGGTTCCGGCTTGCCGGGTTTTCTTTTCAGCCCGCAGAATTTGCAAAAGTATCACTGATTTTTTTAATGGGGTGGCTTATTGCCCGGCAGGGTAGGCGATTTGATGAATGGCAATTTGTAGTCTCTAGCGGTCTTGCCACGGCCTTTTTGGGTGGGCTTATTTTGCTGCAACCAGATCTTGGATCGGCTGCAATTTTATTTGCCATTTGGTTTGGATTATTGTATTTAACGGGTGCCAAAAAACGGTATTTATTAGGACTGGTGATGGTGTTTATAACGCTTTTAGTGCTTGGGTGGATGTTCTTTTTTCAAGATTATCAGCGTGGTCGGTTTATGGCCTTTTTGGACCCAGAAACTAGTGAATATGGATATAATGTGCGCCAGTCGATTATTGCTATTGGAGCCGGGCAGTTCTATGGTAGGGGACTTGGGTTTGGTTCGCAAAGCCAGCTCCATTTTTTGCCAGAGGCCCAGACGGACTTTATTTTTGCGGTTATTGGGGAAGAATTAGGGTTTATAGGGACTTCGCTCCTTTTGGTACTGTATGTGCTGATGTGTTGGCGGCTGATAGCCACGGCAAAGCTGGCAAAAGACGATTTTGATGCCTATGTGGTGTTAGGGATAGCCCTCTTGTTTGCGGTGCATTTGCTCATTAACGTAGGAGGGGCCACGGGAATGCTCCCTGTTACAGGGGTAACCCTACCCTTTGTGAGTTATGGTGGATCTTCTCTTATCATCAATATGTTCCTTTTGGGTGTGGTCCAAAGTGTCTATAGACATGCGCATCACCAGTATTAGTGGTATACTTTTACCATAGGGATAGGTCTCGTTTATGAAGCATAACTGCCCTTGACAAACCTCCTCTTATTTACTACAATAGCCACCGCTAATATGAAGAGCAAAAAGAGTCCAAAATTGCCATCTTCAGATGAGCAGTTAACCCAAAAACAGCTTCTTCAAGAATGTCCAATATGTGACGCCTCTTATGAGGGAGAACATGTGGCCGTTTTAGAGGAAGAAGAAGGGACACAGCTTCTGCACGTCACGTGTGGTGGTTGTCATCAAGCTATTTTTGCCTTAGTGGTGAAATCAAGAGGGAGTATCAGCTCCATAGGGATGGTCACAGACCTGAACTTATCAGACGCAGAGCGTTTGCGGGCAGCTGAACCAATCACAGAAGACACATTACTGTCGTTTTCTAGAATGCTCCGTCAAGAATCATCACAATTTATTCAACATATATTGCAGTAATACCCAAATATGTCGCATTCAATTTCAGCAACTGCCCGAGAAGGAAAGCCAGACGCTATCCGAGAGAGCGGTCGTATCCCAGCAGTGATTTACGGAAGAGAGTTAGCTCCTGTAACACTTTCAGTTGATTACAACCAATTTGAAAAGTTGTATAAAGCAGCGGGAACATCATCAATTATTGAGCTTTCTATTGAAGGAGGCGAGAAATATGATGTACTTATCAAAGATTGGCAACTTGTGCCAACATCACACAGATTTTCACACCTCGATTTTTACCAAGTTGTTGCCGGTCAAATGGTTGATTCAACTGTACACCTCAACTTCATTGGTGAATCTCACGCAGTGAAACTCGGTGGTACACTTATGAGCATGTTAGATTCGATTGGTGTACAATCACTTCCAAAAGATTTGGTTGACCAACTCGATGTAGACATTTCTGTTCTTGCAACATTTGAAGATTCAATCCATGTAAAAGATATTCCACTTCCAGAAGGAATGGTAACAACGGAAGACAAGGAAATTCTTGTCGCAAAAGTGAATGCTCCTCGAATTGCTGTTGAAGAAGATGAAGAAGAAACAGCAGCTCCAAGTATTGAAGACATTGAAGTTGAAAAGAAAGGAAAAACTGAAGAAGAAGCTGCAGCGTAATAGCGCAGAAGAAAAAAGAATCCGTGAACGCGGGTTCTTTTTTTGTAAAATAAAAAGGCAGTATATGCCGTAGTAAAGTGATTGGGGGCGACGTGCGCCCCGCAATCGGTTGTAGCCAGGAACCGGGCTACTCGGTAGTCTCTTGTCGCGCCCTTTGAGTGTGGGCTAGGCGGGCGGGATCTGGGGGCCGACCCAGCGGTAGTAGGGTTCGCCGTCGGCAGTCGATGTCTGAATGACGTTGCCGAGACCCGCACGTTCGGCCGTCTGCAAAAGTGCCTCGATTGCATCTGCGGCAGCTTCGCGCAGATCAGTCGGTGTCCAACCCACCATTTTGGTACCTTTGGGATATTTGTAGAGCGCGCACGCAATTTGTTCGGGGTTGCCTCCCTCCTGTAGCTGAAGGAGTAGAGGGGCGTTCCCTTTCCCCGTTCTCCGCCAGAACAGGTCCATCGGCGTGATCATCTGCCACTCGATCCACGTCCAGGTGGTGTTCACGCCCTCGCCCTCCGCAGTGAACGGCAGCTTCAGCCCATGCCTGGCAGCGATCGGGTCGATGCCGTCGACCATGCCGTGAAGTCGCGAGGTGATGACGTGCGCTTCACCGCGCCACTCGAGGATATCGAGTGCCTGATCGACGTTCATCGACAGGTACTCTTCGAGCTGCAACAGGAACAGTCTCTGGTCATGAGTAGTTTCCGGATCGGCCATCAGGCGGCCAATCCGCCCGTACCGGGTCTTGCACCACGCATCCTTCTTCTTTGGCCTTCCCATGGCCGTCCTCCCTTAGCCGCGTTGCGGCAGTTAGTGTTCTTCACGCAACGTAGCATAGCTTTTGCTCTCTGTCAATATGCGCGAGTTCTTTTTTTTGCCCAGCCAAGGTATACTTGAGTCATCGTATATTTCAAAAAGAACCTCGTGTATGCCAAAATACAACATCGATTTACCCAAAACAATGCAGCATATTTCAGTAATTACCATAGCTGTAGCACTTATCCTTGCCGGATGGTTTTTTATTCCACGCGGCAGTGCGCCTGTGCCGGGAGAAATAGTGCAGGTAGAAGATCAATATGCACATAATGGTGATTGCGCGGTGACAAGGTCGTTTGATGGTGTGTGTTTGGATGATGGAGAGCATCAAGAACAACCACTTGTTGCAGTCATGATTGAAAATCATATTGAGGCAAATCCACTTTCTGGATTAAATAAGGCAGCTGTGGTGTATGAAGCGCCGGTAGAAGGGAATATCCCACGGTTTATGGCACTTTTTCCGCTTGATACTGATGTAAAAAAGATTGGCCCTATTCGGTCTGCTCGTCCATACTATTTAGACTGGCTTGCTGAATACCCGGGGACAATGTACATGCATGTTGGCGGCTCGCCTGATGCGCTAGAGAGAATTGCAGCGGAAGATGTCTTTGATATGAACGAGTTTTCTAGAGGATGGTATTTTTGGAGAGATCAGGGGCGATTTGCCCCGCACAATGCATATACTTCTGCAGAACTTTTTAGGAGTGCACATGAAAAATACGCACCAAAAGAAATATCAGAGCTGCAACCACGGTGGAGTGTGCAGGCAAGTGAACCGTGTACAGAAGAGTGCATAACACATCTTGAAATTATTTTTTCTCAAGGAATTTACGCACCAGATTGGTATTACGTGAGTAGCACCAACAAGTATGAGCGTGATCAATTCTCGCGGCCACATATTGATGCGTCTGGGCCGCGGTATGAAGCAGATACCATTGTGGTGCAAAAAGTACAAACACAAGTGTTAGATAATAAAGGAAGGTTAGGCATGGAAACCATTGGTACTGGCGACGCATATATCTTTGCAGCAGGGAACATACAAGAGGGAACGTGGAGTAAAACGGCAAAGGATACACCAACTGTTTTCACAGCAAAAGATGGGCAACCGATGCATATTCAAGGCGGAACTATTTGGATAGAAGTTGTGCCGCAAAATGGTGATGTGATTTTTGAATAAAAATGCTTGGTTGAGAGAAACTCTTATGCTATACTGCACCTAAAGAGAACTATTTTTTTCTTGACCTTTTTGTTATGGCCGCAAAAAAGAAAATCCTTATTGCTGAAGACGAAAAACCAATGGCAAAAGCGCTCGCGCTGAAGCTATCAAAAGCTGGGTATGCAGTAGAGAATGCATACGACGGAGAAGAAGCTTTGGTATATTTAAAAAATGGAAAATTCGATTTAGTATTGCTTGATTTAATGATGCCGAAAGTAGATGGATTTGGCGTACTAGAAGAAAAACAAAAACGTGGTGACAAAACACCCGTTATTGTGTCTACAAATTTGAGCCAAACAGAAGATCAAGATAAGTGTAAAAAATTGGGAGCTGTAGATTATTTTGTAAAATCTAACACGCCAATTACGGAAGTAATCGTACATGTAGAAAAAGCACTTAAGAAATAGTCTAACCAACCGCTATGCCTGTCAGCGAAGCAAATATATTAACCGCGCTCATCGATGGAGCGTATGTTGATGCTTCTGATGTTAAGGCGGCACAAGCGAAAGCAAAGAAAAGTAAAAAGACCGTGTTAGCCATGCTGAAAGAAAGTGGGGAAGTGTCAGCTGATTTGATTGGTCAGGCACTTGCTGAATCGTTTAAGCTAACCTATGCAGACATCAATTCAAACATGCCTGGTGCCGATTTACGGGCACTTGTTCCTGCTGCTTCAGCAAAAAAGCATCGCTTGATTGCGTATAAAGAAACAGACAAGGAGATTGTATTTGCAACTGATACGCCTAAAAATGCATCACTGAAAACGCTTACAAAATCTTTAGCAAAGAAGAAAAAAGCGATTGTGGCATATGGTCTTACTGAAGATATTGATAAAGTACTCAATCAGTATAGGCAAACACTGAATACGCGCTTTCAGAAAATTTTAGAAAAAGAAAAACACGTTGCACCAACGATTATTGATGCCATTTTTGAAGATGCTTTAGTGCATAAATCATCTGACATTCACTTTGAACCACATGAAGACGAAGCGATTGTTCGTTTCAGGGTTGATGGGGTGTTGCAAGAAGCAGGAAGAATTCCGACAGTGAATTATCAGCACATGGTGAACCTGATTAAAGTCATGGCGCATCTTAGAATTGATGAACACTTTGCTACGCAAGATGGAGCAATTAGATTTAAAAACGAGCGCGTGCATATTGATATGCGTGTCTCTATTGCGCCAGTAATTTCAGGAGAAAAGATTGTTATTCGTTTACTCTCTAGTTATATTGAAGGATTCGGGTTAGGAGATTTGGGATTAGATGATCATGATCAGGAACTGCTCATGGCCGCTTCTAAAAAACCATTTGGAATGGTGCTTGTTGTGGGGCCAACGGGGTCTGGAAAATCAACAACACTGTATTCACTGTTGCGCATTTTAAATAACCCAGATGTAAACATCACAACTATTGAAGATCCTGTTGAGTATCGCATTTCTGGGCTTAATCAGATTCAGGTTAATGAAGAAAAGGGGATTACGTTTTCTAAAGGACTCAGATCAATTGTTAGGCAGGATCCGGATGTGATTTTAGTAGGAGAAATTCGTGATACAGAAACAGTAGAAATTGCAGTGAATGCGGCACTTACGGGTCATCTTTTGTTCTCTACATTCCATGCAAACGATGCAGCAACGGCCATTCCGCGTCTTCTTGATATGGGAGCAGAACCATTTTTACTTGCTTCCACTCTTGAATTGATTATGGCGCAGCGACTGGTAAGAAAGATTTGCGAAAGTTGTAGAACATCGATTCCTGCCGCTCAAGCAGTAAAACAAATTCCAGCTAATGTAAAGCCGCTACTCGGAAAAAAGAAAATAACACTTTATCATGGAACTGGTTGTGGTAATTGCGGGGGAACAGGTTATAAAGGGCGAGTTGCGATTTTTGAATTCATTTCAATGACATCTGCGATGAGGGAACTCGTTATGACGAATCCTTCAGCACAAGAAATTTGGGCACTTGCAATGAAAGAGGGTGCGCATACACTGTTTGAAGATGGTCTTTCAAAAGTAACGCAGGGTGTCACCACCTTGCAAGAACTTATGCGTATAGCTACCCCACCTGTGAAGCCAGTTCGAACAAAAAGTAAAAAGAAAAAATCATAATCTATGCCTCCTGCAAAGAAAAAAACAACAAATGCGCATGAGGCAGCAGAGGTACTTGCACATACGCAAGAAAAAAAGAAGCCTGCCGCAAAAAAGGTTTCTAAACCAAAAAAAGAAAAGACTGCACCCTCTCCGGCACCTCGCGCAAAAAAAGAACCTGCACCAAAGGCTGAAAAGCAATCTTTTCATTCTCGGTTTGGGTACCTTTTTGTTGGAAAAGAAAGAGATTTTGTTATTGATCAACTAGCACTGCTACTTTCTTCTGGAATGGATGTTGTTGCCGCACTTGAAGCGGTCCATTCTGAGCTAAAAGGGGCTTCTATGAAGGCCTTGCTGATGCAAATGAGAGATGATATTCAGGATGGGTCTTCTTTGACTGAAGCGCTGAGGAAAACGAAGCTCTTTAAAGATCATGTCATTACGCTCATTGATGTGGGGGAGCAATCAGGACGCCTCGGAGAGAATTTAATTATTGTATTGCAGCAGCAAGAAAAGGAACGAGCATTTAAAGATAGGCTCCGTAGTGCCATGATGTATCCTGTATTGGTATTGTCTCTGGCATCAATCATTGGTCTTGGATTAACATGGTTCATTCTTCCTAAAATTACCAACTTGTTTGTTTCTTTAGATGTTGATTTACCATGGATTACTCGCGTACTCATGTGGATAGGTATGGTGGTAAAAGCGTACGGTCACTGGCTCATCCCAACTATTGTCGCTTCGATTATTACAACTGTTTATGTACTTTTCCTGAGCAGAAAAACAAAATTCATGGGACAGTGGATCATTTTACATACACCGCTACTAAAAAAATTGATTCAAGAAGTAGAACTCGCTCGATTTGGATTTATTTTGGGAACGCTGCTCGGTGCAGGGTTACCAATTTTGCAAGCACTTAAATCACTCTCTGAAGCCACACTTGTACGGCAATACGGAAGGCTATATGCCGATTTAGAGATGCAAATAGGAAGAGGACAGTCATTTTCAGATGCCTTTGCAGAAAACAAAAAGAAATCATCCTTTCTTATTCCTGGCGCAGTGCAGCAGCTTATTGTTACGGGTGAACGAACCGGAAAATTATCTTCTATTTTGGTACAAATTGGTCAGCGGTATGAAGAAAGAACAGAAGTCTCTGCAAAAAATATTTCGGTTGTACTTGAACCGTTATTACTTCTCTTTGTTTCACTTATTGTTGCGGGGTTAGCGATTGGAATCATTCTCCCAATCTATACACTGGTTGGAAGTGTTGGGTAATACCGGGTACATATGAAAAAAGGGTTTACATTAGTAGAACTCATTCTGGTGATTGCTATCATTGCCCTTGTTTCGGCATTTACGTTACCTCTTTTTACATCAATACAAGAAAAAAGCTCTACTATTGTAGCGCGGCAACATGTTGTTTCTACATTGCGGCTTGCAAAGGTATACGCACACACCATGAAATACGATACCGATTGGGGGGTGCATATGGCTGATACAAATATGACACTTTTTAGAGGAAATGATTACGCATTACGAGATGCTTCATATGATGAAATTATTATATTAGATGAACAGCTCATTATTACCGGAGAGTCAGACGTGATTTTTAGTAAAAGTACAGGAGCGTCTTCAGTAAGTGGAACAATTCGTATAACCAAAGCAGGACATGATCCGCAAACCGTATTAATATCAAGTTCAACGATAAGCTACCAGTAATATGCAAAGGTTGCGCAAGGAAGGATTTAGCATAATGGAGATCATACTCGCTGTGGCTCTTTTTGCTATCTTTGCGCTTATGTTTATAAGCACAATTAGCCTTGCGCATGAATCGAGTATTGTGGCTAAGCATAGAATCACTGCTGAACATCTCGCTCAAGAAGGCGTTGAGGCTGTAAGAGCAATTCGTGATAGGGCGGTAAATGAATTTACGTATTCTCAGTCTGCGGTCACTTCTTCAACAGGAGCGTGGACGCTAAGCGGAGAGGGAACAAGTGAAACAATCGGAGAATTTACAAGGACAATTACGTTTACTGATGTATGTAGAGATGGAACCGATGTGATTGTGACCTGCCCTGCGGGAACGGTTGATATGTCATCACACATGGCTACGATTGCGGTGACAAGAACGACAATTGCAGGAAGATCGCTTGCAGTAAACAGATCAGTACTACTCACAAATTGGCAGTCAGACAATTGGACGCAAACAGATTGGTCTAGCGGCGACGGGCAAGCAATTTGGGCTGACACGGCAGCGTATGATAGCGATTCAGGAGATGTAGATGTAACTACCGGAGGGCAATTGCAATTAAATCGACTAAATGAACAGTGTGGAACAAAATCATGGAGCTTTACGGCTTCAACAAGCTACTCATTTGATAGTGATGATATTGAAATAACTGGAGGGGAAGCTGTACTTATTCCTGCTGGGCCAGGGGACACAAATTATCCAAATGATGAGCCTGCAATTGCACCATTAGTAGATTTTATTGTAACTGGAGATGTAGATGAGTGGACGCAGTTTTCTGAAACTGCTACAAAAAATGCCGGAGAAATTTATTATCAAATTTCAAGTGATAATGGATCCAACTGGGAATATTGGACGGGAGCTGCTTGGGGAGCCGCTGGCGGAGCAGACTATAATACAGCGGCAGATATAAATACAAATATCGGGTCATTTACAACTTCAAGTGGGCGGATTTCTTTTCAGGCATTCCTTTCCAGTGACGGAACGCATGATGTGCTTCTTGATGAGATCAGTATTCGATGTGGAAATCAGTATCAGTGGCCATTTTCTGCATCAACAAGTTACACCTTTAATGCAGCGGATATTGAAGTGACTGGTGGTCAGGCACAACTCGTATCAGCAGGTGGTGGCGGCTCAGATATCAATGGTGCAGTAACAGAAACATTTGAATTTGATACAAGTAACACCACCATGCCATATGTTTTGTCATTGGGAAATGACATTTTTGCGATTGCATACACAGGATCAGGAAACGATGGTTTTATTAAAACAGTATCAGTTGACGCTGCGGGAGATATTGGTGGTGCTGTGATTGATACTTATGAATTTGATACAAAGCAGGGAAAAGAGGTAGAGATAATACATGTTTCCGGAGACAACTACTTGATCACCTATTCGGGAGATAAAAATGACGGGTATGCAGTCACCGTAGATATTGATGCTGCTGGGAATATTGGGGCAGTGATTGATTCAACAGAATTTGATAATAAGAGTGGACGATTTTCTTCTCTTATTGAGCTGGCCAATGGAGTATTTGCAGTCGTTTATGAAGGAAACAAGAGCGATGGATTTATACAAACATTTTCGGTTAATGGTGCGGGAGCCATCACAGAGGTAGATTCATATGAATATGATACCGCAAGTGGAAAATATCCATCAATTACAGCAATTTCAGGAGACATATATGCAATTGCGTATCAAGGGGCTGGAAGTGATGGCTGGCTAGTAACCGTTGATATCGATACAAGTGGAAATATTACGAATAGTATTATCGATTCATTAGAATTTGATACAAGCTCAGCTAATACGCCTAATCTTATTCCAATTAGTGGCGATATTTATGCAATTTCATATGAAGGGGCCGGAAATGATGGAACTATAACTACAGTTGAAATTGATGCCGCGGGAGATATTACTAATGCGATTGTAGATTCTTGGGAGTTTGAGACGAGTGGCGCATATGAGATGAAGCTGTACCCGTTTGATGGAACCACTTATGCCTTAGTGTATGAGGATGCTACTAATAATGGTATTTTGGCACTACTCACAATTGAAGATAACGGAACACTACCTGCGGCATTTATCGATTCAGAGGAGTTTGATGCTACGCAGGGAATTGATCCAATGGCATATATTCTTTCTAATAGTATGATTGCCATTGTATATAGTGGAACGGGGAATGATGGGTATGTGACTACAATTGGCGTTTCTGCTGGAGCTGCGTCATATCCTGATACGGTACCAACAATTACCCCGTCATCATTTTTAGCTGTCAGCGGATTAGGAAACTATGTTGGCTTTACAGAAGTAGCAACAAAAAATACAGGTGAAATTTACTATCAGGTATCAGATAATAATGGTACATCGTGGTATTACTGGACTGGTGCAGCCTGGGCCGCAGCTGGGGCGTCTGATTATTCAATAGCCACAGATATTCACGATAATTTTTCATCATTCCCAACCTCTAGTGGGCAATTTTTGTTCCGCGCAAATTTGGAAAGTGATGGAACGGTACAAGTACAGCTAGATAGTGTGTCTATTGAGTGGGGAAATGGAGAGCAGGTAGCTGGTGGATATGAAGTATCTGGAACACTAACAAGTTCTGCATTTGATATGGGAAAAAATGCTGCTGTGCAGATGATTTCATGGAACGAATCGATTCCGAGTTGCGCACCAGCCTGTGACATAGAAATTGAGTTACGAACTGCTGACGATAGTGGTGGAAGCCCTGGAGTTTGGTCTGCATGGTATGGAAGTGGAGGAGCTGCAACAACGTTTAGTGACAATGCCTTGCAATTACTTGATACCGATTTGAACCAATCGCAGTGGCTGCAATACCGTGCCACATTAAGTTCAGATGGAGATCACACACCGGTCCTTCAAGATGTGACGATTAATTACCAATAGTATGAATACTACTTCAAAAAAAGGATTTACATTGGTAGAACTCATTCTCTATATTGGAATTTCTGGAGTATTTTTGCTTGCGCTTAGTAGTATGTTCATCCAGATTTTACAGTCCAGAGGAAAACACGAGGTGGTGAGTGATGTATCTTTTCAGGGAGGAAATTTAATGAACGAAATGCGTAATGCAGTTCATGGAGCATCAGTAATTACGGTGCCTACAGGCGGAGTGGCAACATCTGTACTGCAAGTTGTCTCGTATGACAATGTGACAACAACATTTTCGCTTGTTGGGAATTCTGTACAAAAGGAAGTTGCT
Organism: Candidatus Magasanikiibacteriota bacterium; assembly: GCA_018650645.1. Taxonomy (GTDB): domain Bacteria; phylum Patescibacteriota; class Patescibacteriia; order Magasanikbacterales; family UBA922; genus JABIFP01. The sequence continues at coordinate 29,646 of JABIFP010000025.1, read as the reverse complement.
GGGAACACGGTACCGCTACTAACAGGAAGACTCATTGCTACTTCATTTATTGCCACAGACATTTCAGATTGGGGAAGCAGCTCTACAGAAATGACATTTACGTTAGAGAGGGAATCAATAGAAGATGGACCACAGCAGTTTGCAACGCAAGATTTTACTTCAACCATTACACACAGATAATATGCGTGTTAAAGCGTTAAATAAAAAAGGATACATGACACTGCTGGCAGTATTTGCTCTTGCGGGTGTTGGTGTTGCTGTAACGGTTTCGCTTGCGCTACTCAGTATTGATGCTTCCCGCATGACGGGGGCTTGGAATGATGAAGGAACACTTATTGCTCTTGCTGATGCGTGTGCGGAAGAGGGAATGGAGCAACTCAGACTCGATACTGGCTATACTGGGACAGAAAATGTTTCATTAAACGGAGGAACGTGCTCAGTGGTTGTGACGGATCTTGGTGGCAATAGTAGGCAGCTTAATGTGGAAGGAAATGTAAACAGTACATATAGGCGGTTACAAATTACTGCGGATGTAAGCAGTGGTGTGAGCATTACAAACTGGCAAATCGTTTCATCACTATAAAAAATCGACTTATGCAGTCGATTTTTTTGTTTTATTGTGGAATGGTGAAGTTCAGTGATTCAATTGCATGATCTTCTCCTTTGCAGACGGGGCAATCATCTTTATATGGATGGTCTTCCTTTCTTGCAATGAAATAGGCGGTCACTTCTGGAAATGTCTGCTTTATGGCATCAATATTAGTTTGTTTATCCTCTATTATATAGATGTGTTCATATTGATGAACAAAATCCGCAATGACTTTTTCCTTTGGTTTAGTAGAAATGAGAAAACGGATATCATCAGGCAGGTTTGCATGCATTATTTTTTCAGTCTGGAGTTCTTTATCGCCATGAGTCTGAATAAGTATGTCAAAATGCGATGCGTGTGCTGACAAAAACGCTTCTACATCAGAAAAAATCCACTCGGCTGCACGCTTAGCAGTTTCATGAATTGCGGCATGGAGTCCGGATTTATCTTCATGTGGTAGTGAGGCCACAAACGTATCGATATCAATTACGGTGCAGCAGTCTTTCACGGATTTTCTTACAGATGTGAATGTTTCTTTATCAATATTAAATTTTTTTTCTAATTGCTGCTGCTGTGCGGCAACAAACGCGGTGGTATTAAAAACAGTATGATCAAAATCTAAAATTATGAGCCTTTTGTGGCTGGGTGTGTCTGTTGAACTATACGGTTTTGGCATACATAATCTCTAGATTTGGATGAGGAAGGAGTGCGTGGATTGGTAGGGTGGTGGTATTGGGCTGGTCGTTTAACATGGATTCAACTAGTTGCCATTTAGCTGCACTAGTGACCAGTAGCACTATTTTTTTTGCACGCATAATAGTATGCAAGCTTAAGGTGATTCGATCTTTTACTGGAGGGTTTGGCGCCGTAGGGTTAATGGTATGGCGAACCAACGCATTAGAGTCACCAAGTGTTGTATCGCCTCTAAAAAGTGATGCTGTGTGACCATCAGTTCCAAGCCCTAGCACAATAATATCAAATGATTGATTAGGAATCGTTTCAATGGCCTGTGAATATTTGTATACTGCTTCATTAATCGGAAGGGATGTGTCTATAGAGAAGAATCCACCTAAATTATGGCGGATTGGGTCAATAAGTGTTTCCCGGATCATTCGTTGATTTGATTCATCACTCTCTGCTGGTACGTATCTCTCATCAACCTGATAAAAAAATTGTGATTGATGTGATGTCTGAAATTGTGCGATAGCTTTGTAGAGTGCCACAGGGGAGTTTCCACCCGAAAGACCTATATGAAGTTCCTTATCAGCTTTAAACGCGGGTAAGAGGGCAGAAACTAGCTCATCCATTGATTCAAATTGCTGCACGTGTGTCATATTATCTAATTTCATTTGGATCAAACCAGGTGTATCCATCTTTTTTAGGTAGAGAATGTTGCGATTCAGGTCCGCGGCTTCCATCTTTATAGATATTGAGCTTAATTTTCTTTTCCTTCATGTTTTGCGTAATCCGATCTACAATTTTCCATGACGCGAGTATCTCGTTAAAGCTAAGGAAGTGCATACGTTCCTTTTTGAGTACATCAAGGAGGAGTTCTCCGTGTTCAGGAAGACATCCTTCAATATTACAGGCGATTGATGCTGAGGTGCTTACCGTTTGATAGCGCTGCGCACCTTCCTGAAAATTAATCAGTGAAATCCCAATGCGCGGTTCTGGGTGAAATTCAATAACTATTCTATTTGGCGCTTCATCTTTTCCTTGAAAAGGGAATTTTTTAAGTTCAATTACTGCGTACGTATGTTTTTTACTCAGGCGTTTTCCTGTGCGCAAATATATAGGCACGTTATACCATTGCTGTGAGTCAAGAAACAGGCGAACGGCAGCATACGTTTCTGTTCTACTCTTTGGTGCCACACCTTTGGCCTTTTTATAAGACTCGTATTGGCCTAACACAACATTTGGGGCATCACATGGGCAGTCAATAGCCTCCAAAATATTTCCTTTTTCTCTTTGCAAACTCGCTGCATTTCTATGATTTGGAATATTCATAGTTACCAGTGCTAGTACCTGCAATAAATGTGATTGGATAATGTCTTTTACAATACCAACTTGTTCAAAATACCCAATTCGGTGACCAACACCAACCGATTCAGCTGCGGTAATCTGAATATTTGCTATTTCAGAGCCTCTAATAATATTATTCAGTACACGATTACTCTGTCGCATGTTTAAGATACTTTGGACGGAAGCTTTTCCAAGATAATGATCCAGGAGGTAGAATTGGTCTTCGTGAAAATGCTGAGAAATAAAGTGAAAGAGTGCTTTTGCACTTTTTTCACAATCACCAAATGGTTTTTCTATTACCAAACGCAGGTCTTCATGCTTATTTGTTCTTGATTCACCAAGATTTTTTACCACATCCTTAAACACAACAGGAGGAATGGAAAAATAAGCGATATGCGGTATTTTTTGTAATCGCAGTGGCGCTCCGCAGTGAGAAGTAAATGTATCTTTTAAGAATTGACGATACGATACAAAATCTTCTAAAGAACTATATTGTCCTGAAAAATAAAATACATGCTTTAGCATTTTATTAAGAATGGTTTCATCGACTGACAATTTAGAATATTTTTTTACCGCTTGCCGCACGGTTTTTTTGAATTCATCATGCGACATCTGTGTACGCGCAAAACCAACCATTAAGTAATCTTTGGGCAGTCTGTTTTGTTTTGCGAGAGCATAAAGTGACGGAAAGATTTTTATCTTTGCCAAATCTCCAGATGCGCCGAAAATGGAAATGATGAATGAGGTCTCAATGGTTTCTACCATAGGTATATGATTAATCCCAATGAGAATGGAAGGTTCCCTCCATATCATTGCGTTTGTATGTATGTGCTCCAAAATAATCTCGGAGTCCTTGAATCATGTTTGCACTACTGTTTGCTGTCGTCATTGCATCGATATACCCAAGGGCACTATAAAATGCTGGAAGGGCAATACCAAGCTGCACAGTTTGTGCAATAAGCGCTCGCAGGTGTGGTACAGATGTAGTGATTTTTTCAACAATGTGTGAGTGACTCAGCAGGTGTGCTGAAGATTCCTTGAATCCTTCTTGGAATTCAGAAAGCAGTGTTGCTCTAATGATACAACCGCCTTCCCATATTCTAGAAACCTCAGCAAGATCGATATCCCACTTTTCTGCTTCTGCTACTTGCACAATAAGATCATATCCTTGCGCAAAACAGCTGAGTACTCCAGCATAAAGCGCATCTTCAAGCGCTGCTATCATGTCGCTTTGATCAAGTGCTGGTGAATATTCTGATTTTGGATATACTGAAGAGAGGGCTGTCCGCACATCTTTATTTGTGGAGGTGTATCTTGCGTACACAGCTGCCGTAATGGTAGGAATTGCTTGCCCGCGGTCCAGTGCATCAACGGATGTCCATTTACCGGTTCCTTTATTGCTTGCTTGATCTAAAATTGCATCAATAAGTGCTCCGGTTTTACCGTCTTGGTCATCTTGTTTTCGTAGTACTGGTACTGCGATATCAAATAAGTATGAACTGAGTTTTCCTTTGGTGAATCCAGCAAACACATCGGCAATTTCTGACGCTTGCATGCCGTATCCTGTTCGCAAAATGTCGTAGGATTCAGCAATGAGTTGCATGATGCCGTATTCAATACCGTTGTGCACCATTTTTACGTAATGTCCTGCACCGTTTTCACCTACATGGGTAACACAGGGGCCTCCAGAAAAATCTTTTGCAGCAATTGCTTCTAAAATTGGTTGAATTTGTTTCCATGATTCAGCCGATCCGCCAGGCATGATACTTGGCCCTTTTAGCGCTCCTTCTTCTCCGCCACTTACACCGCAGCCTACAAAATGAATACCTTTTTCTTTTAAAGCGAGTTCTCTTCGCTGTGTATCTTTGTAAAAAGAATTTCCTCCATCAATAATAATGTCTCCTTCTTCTAGATGGGGGAGAAGTGATTCAATGACGGCATCAACAGCTTTTCCAGCTTGCACTAGCAGCATGAATTTTCTGGGTCGTTCAAGTGAAGCTGTAAATTTTTCAATCGATTCTGTGCATACAAAATTACCATCACCATAAGTTTTCATGAAGGCATCTCGCTTATCTTTGCTTCTGTTATAGACACTGACCTGATACCCGCGGCTCTCTACATTTTTTGCGAGCGCTGCTCCCATGACACCAAGGCCAATCATTCCAAACTGCGATAGTGATTGCTGCATATGCTTATCTCTTTTTCTTTAAATACGTTACTGTGCGTTTTTTTGCAAGTTCAACCCCTGGTTGGTTATAGGCATTGATGCCAAAGAGCTCCCCAAGGAATGCGGTAGCTCCTTCAAATAGCATGAACAGTCCACCAAGATGCACCTCATCTACTTTATCTATTTGAATAGTTATGTTTGGTTTGTTATAAGCCGTATACGAATCAGCTGTACCTTCTCTTTCTGCATCAATAAGCTGATTAAAGGTTGCTCCTTGCAAGTAGGCAAGCGATTTGTCACCTTTATATAATGAAGGAATTCGGATAGTCTTATGGAGTGACTTTGCATGCACAAGCATGATGAATTTATTGTTCGGTCCTTCATTATAGAGTTGTGATTGTGAGTGTTGATCGGTTGTTCCAAGCGCTTTGACGGGGGTAATTCCAATATTCACTTTTTTTCCCTTATCATTTACTTCTTTTCCAATACTTTCAGCAAGAAGTTGTCTGTACCAGTCTGCAAATCGGAAAAGTTTTTGAGAATACGGCATCATGACATGAATATGTTTGCCTTTTTTTGTGAGCAAATACTGCATGTTGGCCATTTGGAAGGGGAGATTTTGTTTTGGATCTATTGAGAGGAATTTGTCTCGCATTTGCTTTGCTCCCTTGAGAAGTTTTTTGATATTTATGCCAAGGAGCGCAGCTGGTAGTAGTCCAACAGAGCTGAGCACCGCAAATCGACCTCCAACTGGCCCATGTTCAATAATAGGTAGCTCGTCTTTTGTTCCAAGTTCATAGAGTTTTCCTTTTCCTGCATGCGTAACCATGAGTGCATGATCAGAAAAGGGAACTCCTTCTTTAATACAGCGTGCTTTGAAATATAAATACATGCTGAGTACTTCTGCAGTATTTCCAGATTTTGAAATAAAGAGGAACAGTGTTCGCTTGAAATTCAGAATGCTTTCAACCTCTGCGATCATTGCAGGGTCTACATTATCAATAACATGAAGTATTGGGTGATTTCTCTCTTTTTGCTCAGCAGCGTACAGGTGAGTGAGCGCTTCTTTCAGACAAATCGGACCAAGTGCAGATCCACCAATGCCGCAAAGGACAACATGGTCATAACTTCCTTTCACACTTGCTGCATACTGCTCAATAATACGAACCGTTTCAGTATCATCTACAATGTTATGAAAGTGTTGGTCACGCGCAAGTGCTCCTGCAATATGTTTTTGCAATATTTTTTTTGATACAGCAAGTTCCTTTTTAGAAAGACCGTGAGCTGCTTGCACTTTGTGTAATTGTTTGGTTAATAGGGTAATCATATACAAAATTAGTCAGCAAGTTTTGGCATAAGTTCGCCTTTTTGGTGAAGTGCTGCCATGTCATCGTAGCCACCAATAAATTCTTCACCAATAAGAATCATGGGTACGCTCATCCAGTTATATTTTTCTGCCGCCTCAGCTCGCTTCTCTGGGTGCTGCAGCACATCAATTTCTTCATACTCAGCGCCAATGCTTTGAAGCAATTCTTTAGCATGGACACAGTACGGACATGATTGTTTAGTGTAGATAGTAACTTTTTTCATACGAGTGCTATTAATTATTAGCTATGCTTAGGTAAAAATGATAGATCCATAGAATGTTTTTTTGGATTATTTCTGTCTACATATACAGTTACAAGCGCTCCTTCTTTTACAAATTCGGTAGGGTCCCACCAAATGTTGTCGCTCGTATAATCATAAACAGTATTTGTTTGTGTGTTGTGGTATTGCGCCAAAATACGGAATGGACTTTTGCCTTGAATAACAATGGCTCGATTTTTTTCTAGGCCAATAATTTTTGCTTGCACAGAAGTTCCTGTCTCTTTAAGCTTTTGTCCAACTCGTTTTCTGTATCGTTTATACACTGGAAGTGCAAATCCAAATACGGCAAAGAGGAGGCCCATAAAAAACATGAATCCAACCAGAAACCATTCTTCAGTCGGACTATCTATACGAGCTTTACTCGGCTTACTGGCTTTATAGAGCATTGGTACCGTTTCTCCAATGGCATAGCTTGATGGATATGTGTAGCTGCTATGTGAATAGGTGATTAGTTCTCCTTCAGCGGTCGTGTATTCAATTACCGGCGCGTACAGGTAGTATTCTTCGCCTTCTGTTTCAAGAAGTTCCACGACTTCTCCTGTCGCGGGAACGGCATCTTGATTAAACAGCTGAATACTTATCGCATTTCCAATTGATGTAAGAATAAGAGCGGCTCCAATAAACGCAAAAATATAAACAATCCAGGTTTTCATATAAAGAGAAAATTATTATGCAGCTTGCGTGTGCCAGCTGCAGAGAAGTATCCCTTTATGCTATGAGCGCGTTCCAGTCCTGCGCAAATCGCACTAATCCATCATCCGTCATTGGGTGAGAGATGTCATAACTTCGCCAGTCTTCAGATAGATCGATTTCTTTATACGCAATAGGCGCTAAATCAGGATGTGAATAGGTAGATGGGTCATTTACGGGCATGCCTTGCTCATTCCATTCTAATATTGCTTTCAGATAGCTTGTTGTAATGTCAGATCCTACTGCTATTGCCTCTGCCAGCTGGTTAGCGTCTCTAATACTCGCTGCTAAAATCATGACATGATCATCGGCCTGTTTATACATGCGGACAATGTTACTTACAATATCCATACCATTCAGCCCTTTATCATTTACTCTGCCAATAAAAGGAGAAATATAGACGTCACCGCGTTTTGCGCCTTTTGTTGCTGCAAATACGGCTGCAGCTTGTTCTTGGGTAAAGCAAAGTGTCATATTTACACGCATGCCGTTTGCCACAAAATGTTCTGCCGCTTCCAATCCTGCTGCGGTAATGGGGAGCTTAATATGTGCGTTTGGAATCCAACTATACATTTCTGTTCCTTGGGTAATCATGTCTGCCGCCGTTGTATCTTTATCTGCATACACTTCAACAGATACTGAGCCGTTTGGCAGCGCCTTTGAAATTTCTTCTACGCGAGTTTTGTATGTAGCCAGTAGTTCTTCCTTAGAAAAGGTAATATCTTCTGTTCCAAGCTCTTTTTTCAGCGCTTTTACAAAATTACTTGGGTTGGTTGTTTGACCATCAACAAATCCAAGGGCATCCATCATCTGTGCTGTTTCTGATAGATCGCTGCCATCTACATAGATAAGCGACTGGAGCGTTTCGGGTCTTGGCATAAGAAATTGATTAAGTGGAATGAGTATACCACTTGACCATTTTATTGAACAATTGTGAATAGTTTTGGTGTTCAGCAGATTGACGTAGGGGCATATATATGCTTATATGCATGGGAAAGGAGAACACAATGACGTATGCAGAGCTCATTCGCAGCAGCGGACGCATGTTTACGGCAAGTGGGTTCTCTGGAATTTACCTTGCTGTCAGTGCGCGGATTCTGATGTTGACTGACAGTCCAAGGGCATTCAACGCTGTCTGCGTGTCGGGACCCGATCACCTGCTTGGCACGATGCCTAATTTCAGGGCGGATGCGGGGGTACATTGTCTCACCGTGAGTTGGGAGGCTCACAGAAAGGAAGACAATCCTGCACACGGGCCGGTGCTTCTTGATCGGGGGGTGGCTGCTGTGAAGATTCAATTCGACAATGGTGCAGTGTACTTCATTGCGCCGAGCGGAACGGATCTGCTGCAGGCATCAGAAGGTACAACAATTGTCCGCGCGCAAGTAAAGCGCGTTGCCTGACCGTTCATCATGGGGAAAAAGGAGTTGAACGGTCCATGATGCAAGTGTATTATTGTACATTTGCATCATGAAAAAAAGAACGCCGTATTGGCGTTCTTTTTAATGGATAACGTATTATCCTTTCATTTCTGCATCTTCTTCAGCATCTGCGTTAGCTTCTTCGCCTGCTTTTGCATCAGGCCAAGCACCTTGTCTTACAAGCAGATCAAATCCGAGTTTCATCTCATCTCTAATCGCGCCATCGCCAAGTTCTTTAAAGAAGCTTCCTGAACCATAGGTAAGGTTCCATTTTGTTCTGTCGAGTACCATATCAGCTTCAGCGCTATACTCAATGACTCCTTGTTCATCATCAAATGTAATGTTCGCTGGGAAAGTAATTTCGTTAGTAACACCCTTAATTGTGAGGTCTGCAACAATATTGTGAGTTGCTGCTGGAGGGGCTTCTCCCGTTGGTTCAGCAGAAGTAATCACAACTTTTGCTGTTGGGAAATTTTCTACATCAAAGAAATCTGTTCCTTTGAGATGATTTTCTAAAGAAAGTTTTGATCCTTCTTTAGTAAGGTCAAGATCCGTAATCGTATTCATGTCTACTTCAAACTCACCACCAACAATGTTGCCGTCTTCAAGATACAGTCCTCCGCTCAAAAACTCTACTGTTCCATTATGTGCACCACCTACAATTTTTTCACCAGCCCATGTAAGAGAGCTTTCATTGAGGACAATTGCGTGTGTAAATGTGAGTGGTGCTTGATCTTCTGGCGCTGCTTCCATTGCTTGCTCAGCATCTGCTGCTGGGGTAGGTTCTGGTGTATCGGCTGTTTTATTCCCACAACCGCTCAGCAGAAGCGCTGCTGCGAGGAAGGGGAGGCTTAGTGACAGGAGTGTTTGTCTTGCTTTCATATAAAGGCAATTAAAAATGACTAATATCTCTAGGGGATAGGAGGTTTACTGTCCAATCAATAGCTACTTTAACTTTTTTCTGCCAAGAAATCAACTTGGTCAAATATACTGTTCTCCAGAACCACCAAGTGAGGTGGCCAGAAAAACTTCTGCCCTTGATCTCTCCGGCAGCCATCCAGCTCCCAAGGGAGACCAAATTTCCGGAATGAACGTATCGAATTGGCTCTGTTTTTTTGCCGCTCAGGATTCTATGAATATTTTTTGCTGCGGCTATTCCTTCTTTATGCGCAACTTGGGCAAGCGCCGGCAGGGGAGTGCCATCTTGCGTAATACTGCAATGGGCCATGTCTCCAATCACAAAAATATTTTTATGCGATTTGGTTTGCAGTGTTGGGTGTACCAGTATCTTTCCTCGGGTAGAGAGTTCGGGTTCTTTGTCCCAGGCTACTGTTTGTGGGCCAACACCAGCTACCCAAATGGGTGTTTGCGTGAGGAGTTTTTCACCTGAGTCTAACTCGACTGAATCTTTTGTGACGCCCACAACACCAGTACTCAGTTTTACATCAATACCTTTTTTTGTAAGTACGGAAAATGCCTTTTGTTGAATTTTTTCAGACAACACCGGGAGTAACGCGCTGCCTTTTTGAATTAAACTGATGCGAATTTCAGAAATAATATCCTTGTGATACGGATAATAGCTAGTAAGCGTCTTGAAGAAAAGTTCTTGTGCTTCCGCTGCAAGTTCTACGCCTGTTGGTCCGCCTCCAATAATACAAAAATGGAGCATTGCTTTACGTTTAGCTTCGTCTTTTTCATGAATTGCACATTCTACCTGAGAAATAAATCGTCTTTTCAGTGCAAGTGCATCATCAAGAGATTTTAATGTATAGCAATGTTCCTCTGCTCCGGGGCAGCCATAAAAAACCGTTTTAGACCCAAGAGCAAGTACCAAAATATCATACGGAAGCGAACGATGGGTCGTGTGTACTTCTTGTTTTTCAGTATCAATGCGAGTTACTTCTCCTACAACGAACTGTTTTAGGCAGCACCCGAGTACTTTTCTAATTGGCTCTACAATATTTCCTGGGTTGATTCCTCCTGTGGCAACTTCATGCAGTAGGGGGGTAAACAAAAAATAGTTGGTGTTATTTACCAAAGAAATTTCCACATTTGTATCACCGTGATACGTTTTGTGAAGTTCTTTAAGCGTATTAATACCGCCAAACCCTCCACCTACAATAACAATACGAGTCTTTTTCATAATGAGGCAATAATATAGTCTATAGATTGTATCGTCTTTTGGCTAACAATAATAGTGGGGATAGTTATGCAACCGTGAGCATAACAAATCGATCTTTCTTTGGAAGGTCTTGATGAATGGAAATGCGGCCAGTAGAAATAATGCGTTTGCAGAGTGCTTGCATGTTTTGTACCTGGTGCGGATTTATTTCCATAATGACGTCAATGCGGACAGATGACCGCTCTTTATATTGCTTTACTTGCATAAGGAGGTGCTCGTAGAGTGCAACACCATTTGCTCCGCCATCAAGTGCTAAACGTGGTTCATGCGCAATTGTAGGCTCTGCAAGGATTTCTTCTTTTGTTAAGTAGGGTAAATTTGCCGTAATAATAAGGTGATCGGTAGAAGCAGCATGCATGGCAAGCGGCTCTAATAGATTTCCTTGCAGAAAAAGGACATTTGCAGACAATCGCGTCGCATTTTTTGTAGCTATGGTGAGTGCTGCTGCAGAAATATCGATACCAATATGTGCAGAACCAATTTGTTCGCGCTCTAATGTAATAGGAATACAGCCTGTGCCTGTTCCAACATCCACAATAATCGCTTCTGGCGTACAAATCGATTGCACGAGTGGTACATATTGCTCAGTTTCTGGGCGCGGAATGAGCGTATCTTTTGTGACAAGAAAATCGCGTCCATAAAATGCTTTTTTACCCGTAAGATACGCAAGTGGAAGTCCTTTCTTTCTTCTTTTAACCATTCGTTTCATTACTTGCCTATTTACAAAGCTAGCGGAGGAATCGGGGTGGCTCATTATCCATTCTCGGGGCTTTTTGAGAATGGTGGCAAGAAGGATTTCTGCATCTGTGCGTGAAATATGGATTGTTGCGTGTTTTAGGACGGAAAGAATGGTTGTATGTTTCATAGTCACTCATGTATACCATAAACCGGCAGCGCTTATCAATATATAATTAATTTGATAGGGTAGATACATATGGATATATCAAATATTACAGATCAAGTAATGGTCATCGTGAACAAGCGATGGGCACATTCACCAAATGAGGGGCCTCGTAAGGAAGATGCTTTTATTCATCTGCAAGAGGAAATTGGGGAAATAGCTCGGCAGTTATTTAATGAATCAATCGGATCTGAAAAGTATAGTGAGCAAAATTTGCATGAAGAAATTATTGATGCGCTCTTTGATATACTTATTTTAGCGCGATTAAGTGGAGTGGATGTTGAGGCACAAATTACTGAGAAGTTACAATTACTTGGTGAGCGCAAGCAGCCTCGGTAGCATTGAAAAATGATTTGCGGGCACTAAACTGGTATGTTACACTAGGCGATGTGGGGGAGAACTGATAATTTAGTACGCTAAATGCTCTTATGAGTACACAATCACATTCGGGGCCAAAGGTCCTTGTTGTGGAAGATGAAATTCCACTACAAAAGGCAATTACACAAAAGCTTGAAAGATCAGGACTCACAGCTGTCGGAGTACGCTCTGTGGCAGAAGCTGAGACTGCTTTGAGTGAAGACACGACCATCCAGGCCATTTGGCTGGATCATTATTTATTAGGGCAGGAGAGTGGGCTTGATTTGGTAGTCAAACTGAAGGGTTCAGGAGCACAGTATCAGGCAATTCCAATATTTGTGGTATCAAATACCGCAAGTGATGACAAAGTGCAGCAATACTTAAAACTTGGAGTTGTAGAGTATTATGTAAAGGCAACAAATAAACTCGAGCAAATTATTGATGATGTGAAGCAGACGCTCGGGATTCAGCAAGTATAATTAACCGCGGTTCTACGGCCCGCAAAGGAACCCCTTTTTTAAAGGTTCCTTTGTGGGCTTTTTCGTAGAAAAAAGAAGTATGTATCATTCGTATACCACAATAGATCCGGAGCATCCACTTGTGCATTGCAAAGCATGCAGAGGGGTACTCTTTATTATGAAGGATATTGATTGTAAAAAAAATGGGAGTATCGCATTTCAGTCGCGGTGTCCGCATTGCCAAAAGGATTGGTATACAAAAGTGACATTTGGTGATACACATATTGTTGAACTAACAGACCAAGAAAAGAATTAAGGCATGCAGAGGTGACAAAAAAATGATATACTGCTAACAACTGTAGTATATTTTTTTATGAAAAAACGTATTGCTTCAAAGCAATCCGTGGTACTTGGAAACGTGCTTGCCATTGGTGCGTTTTTAGTGCTCGCATTGGCGAGTGCTTTGTTATATAGTGCTGCGCAACAGCAAGCCGATGAAATATTACAGCTTGAGTTTCAGCAGCAGGCAACACAAGCGCGTGTTCACGTAGAAAACGTGGCAGGGGATTATGTGGATGTGTTATATAACTTGCGGGGATTATTTGCCGCAAGTGAGGCCGTTGAACGAGATGAGTGGCATGCATTTGTGGAAGCGTTAGCTATTGATGAACGTCTACAAGGTATACAGGCTATTGAGTATGTGCAAGTTGTTTCTAATGAACAAAAAGAAGCGTTTGAGCTTTCAGTAAGAGAAGATACCAGTTTACATGAAGAAGGATATCCAGATTTTTCAATTTATCCAGAATCTCGCAGCGATATTCATTATGTGGTGACGTATATTTCTTCTGAAGACAATCGGGAGGAAGAGTTTGGATATGATCTTTCCACACATGAAGCGCGCAAAGTGGCACTTATAGAAGCAAGAGACACAAATACCGCTAGAGCAACAGTGCCCATGCTTTCTTCGGTAGACGGTAATTCAGAGCAGCAACTGATGATTGCGCTTCCTGTCTATCAATCAGAAAAGTCAATACATACGCTTGAACAAAGAAAAGAAGCATTAGATGGGTATGTGTTACTCATAGTGCATTTGGAGGAATTTATTCAGGGAGTGATGCAGCAAGATACTGTATCTAAAATGCTGAAGTTGCAAGTAAATGATTTAGGTTTAGATGCTATTGTTAATAGCAGTGTATATTCCTCTGTAGATTATGGAGCATATGTATCACAATATGTTAGCGAACAGTCAATCGATGTGGGGGGACGAGAATGGCAGATAACATTTCTTGAGGCCCCGCAATTTTGGGTAGGAAGACAGGGATTAATGGTACCCATATGGTTATTTATAGCAGGAATGCTTGTAGCATCTTTGGTGGGGAGTATTCTATATATATTTACAAGAACAAAGGCAAATGCTGTGTTACTTGCGGGTGATATTACTGCAGAACTTAGAATTAAAACACTTGATCTTGAGCATGCCAAAGAAGAGGCGGATCATTTGCGTAGGGAAGCGGAAGGGCACAAAGAACGATTAGAGCGTGCATTGAAAAGAGCTGATAAGGATCGACATGTTATTGAAGAGAAATCACTTGAGACAGAACGGCTTAATGAAACTATGGTTGGCCGTGAGCTGAAAATGATTGAGTTGAAAAAACGATTGTCCGATTTCAAAAAAAATATAAAGAAGTGATTGTATGAAAAGAGGGTTCAGTGTTCGCGCAAAAATAATGATTCCGTTTGTTTTACTTACGGCTGTGTTCACTATTGGTGGTGCTGGAATTTTTTATACATTAGTGATGGATTACATAGAAGGAAAAACGTTTGAACAATTATCATTTGGGGCACATGTAAAAAATGAACATATTCAAACATTTTTTTCATTGGTGCGTGGGCGCATGGGTGATCAAGCGGCAGATGCAAAAATAGTATCGTGTTTACTAGATGAAACGAGCAAAAATGAGGATTGTGCTTCAGGGGCATTATCAACTTATTTACGGCGAGAAAAAATTGCAACATTTTCATTGGCCGAGGAACTATATGTTTTAAGCACTGATGGTCAAATGATTGCAGGGACGGTGGTAGGTAGCCTTGGAGGAGACTTTGCTGACACAAAGCTTTTTGAAAACGGGATAAAAAACACATATATACATACTATTTCAGAAACGCAATTTGATGCTGATATAGCACTTTTTGCCTCTACGCCTATATATAGTAATAATGAAGTGGTCGGTGTACTTGTTGGAAAATTAAAAGAGCAGGAGTTATTTGATATTCTTGAAGAGCGTAAAGGATGGGGGGTGACAGGGGAAACATATTTGGTGAATAGCAGTTTATTAATGATTAGTCCGTCTAGATTTCAACCCGATCAGCTTACAATTTTGTCTCAAGAATCAGCCACTAAAAATGCAAAAGATTGCTTTTCTAAAAGAAATAATTTTGAACAACAACATTCAAAATTACAAACCTTTTTAGGTTATCGAGGTGTGCCTGTTGTCGGTGTGCATTCATATGTTGCGTCTATGGACTGGTGTCTTTTGGCAGAATATAATAAGGATGAGATAAGCCAGCAAGCGCAATTTCTTATTTCTCAGCTTCTGCTTGTGGCTTTGCTTATCATATTCTTTTTTGGAGGGGTTTCCTATGTTGTAGGAACACTGCTTGGAAAAGATTTGCGACAAATCATTCATACAGGAAAAAACATTTTGAGTGGAGGAACACATCCGGTATCTGATAATGATAATGAACATGAAATTGAAGGGCTAGGTAACTTATTAGATAGTTTTACTGAAGCATTGTTCCAGGCAAGAGTAAATATTGACGCAAAGGTAGAGCAGCAAACAAAAACACTTGTTGAAGAAAGGAAAAAAACGCAGAAAGCATTGAAAGAAGCAGAATTGCTAAATGATACTATGATTGAGAGAGAGCTTCGTATGATTCAGCTGAAGAAGGAGAACCAGGATCTTAAGATAAAGAAAAAATCTTCAGTTAAACGTAAAAAAGATGATAAAAAAACATAAGACACAAAAAAAGGTGAGACTCAGATTTTCTCTCGAAAGATATCAACGAAAATTTCAGTTATCATTTTTTTGATCACGATTGTGCCTTTGATGGTCTCGGGTTTTTTTGGATTTCGAATAACAAAGGGTCTTGTGCTCGAATCTATACTTTCAGACTTGATGGTTGAAACGGCTTCTCATAAATTTGAAGTTGAACAAATTCTTATGGGGTTTGAACATGATACGTTGTACCTTGCTTCAAATCCTGCAGTGCAAGAACTGTATAAGGCTCGCTCCAATAGCAATGCTGAGAGTACTACCGAGGAAGTAGACGTCTGGACGCAGCTTCTCGAACAGCAGTTTGTTGCACTCGCAGAGATTAATGAGGCCTATGCGCAGATTCGGTTCATTGATCTAGAGGGAAATGAAGTAGTGCGTGTTGATTCTGATGGGGAGTCCGTGCATATCGTTAATAAACAAGAGTTGCAGTATAAGGGGGATAGGTACTATGTTGAGGATACTCTTTTAAAAGCAAAGGGAGAATTATATATATCACAGTTAGACCTAAACAAAGAAGGGGTGCCACCCACACTACAAATTCCGCTGCAGCCCGTCATTAGGTATGGTACATCAGTATTTGACGAGGGTAGCGGTGAACAAATTGGATTGATTGTGCTTAACATTCGAGCAGATATATTATTGCAGTTTATATCGGAGACTGATGATACAAATCTCAAAAAAGGAAAGCATTATTTTATAAGCGAAGATGGATATTATTTTTTGCATCCAGATATCTCAAAACAGTGGGGTGGACAGTCAGATTTAAACACGGGTTTTTCTGTGCATAAAGAATTTTCAAAGGACGTAACTGATCTATTTAAGAATAATAATGGAGGGGCACAGTTTGTTCCAGAAATTAATGCCGCGATAGCATATCAATCAGTGGAAGTTGATGCAGGTGAGCAACAGCGTCGATGGGTGTTTTTTGAAATAGTTCCTGAAGATGAGGCCTTGGGTGTTGTGACCAGTACGAGAAATCAGCTTATTATTTTCATCCTCATATTTGGTATTATCGCAATTATTGTTGCCTTATTTATATCAGAAAGTTTAGCACACCCAATTGTTCGATTAAAACAAATGGCATTAGCGCTTCAAAATGGAAATTACCTAGCGCGCGCAAAAATTACATCAAAAGATGAAGTGGGAGCGCTAGCACAGGCGTTTAATAGCTTGGCAGATACAATAATTGGTGCACAGTCTTCTTTAGAAGAACAGGTAGAACATAAAACGAAAGAGCTCGATCAGCAACTTCAACTGGCAAAACAAACAAAACTTGCGGTGCTAAATATTTTAGAAGATACACAGGTACAAACGGCATCGCTTCGTCAGGCGCGTTCTGCTACCATCAATATTATGGACGATTTAGAAGAGGAAAAAAATCGTTTAGCATCTGCGAAAGCAAAAGATGAAGCAATTTTAAGCAGTATTGGTGATGGGTTACTGGCTATTGATATGAAAGGGGGTATTATTCTAGCAAATGATGCGGCAAGGCAAATTTTGGGGTATAAGACAGCCTCATTAGTAGGGAAGGCTTGGTCTAATGTACTTGTATCTATAGACGAAAAGGGAGTCCGTGTACCAAAAAACAAATCTGCATTGGCACAAGCATTAATAAAGCAAGAACGAGTTTCGCTTGTGAGTAGATTTGTACGTAAAGACAAGTCTACGTTCCCTGGTGCCGTAACTGCATCGCCTGTTGTATTAGAGAATGGAGTTGTTGGTGGCATTATTGTCCTTCGTGATATTACGAAAGAAAAAGAAGTTGATAAGGTGAAAACGGAATTTGTTTCACTTGCTTCTCATCAGCTTAGAACACCCCTGTCTACCATTAATTGGTATACCGAAATGCTGCTGGCCGGGGACGTTGGAAAGTTGTCTAAAGATCAAAAAGTATATATTGAAGAAATATATGCAGGAAATCAGCGTATGGTATCGCTTGTAAATTCTCTGCTTAATGTATCAAGGTTAGAATTGGGAACATTCTCTGTCGATCCAAAGCTTATGGATGTAGTTGAAGAAATAAAGATGGTAATAAAAGAAATGGCGCCACAAATAAAGGCAAAGAAATTATTAGTCAAAACGTTGTTTAAGCATAAGGCAAGTATTCAAGCTGATCCAACCTTACTACGAATTATACTGCATAATTTGGTGAATAACGCAGTTAAATACACGCCAGCTAAAGGGAGTGTTATGATCTTGCTGCAAATGAATAAGGATATGTTGCAGTTTGATATCACCGATACAGGATATGGAATTCCAAAGCGCCAGCATGAACGGGTATTTGAAAAACTATTCCGAGCAGATAATGTGCGAGAAAAGGATACTGAAGGAACAGGCCTTGGGCTGTATATTATTAAAGAAATTGTGGAACAGATTGGTGGAAAAATTTGGTTTGAGTCCGTTATAAACAAGGGTACTTCGTTTCATGTGCAGATTCCAAAGGCTGGGATGAAAAAAAGAAAGGGGAGTAAAAAACTGAATGCAGAAACTGATACACACGAGTAATAAAAAAACGGACCAATTGGTCCGTTTTTTTATGCATCCATCTTTGCGTAATCTTCATTTCTAATTGCCGTAATAAGTGGCTCCAAGTTTCCACTCAGGATATCGGGGATATTATTCCAGCTTTGTTTAATCCGATGATCCGTAATACGATCTTGCGGATAGTTATAAGTTCTAATTTTTTCACTTCTGTCTCCTGATCCGATTTGGCTGTTTCTCATTTCAGATTCTTCAGCTTTTCTTTTTGCTTCTTGCGCTTCAAAAATTCTTGCGCGCAGCACACTCATGGCTTTAATACGATTTTGGATTTGGGATTTTTCATCTTGGCATTGTGCTACTACTCCTGTTGGGGTATGCGTAATGCGCACCGCTGAATATGTGGTGTTTACACTTTGCCCACCATTTCCACTCGCGCAGTATGTATCAACGCGCAGGTCTTGCTGTCTAATCTCTATTTCTTCTTCCTCAACCTCTGGCATGATAGCCACACTTGCTGTTGACGTATGAATACGTCCTTGTTTTTCAGTTTCTGGCACACGTTGTACTCTGTGTACTCCAGATTCATACTTATAATCCTTATATACATTGCGTCCGCGTACAGCAAAAATGACTTCTTTATAGCCACCAATACCAATTTGATTTTCACTCATCAATTCAGTCTTCCATTTTTGTGATTCCGCGTACTTCATGTACATGCGCATCAGATCTCCTGCAAAAAGGGCTGCCTCATCTCCACCGGCACCTGCTCTAATCTCAATAATGACATCTTTTTTGTCCAGAGGATCTGTAGGTCTTGTCTGAAGGCGAAGCACTTCTTCGAGTTTCTCAATATGCGTTTTCAATGTTTGCAATTCTTCTTTTGCCATTGCTTTCATCTCATCATCAATATCGCTTGCGAGCATTTCAGTTGTTTCTGCAAGATTCTTTTCTGCTTTTTCAAGCTGCATGATATGTGCCGCGGTATCTTTCATCTCTGCATAGTCTTGAGATATCTTGGTCAATTTTTTTACATCACTAATAATAGCTGGATTTTGTAAATCAGCTTCGAATTGGCGAAATATTTCTAAAATGTTTGAATATTTTGGAAGCATATGATGCTGTCAGTGTACTAAGTATTCTGGTAATCGGCAAGAGTAAATAAAAACAGCCCAAATGAGGACTGCCTTTATATGTGCGTCGCTACGCTTGCTTTTCTTCCTCAGCCTTAGGTTCTTCTACTGCTGGAGTTTCTGCTTCAGTAGTTTCAGCTGGCGCTTCTTCTACTTTTGCTTCTTCCACTACAGGAGCCTCCTCAGTTGCAACTTCTGCAGCTGGAGCTTTTTTCTTTTTAGCCTTTGGCGCTTCAGTAGTTTCTTCAGCCGTGTCTTCTGCGCGCTTAGCAGCCTTTGCTCTCTTTCCTTTTCTTACTTCTGCTGCTTCTGCTTGCTTTGCTGCACGTTTTTCAAATTTCTCTACACGACGAGCAGTATCAAGAAGTACTTGCTTACCAGTATAGAACGGGTGAGATGCAGATGAAATTTCTACATTGATAACCATGTGCTCAACACCATCAACAACGCGAGTTTCGTCGCTTTTGAGGGTTGAAGTAGTAATAAATTCAGCACCGCAAGAGGTGTCAACAAATACTACATTATTTACTTGTGGGTGGATGTCGCTTTTCATATCAATGAAATCAGTTTCTAAAGTGGGCAAAATATACCAAAAGAATGTGGGGATGTCAATAGAATGAGGGGACAGGAGTACTGTGGAAAATGGAGGTCATATATTCTGAAGTGTAAAGAAATCAACCGGATGCCCCTAATATTTTGCTAAAATAAGCCAAGTATAAGGGTTTTCTCTTGATTAATTTAGGGTTATTGCCTATACTTTCCTCACGAAAGATTTATTTTCCTTAATGTTAGTATGGAAGCTATATTGAATATTGTACAAATGATTGTATCTGTCGCATTGGTTGCGGTAATTTTGATTCAACAAAAAGGAGCTGGGCTTGGTGCTGGATTCGGTGGATCTGGTGGGCAAGTAGTTTCAACAAGAAGAGGGGTAGACCTTTTTCTTCACAAAGTAACTATTGCATTGGCGATTATCTTTTTTGCCCTTGCTGCATCAAGTTTCTTCATCTAGTCTGTTATTCTCAGGGGAGATTAACTCTTGAGCAATTCTTGTGTCCTTCAAATCATTTTTTTCGCAGCATCTTGCGAAAACGACAAAAAAAGCAAAGCCTTTAGTTGGTTCAAATCATGATCTTACGGTTCTTCGTGGTATCCACGGGAAGAAAAGACCAACGTGGCACCAACTCAGACATGTAAAAAAAGTTCTTGGTGATAAAGAAAGGCGAATCTTTACTTTAGCTATTTGGGGGCTTCTGGCCGGATGTCTTTGGCTGGGGGTAAATGTTATCGATGGGAATCGAGTACAGGTGCCAAAAGAAGGTGGACGATATGTAGAAGCTGTTGTGGGTGCTCCACAACTTATTAACCCGCTCTTTGCGAGTCTGAATGATGTAGATGTGGATTTAGCTCGTCTTATGTACAGTGGGCTTATGCGATTTGATGCGAATCAGGAATTAGTAGCGGATTTAGCCGACTCGTATGAATTGAGTGAAGACAAAAAAGTATACACATTCAAACTGCGGCAAGATATTTCTTGGCATAGCGGAACAAAAAAAGAGGTCGGTCCTCCAATCACTGCTAGCGATATTGCATTTACCATTGATTTGATCCAAAATCAGGATGTGGGAAGTCCTTTGTATGTGAGTTTCCAAGGTGTTCTGGTAGAAGTGATTGATGAGCAGACCATTTCGTTTACTCTTCAGGAACCGTTCCAACCATTTTTGAGTTCTTTAACTGTGGGTATTTTACCTGCACATATTTGGGAAAATATTCCAGCTGAACGAATTCGATTAGCACAAAGTAATTTGCAACCGGTTGGTTCTGGACCATACGTCTTTAAAAAATTGATCAAAGATCAGACAGGATTTATTTCTCGGTATGAATTAGAAAAAAACGAACAGTATCATTTGGGTACTCCATATATTGACGAGGTCATATTCCAGTTTTTTGGCGTGTATGATGATCCAGATGTTGGGGCCATTCAGGCACTCCGAAGTCAAAAAGTTGATGGGATTCATTTTGTCCCAGCGCATCTTGCTTCAAAAGTTGAACGCAAACATATTACCGTGCATACGTTGCAATTACCACAATATACAGCACTTTTTTTCAACCCATCACATCAATCGATTCTTGAAGAAGACGATTTAAGAGAAGCACTTGCGCTAGCCATTGATAAACGCAGAATTTTACGAGAAAGTTTGCAAGGCGAAGGCGAAATTATTGAAGGGCCAATTTTGGCAGGCTTCCCTGGGTATACCGAATCGGTTACAACAACACCATATTCTATTGTAAAAGCAAATGAGCTATTAGACGAAAAATATGATAGACTGTCTGCTGAAGAGTATAGAAAACAGCGAAGAGCTGCATTAATACAAGAGCGTGGTATTGTTACGTCAACTGCAGAAGTAGCGCAGGTTGAAGAAAATGAAGACGAAGAAACAGCAACAACAACGGAAGAAGTCGCTCCTGAACCGGTAGTAGAAGATATTGGTCCTACGGTAGATGAGCAGTTGGCGCAAGTTGACGCCATCCTAGATCAAGAAATTCATGAAGCGCAGACCTTTTATAGAGTGGATGAAGATGATAATATTATAGAACTGAGCCTTGTTACTGTGCAGACTGATGAGTACGCGCAGGCAGCACAGCTTATCGCTGGTTTTTGGCAAGAATTAGGCATAAAAACGACTATTTCCACTGTTGACCCTAGACAAATCTCTAAAGATGTGTTAAAAAAGCGTGACTACGATATCCTTCTATATGGCGTAATTGTGGGTTCAGACCCAGATCAATTCCCATTTTGGCACTCAACGCAAGTTGCATACCCTGGGCTTAACCTCTCTCAGTACGTAAACCGGAGTGTCGATGAACTTCTTGAAAAGGCAAGAGAAACCGATAGTGCTGAGCAGTTGCAGGAGTTATATGTTCAACTCCAGGATACAATTCTAGAAGACCGACCGGCAATCTTTTTGCATACACCGGTATATAGATATGCTACGGTTGATGATATTAAAGGATTTACCGTAGAGAGAGTATTTCATCCGGCAGATAGATTTGCGGATGTTCACAAATGGTATATTAAAACAAAAGGGAAGTGGCAATAAAAAGCTGCAACAAAGCTCAGCAGGATGAGTGAGAGGTTCGATTCCTCTTCTGAGCGCATGTAGGTAAGACACTAGTCTTGTCCAAACAAAATTCAGCTGGAATAGTGATGAGTTCCATCCTTATTTAATTTTTGCACATGCAAATGACGGCATCATTCATCGGATGCAACAGAAAAGTGATATGACAGAGAAAACTAACAGATCTAAACCTGCTCCGCGTGGCAGAACGGCTTCTTCAATTGGAGTAGGAAGAAATAGCGCATCAAAAAGACGAGGTGCAGCACCAAAAGCTGCTTCTGCAGCTCCTAAAAAGGGGGCTCCAAAACATGGTTCTTCAAGAGGACCAAAGAAAACAGGTGGACCAAAAGGAAGAGGACGCGCACATGCGCCAACCGCAAAACTTCATAAACGACCACCAAAACGTCCAACTCGAGGAACTCCTGGAGCAAAGCAAAATGCTGACGAACTAGGATCACCAGGATCAAAGAATCGTGTACCTGCTATTAAAAAAGGAGCACTTCGTATTATTCCAGTTGGAGGATGTGAAGAAGTAGGGCGCAACATGACCATCTTTGAATACGAAGATGATATTGTGATCATCGATATGGGATTACAGTTCCCAGAAGAAGACATGCCTGGAATTGATTTAATTATTCCAAACATCGGGTACCTCAAAGGGAAAGAAAAGAATATTCGCGGAGTTATTTTCACCCATGGTCATCTTGATCATATTGGTGCTGCTCCATTTCTTTTAGATAGACTTGGATATCCAGCGATTGTTGCACGTGATTTAACACTGGCACTCGTAAAACATAAACAAGAAGATTACAAAAAGGGAAGCGCTAAGAATCTAAAAGTGATTCGCGTTGGAAATTTGAATGAAAAAATCAAACTCGGAAAAATGAAGATTGGTTTCTTCCAAGTAGAACATTCAATCATGGACTCAATGGGGGTAACGATTGAAACTCCAGAAGCGACGATCATCCATCCAGGTGATTGGACAATGGAAAGAGATACGGAAGGGAAAACAAATCTTAAGTATACTGAATTGGCGAAGTTACCAAGTCCTAGAATTTTGATGCTTGAGAGTTTGGGGTCACTCAACAACAATCGTCATGGAACATATGAAGAAATGTACAAAAATTTGTACGCAATTCTTGCAAAAGCAGAAGGGCGAACGATTATTGGAACGTTTTCTTCTCAGGTAGAGCGAGTAAAATGGGTTATCTATGCTGCGGCAAAGCTTGGAAAGAAAGTAGCCCTCGATGGATACTCAATGAAAATGAATGTAGAAATTGCAAAGAAACTTGGATACATCAAAGAGCCTAAGGGCATCATGATTGATATTAAAGAAGCGCACAGATACCCAGATAATCAAGTTGTGGTTATTTGTACTGGAGCGCAGGGAGAAGAAAACGCAGTACTTATGCGTGTGGTAAATAAAATCCACAGACATATTGAATTGAAAAAATCTGACACCGTCATTTTCTCTTCTTCAGTGATTCCTGGAAATGAACGAAGCATTCAACGACTAAAAGATAATATTTATCGTCAGTGTGATCATGTCTTGCATGGTGACATTATGGATGTACATATTTCTGGGCATTCAACTCGACAAGATATTGTAGAGATGATTGATCAAACAAAACCAGATTACTTCATTCCGGTATATGGAAATCACTTCTTCTTGAAAGAAGCAAAGACACTTGCTATTGAAGAAAATGATTTCAATGCAGACAATATTATTGTGCCAGATAACGGAAGCGTTATCGATGCAACAAAAAAAGGATTGAAAGTATTGAAAGAAAAAGCGCCAAGTGAGTATGTGTTTGTAGATGGTCTTGGAGTGACTGACATGCAGCACGTGGTACTCAGAGACCGTCAGGTGCTTGCAGAAGATGGAATGGTAGTAGTTATTGCAACTATCGATACCAAGACTGGTAGAATGATTCAAAATCCAGATATTATTTCACGTGGATTTGTTTTCTTGAAAGATAACAAGGATCTTATTGAAGACCTTCGTGATAAAGTAAAAAAGATGATTGTGGCATCTGACCCAGCAACATGGGCAGACACCAATCAAATCCGAAATGACCTGCGTGATAAGGTTGGACAATTCCTGTTTAGTAAAACAGAGAAAAGGCCAATGGTATTACCTGTGGTTATTGAAGTGTAAAAAGAGTGAAGCAAAAAAGAGCCGCAATATGCGGCTCTTTTTGTTGTGGATATATCATTGACAGAGAAAACAAATCGATGTACACTGCTTGCATACAAGCCGTGGTGGTGAAATTGGTATACACGCTGGTCTTAGGAACCAGTGCCTTCGGGCGTGAGGGTTCGAGTCCCTCCCGCGGCACCAATAAAAAAGAGAGACAGATGTAATCTGTTTCTCTTTTTTTTGATACCAGAAGAAGGGACTCGAACAGGGGATGGTAAGGGGCGGAGCCCCTTACATGTGGAGGAAAAGCTGGAAAAACCTGAAGGTTTTTACAAGAGGACACGAAGTGCCGAGTGAGATGTCCCTCCCGCGGCACAAAAAAAAACGAGCAATCATTGATTGCTCGTTTTTGCTTGTTTAATCATAATTGCTTCTGATCAAACAGGCGAGACTCTGGTGTGGCAGAGTCGTGAACCGCGGATGCGGTTCGCCTCCTTATTGTTTACCCCGCCCACACGCGGGGGATTCAGCGACCGGTGCCGCTGGGGCAGAACTTCTGGAACGTCTCGGTACCGGTCATTTGCTCGTAGCGAACGACTTCCAGCGTCCGTCCATCCGGGATGGTGACGTTGGTGTAGCCGGCAGGGGTATTGCTGGAGCGCTGGAAGGTGAACCTCCATGCGCAGCCGTTCTCACTCTGGATCGTGACGAACCAGTGCGTCGCGACATCCGCTTCCTTGAGCTGCACCCGCGGAGTGCGGAAGAGGCCATGGAAGCTGAGCGAGGATTCGAACGTCTCGTCCACTTTCAGGAAGCTCCACTCGAAGATCCGCCCGTTGGCGTCTCCCGGGAAAATCCGAGCGCCCGTGGCCATGTAGAAGTACCCCGCCCAAGGAGTGGACCCTTCGGGCCACATCCCCTTGGAGACGAGCTCCTTGGCGGTGGGGGTCAGCTCAGGCTTGGCCTGCTTGGAAGCTACCTTGGCAGCATTCAGCGCAGGGTTGTCCTTGTGAATCTGCGAACTCGCTCCGGTCGGGAGCATGCTCAGCAGGGTAACGATCATCAGCGCAAATCGGCGCATGATGTCTCTCTCTCAGGCCATTCGGCCGTCGGTGTGTATGCCATATTCGGCCCGCTATCCTCATACAAGGACAATGGGCCAAATATCGATATACGAATGTAGCAGAAAATAGCGGGATTGTCAAGGGATATGACCAGATTTATATAGATTGACAGCTCTCTATTATTACGCTAACATCACTCGTTATTTAAGTGTGTTATACTCTTTAGTACTATGCAAATTGAATTTGAAGCAACTTTTTTGGGGGTAGATAAGGATGAATGTAGAACTCGATTAAAAGATGCTGGTGCAACACTGGTGCATCCTGAATATATGCAGAAGCGGGATGTATTTCACACACCAATTCCTATTGAAGGGGGGTGGCTTCGTGTTCGACAAGAGGCAGATAAAATTACCATGAGTATCAAAGTAGTAAATGGCGACAGGATTGAAGATCAAAAAGAGGTTGAGCTGACTATCGATTCTTTTGAAAAGGGGTCTGCATTTTTACAGGCCATTGGGGCGCCAAAAAAAGCGTATCAAGAAACACTCCGGGAAAAGTGGGTATTAGACGGTGTAGATATTACGATTGATACCTGGCCAGGCCTTCGACCATATGTAGAAGTAGAGGGAATGGCAGAAGCTGATGTGAAATTAGTTTCAGAAAAAATCGGTTTTGATTACCAAGATGCGAAGTTTTGTGAAGTAAGCAGTATTTATAAAGAAGAGCTGGGGATTCCGCCAGAAGTTATGAAAAATGAAACACCAATTATTACCTTTGATAATCCGCCTAAAAAATGGTCTAACACATAAATATGAAAAAAATCTTGCTGATCTCAATTTCGTTATTCTTTCTTTCTGGCTGCAGCTTACTTATGGGAGAAGAACTTGTTCGCGTTGATGTAGACAAGCTTTCAGAACATAGTGAAGACTATTCAGAGACGGTGACAGTAATGCTAGAAGAAGGAAAAGTGTATGCTATTTGGACAGACATGGATGTGTCATATGGGGGACTTGATGCCTTCAAGTTTATGGTAAATTTTTCCTCAAAAGACGCTGGAATTTCTACTGGATCGGGGTTATGGACAAAGCAAGCAAATACTACCGTAAATAAAGTGAGCAAAACAATTGGTGGAAAAACCACAGAACGTTATAGCGCAAAAATTGGAGAATTTGTGCCAACGGCAACGGGCGAATATAACATGAAAGCAAAATTAGATTCTTCTGGAATGGTATCTGAAATTCGAAATGCTGACATCTTTTTAACAGAAAAATAAGTATGAAGATGGCACTCTTTGCTGCATCTATAAATGCGAATGCAGCTGAAATAGATCTACACGAATACCACGAGGTATTTTCTGCCATGCAAGAGTTAGAAAGTGAACTATTTGCACTGCATCAAGCGGGCGAGCAGCACTGCAGAATTATTCACGGCATTGGTAGTGGGGTTATGCAACAAGCAACGCATAATGCGCTTAAAAAAAATCCAATGGTGTTAGCCTTTGAACAAGAATCTTCTGGCGGCAGTACTATTGCCGTTTTAAATAAATAAGTATGAGTAAAAGAAATTGGCCATTTGCAATAAGAAGACTGTTTGCGTTTCTGATTGATTTTGTCGTTATGTTTGTACCCATGGTATTCATTGCAATACCGCTTATTTCTTGGAACGAATCGCTTTGGAAATATCTACTTGTCCCTGCAATGTTATTTATGCCACTGTACATTGTCCTTCGTGACGGAGTGCATGGTGCAGGAATTGGAAAACGCATTTGTAAATTGATAGTGGTAGATGCGCAGGGAAACCCAATCAGCTATAAAAAAAGTATGGAACGACAGTGGACATACTTTTCAGGCATTGTAATATTTGAGCCGATTTGGTTTTTCTTTTTCAAAAAAAATCATAGTATGGCAGACCTATCGACAAATACTCGAACAGTGTTAAAGACTAATAGTGATACTGCTTCTTCTTCAAAATAGTGCACGCTCTGTAAATTTGTTCTGCTAACATTGGGCGAACCATTTGATGCGGAAACGTTAATTGAGAAAGTGAGATAGAAAGATCTCGCTTTTTTAATTCAGGAAAAACACCAAGCGGGCCACCAATAATAAACACGATATGATCACCGCGTTGCCCAAGCTGATCAAGTGTTTGTGCAAAGGCTATTGAGTCATACGTTTTTCCGTCTTCAGAAAGGGCAATGACGCGTGCTCCTTGTGGAATATGTTTTTCTATAAGTGCGGCCTCCTTCTTTTGAATAGCAGCTCGTTCATTGGTAGAAGTAAAAGCTTCTTCTTTGAGCTCAATAATCTCCATTTTGGCGTACTGCTGTAATCGTTTGAGGTATTCGTTTTCTGCATCCTTCCAATAGGCATCTTTAATCTTTCCAACGGCAATAATAGTGATTTTGTACATACAATATAAAACAGGTGAATGAGTATATAGATAGAGTACAATAAGTGCTTAAATAAACAAAATTTCGCTGTTATCCACATATCCCCACAGCCATGCTTGACACTAACTACAAACCTCTATATAATATCGGAGCGTTACAAATCAAACAAACAGACACAACCCCTTACGGGCCACGTCCAATACAGTTGACGCCTTCGCTTTATAGCTTCGGCGCCCACAGTGGACCTCTGGAAAAAAGAGAACAATATTCGTTACAGCTTGTCACAAATGTCTATTTCAACTCTCTAAATTCCAGTGTTGGTCCGAGCAATATTTCCGCTTGGCAGCGGTTTTTTTAAACTCCAAATTCAAAACTCATTATTATCTCACGAGACGTGCAAGAAGAAATACTTCTGCAGCAAGGTGAGGTCGTAATGAGATCTCAAAATGCTCATTACAATTCAGTCGAGAATAGAATAAATGTAAGTAAACAAACATATAAATGCTATCAATGCAGAAGCACATTTGCGTGTTTCTGTAGTGTTAAGAGCATATGGTGGATACCTAGACACAAGATGACGATGAAGGACGTTGCAAGGTGCGATAAGTCTCGGGGAGGTCCTAAGCAACCTTTGATCCGGGAATCTCCGAATGGGGGAACCCAGCTGGGGTAATGCCCAGTTATCTTTGCGTGAATACATAGCGCATTGAGGAAGACCTGGTGAAGTGAAACATCTCAGTAACCAGAGGAATAGAAAGAAATAAAACATCTTCTTTTTCTGAGCGAATAGTTTTTCTCTATTTATAGGGAACTGCTATTCGCACTGAAAAGTTGATGTCGATTCCGTGAGTAGCGGCGAGCGAAAGCGGAACAGCCCAAACCTATATCGTGTTGGATTTACGATTGAAATGTCTTCGGATGTTGATAGAGTTTTTCCTTAAAGGACAGACCGTTGCGATTTAGGTGTTGTAGGATGCATTGCCAGTTATCTGTTAGACTGGGCTCCGATATATTCTTGTATAGATGAAGATTCCTGGAAAGGAACGCCAAAGAAGGTGATAGCCCTGTAATCAAAATATGTATATAAAAGAGTAGGTGTATTCCTGAGTAGGGCGGGACACGTGAAACCCCGTCTGAATCTGCCGCGACTATGCGGTAAGGCTAAATACGTCTTGTGATCGATAGTGAACAAGTACCGTGAGGGAAAGGTGAAAAGTAGCCCGGAGAGGGCGATGAAATAGTTTTTGAAACCATATGCTTACAAAGAGCTGGAGCCCAAGGTTCGTCCTGGGTGACAGTGTTCCTATTGAAGAATGAGCCTGCGAGTTATTCTATGTGGCAAGGTTAAGCGCTTATGGTGCGAAGCCAAAGGGAAACCGAGTCTGAATAGGGCGTCAAAGTCGCATGGAATAAACCCGAAACTGAGTGAGCAATCCATGGCCAGGTTGAAGGAATGGTAAAACATTCTGGAGGACCGAACCCACGCGCCGTGCAACACGCGGGGATGAGCTGTGGATAGCGGAGAAATTCCAATCGAACTCAGTAATAGCTGGTTCTCCTCGAAATAGCTTTAGGGCTAGCTGTATGTGTTCCTTCCGGGGGTAGAGCACTGGATGTGGCTGGGGCGGTTCGCCGTACCCACCGCAATCAAACTCCGAATACCGGAAGTTAAAGCATGCAAGTTAGACTATGGGGGCTAAGCTTCATAGTCGAAAGGGAAACAGCCCAGATCGCCAAATAAGGTCCCTAAATTACTGCTAAGTGTAAAAGATGGTGAGGATTCATATACAACCAGGAGGTTGGCTTAGAAGCAGCCATCCTTTAAAGAAAGCG
>JABIFP010000015.1 GCA_018650645.1 Candidatus Magasanikiibacteriota bacterium | reverse complement strand
TCTTGTGGATTAGTAAACGGGCCTGGTGCTATTCCTCATGCACGGATTGTGAATCCGATGGCTGGTATGGATTTTGACGGTTATCAGACGTGGCTTCAGGAACTCAGACCAAAATTCATGATGAGAACTGATAATGTTTGGAATAGAGATGTATTTAATTTTGGGGAGCCTGCACCATTTCAACAAAATGGAGAGATGCAATTGTTGGGGCAAGATGTTGTAGATGCAGACAAGCGACTGATTACTGCGCAGCAGTGTTCAGACAGATATGCCGTATTTTTCAATGAACGGCAGATCAGTGATATTTTTGATGCAAAAGATGGAACAAGTGGGGATGATTACTATGGTGTAGGAGCGCTGTATAGAGGTGTTGGAAGTAGTAGTGGGCAGACAGGAATAGAGACGTTAGAACCAAACCCTAATCCAAACGGAAGAAGACCTCCACTCTTGGGGCCGTTTGACTATTCGGTAAACGGAGAAGGGAGGATTTTGAGTCATGATTTGGTGCTCTCTCCTGCTATTCCTCCAGGGCAGTTTAGAATAGTTGTAACATGGACAACGGCAGAACAAGAAAGAGGACTGACCTTTCCGCTTCTTTCATATTATTCTGGTGCTGGGCCAGTATGGGATGATTCAGTGTCTCGTTTAACTTCAGCATTAGGAAATAGAACAATTTGTGATGACATGCGGCGGTTTGTCGATCCAGCTTCAGGTGTAAGCGAAGGATATTGGCATCCTGCAGGAGATACTTGTGATATGGTAAATGGAACATTCGTGCATAGAGCAAATCACGGAAATGTGATTCGGACACAATCGCAAACAATTAATACACTCTCAAATCAAATAGAAGAGAATACAGCCTTTGGTATTTTTGTTGGAGTTGGAGCGCGCGGTGTAGATAATGCCCAGCCACCAATTCAGCAGTATTTAGATGCAGATGTCACAGTAGAAGTGTATAGATACTTCCCAGGTCAAGTTCCAGAGCATTCTTTGTACCCTCCAATAGCTACATTTCACTTAAGTGATGCTGAAATCAGTGGAAATAGTTCTGCAAAATACTGGCATGTATTTAATCTCATTAAGCGCGGAGCGGGTGATGATGTCGCATTTGATATAGAGCAGGTGCGCCAATGGCTGCCAACAGATGAGGGAGATGGAGATCTTTCTGAGCCATACAGTTCAGGAATGATTGCTACTGATTTTGATAAAATCAAAGATAACATGCACGCAAGTTTGACCGGAAATGGGATAAGTCCAATATTGGCGCGCATGTTAGAAGAACAGTATGGTGGAAATAATGTTATGAGTAATATTCAAAGAGCGTTGCAACGAGGAGGTGGTTGGGCAAATAATTTGCAAGTAGAGTTGGATGAAGATGCATTACTCGGTGAGATCAATGCGAACGGATTTGGTGGTATATGGGGTGGTCCAGAAGCTGAATTTGCAGATGATGGAGATGATGCTCCGGCGGCACTTCCAGAAGAAGCAAGAAATAGAGGACGGGTAGACGTTCCACCTCGATAATATGATATACTAATGCTATATGCATAACATAGTAAAAATTCTATTCTGCTTTGCGCTTGTGAGCGTATTAGGTTTTGGCTGCTCAAAACAGGCAGAAGAACCGCCTGCAGTAATAATTCCAATCGATGAAGGATTAGAGCAGGTGCAAAAAGTAGAACAGCCTACATACGAAACATTAGGACCTGGATTTACAGAAGAAGAGGTTGAAAGCATGATAGCACCCGCAAATATAAATGATGCAGACAGTGATGGGCTTACTGATGAAGAGGAAAAAACTCGCGGAACAGATCCTTTGAATATGGATACGGATAACGATGGACTTAGTGATAAAGCCGAAATAATGACGTGGAAGACCGATCCATTGCAAGCTGACACTGATGGTGATGGTTTCCCAGACGCCTATGAAATTTCTGAAGGATTTAATCCACTTGGGGAAGGAGAATTGACCCTCTAATCACGTCTAATAGTAGGTATGTTTGACGATAATAAACAACAAGGAGGCGGTCCAGCTGGCGCGCCACCAAATCTCCCAATTGGGGAGCCCGAAGACATGTTTGCTGCGATGCCAGATGCACCAGCAGTTTCTGAACCGACGGATCAGATGCTTTCAGCTATGAATCCAGTAGGTGCAGCTCCAGCTCTGCCACCACTTTCTGCTGATCCAGCACAGATGCCAGAACCAGAACCTGTATCTGCTCGCCCGGAACCGGTCGTGCAAGCGCCACTGCAAACAGAACCACCGCAAGCGGTAGGATCTTCTGCACTTGGTGCGGGGATTTTGCGTCCAAAACAGCCTGTGGAGGCTACGCTTCCGCCAGATCCAATGGCAGCAAGTATTCCGTCAAAACCACAACCAGAACCTACCGTTATTACCGCTCCTCCGGTAGAGCGCGCAGCAACAGCGGCGGGCATGCCAGCGCAAGGAGATGATCTTACAGGATTGGCAGGAGAAGCGCCGCATGTACCAAGAGGGGAATATACTATTAAAGAGCCGACCCTCAGCAGAGGCATCATGACCATTATCATCATTATTATTGTTTCTACTATTTTGGGAGCAGGTGGGTGGTTTGTGTACAGACTTGTACAGAGTAGCTCAGAGACACCGAGCGATTCATTTGTTCCAACGGTAATAAACAATGAACCAGCAGTCCCAGAAGATCCTACTGATCAAATTGACGAAGGTTCTACAATTACCGTTCCCGATATTGTAGGACAAGAGAGTTTGGATGAGCAGATTCTGTATGGTGAGCCTTCAGATACTGATGAAGATGGTTTAAGTGATGAAGAAGAAATCAGAGGAGGAACAGATCCTGAACTATGGGATACTGATGATGATGGGCTCTCTGACGGAGATGAGGTACTTATTTGGTCAACAAATGCAACAAATCCAGATACTGACGGAGATGGGTATTTGGATGGGGCAGAAGTAAAAGCAGGATATAATCCAAATGGCCCTGGACGATTTGCTGTTCCTCCATTTGCCGCTTCAGATGAAGGAAAAATGGTAGAACAGGTATCCACATCTTCAGAAGAAATGGGAGAAGAAGAAACTGCGGAAGGAGAGACCGAAGATGTTGCACTTTCGGCAACTGTTGAGACACGTTTACGCGCTCTAGCAAATGCAAACTCTTGCACAGACGCGCAAAAAGAAGAAGCTATGTCGAAAACAATTTTCTTGTATTCAGTGCAGGGTATTACATTACCAGTTGAGCCGGGAGATGGGTATGCGCTTGCACTTGATCCACTGCATTGGCAGGTGGACACGGTGGAAGGCCAAGATGTCTATGCAGATTTCCTTAAAGATCTCCTCACACAGATGGCTGTGTGTACAGGGTAACCTTTTCACATGTTTGAAAAAAAAGATAAAAAAAAATCAGCAGCTCCTGAGCTGCCAGACGTACCCGTACAAGCAATGCCGGATGCTTTTTATGGCGGAAAAGATCCGGTTATTTATCATGATAAAAAAACTTCTGCCGCTCCTGCAATAAAAAAACCTATCAAAAAGCCAGAGCTGAAAGATTTGCAGGCGCCTGTAGATCCGCATGCGGCAACAAAAGCGCGTCCAATGCCGGTACAATTACAAACCCCCAAAACAAAGCTCATTGTTGGTGGAGTCGTCGTGTTCTTGCTTATTTTAGGTATTGTTGGCTACTATTTATGGCAGGCTGGTATTATTTTTACACCAAAAGCTGCGCCAATAGCCCCTGTAGTGCAAGAAGAACAAACGCGCACGGTAGTACCCGCACCGAAAATTACAGAGCCAATCGATTTGCCTCCTATTGTTGTACCAACGACAACACCAATAGAAGATGAGATTGATGTAACAAAACGACCGTCACTCACATTTCCGGGTTCGTTTTTAGCGCCGGCAGTAGACGTAGATACTGATGGATTAACCGATTTAGAAGAAGAAATTTTCAATACTGATAGTGGATCACAAGATTCAGATGCTGACGGATATGTTGATGGCGTAGAAGTGCGCAATTTATATTCACCTAAAAATGGTGCGCCAAGTAAACTGATCGATTCTGGGCTTGCGCGTGAATATGTCAATCCAACATGGAAGTATCGATTATATTATCCAGTGGGATGGCAGTTAGATGCCGTAGATTCATATGCGAATGATGTACTTATTAATGCTGTGACGGGTGATTACGTAATGATTTCAGCATATACTATGGAAGCGGGGCAAACGTTTGTGCAGTGGTTTGCCGCAGAAGCAACAGCTCAAAAGTTGCAAGAATATGACAAAAAAACAAATCGATTTTCTGTGCCGGTATACGTAAGAAATGATAATCGAGTAGCACTTGTTGTAGACGAAACAAGAATTTACGTGCTGATGTATATGCAAGGAATTACTGATCGATTTGTATACCCAACAGTGATGGAAATGGTATGGCAAAGTTTTAGGCCGGCAGATGCTTCTGCACAACTGCCTGAGCAGGTACCAGTACCAACTGCAGATTCAGCAGTTGAAGAAGTGCTTCCAGCAACATCAACGCCAGTAATTGAAGAAGAAAGTACCGCACCAGCAGCAGAAGATGGAGTAGAAGAAACAACATTTGAAGACGATGAGTCAGAATCAGAAGACGATGTAGAAGAAGAATTCGATCCGTTATTATTTGGAGAATCTGGGGATCAGGTGATCGTTACATCTAGTGAGGAAGCCCTTCCTCCGGCTTTCGAATAAGTATGGAATGTAGTGTTTTCTCAACGCTCAGATCACCGATAGGTGTATCGCGCACATATATTGTTCAGAGTGTTTTGCATGTGTTAAAAAAACAAAAAAAGAAGGGAAGTGTGAGTGTTTCACTTATTGGAGACACGCGAATGCGCACACTCAATAAGACATACAGAGGGAAAGATAAAACAACTGATGTCTTGTCTTTTGCCATGGAAGAGGGGATGGTGATGCCAGGAGAAACAGACTTTGGCGATATGTTTATTTCCATTGCGCAAATCCGTAGACAAGCAAACACACACAACGTGTCGTTTAAGGAAGAGTTGACACGCATGATGGTGCATGGAACGTTGCATTTACTCGGATACGATCACATGACAAAAAAAGAGGCTGCAATCATGTTTCCGCTTCAAGAAAAGTATGTGGCACAGCTCTATGGATAATCGATTATATACAAGCATGCGTCACGCAATGCGTGGACTACATACGGTATTTGTTACCGAAGCAAATTTTAGAATGCAGCTTATCTTTGGCCTTGCAGCACTTGCTGGGGTTATTGTGTTTCCCTTGCAAAAGATGGAGACTATTGTGGTATTCATGCTTATTGCATTTGTCTTAACGCTAGAAGTAGTAAATAGCGCCTTAGAGCGCTTCTTAGATGTACTAAAACCGAGGCTTTCTTATCAGGTTGAAGCCGTAAAAGACATGCTAGCTGGGGCTGTACTAGTAGGATCATTTTTTTCGCTCATTATTGGAATGCTTATTTTTCTCCCGCACATCACGGTGATGATAATTGAGCTAATACGCAAATAATGGTACAATATGTGGGCTTGAGTACAACTTGTATTCTTTGCTTACAATGAGCAATTCTATGGCAGGAAGAAGAAAACAATCACACATTGTGACGGGAATCGATATTGGTTCTACGTCTATTCGTGTTGCCGTTGGACAAGCTTCTATAGACAAAGAACTCGGCCCAGATGTACAGCTTATTGCTACCGCAGAAGTTGATTCAAATGGTGTTGCAAAGGGATCTATTACTTCAATTGAAGAAGCAGTATCTTCTGTTGCACATGCGCTTGAAGATATTGAACGACTTATTGGTGCGCCAATAGAAACAGCGTGGGTTGGTATTAATGGTACACAGGTATTGTTTCAAGAAAGTCGCGGTGCGGTTGCTGTTGCAAAACAAGACGGAGAAATTTCAGGAGAAGATGTCCTTCGAGTAGTGGAATCGGCGCAAACAATTACGTCGCCTCTAAATTTTGAAGTATTACACGTATTACCAAAAAGTTATTGTGTGGATGGGCAAACAGGGATTAAAGATCCAGTAGGAATGACAGGGGTGCGATTAGAAGCAGATGCGCAAATCATTTTTGGGTCAACACCGCATGTAAAAAATATCATGAAAGCCGTGTATAGAACGGGTATTGATGTAGACGATTTGGTGCTGGGTGTGCTTGCTGTTTCAGATGTGGTGCTGACACAAAAGCAAAAAGAATTAGGTGTCGTTGTTGCAGATATCGGTGGCGAAACAACAACTGTTGCGGTATATGAAGAAGGGCACATGATTCATATTGGTATTGTGCCAATTGGAGCTGATCATATTACAAACGATTTGGCGCTTGGGCTGCAAACAGATATTGATATTGCAGAGCGCGTAAAGATTACGTACGGAGAATGTTCTCCAAAAGGATTTACAAAAAAAGATATTATTGACTTGGCGGAATTTGGTGCGGAAGGCGAACGCGTGTCAAAGAAATTTGTTGCAGAAATTATTAACGCGCGTGTTGCAGAAATTTTTGAAAAAATAAATGACGAACTCATGCAGATTGATCGGCGGGCTTTACTTCCTGCGGGAATTGTATTTACGGGTGGTGGTGCAAAGTTGCATGGACTTGTAGAAATGGCAAAAAAATATATGGGTATGAATGCAGGACATGGGTATCCACTGCATTTGCAAAGTGCTACAGAAAAAATCAATGATTTATCGTATACCACAGCAATTGGGCTTATGAAATGGGGTGCGATGGAAACGCTCAGAGCAGGGCATAAGGGTGGCAAATCACTGGTAAATGGTGCACAAGTTGCCCAGCAGATGAGAAAAATATTTAAGTTTTTGATTCCGTAAATTACTAAGCCTAGCAAAGGAACCACAGGATGTGGTTTTTTTCTTGACAGTAGGCAATCAACTCGGATACAATATATGTACAAACGTGGCCGAGTAGAGCCAAAAAAGAACAATTATAGTGTTCAGAAAGATAATTTGTATGCCGCAGGTAAAACCAGAAATTGAAACATTCGCAAAAATTAAAGTTGTTGGGGTTGGAGGATCCGGAGGAGCAGCAGTAGATAGAATGGTTAAAAGTGGCATTCGTGGTGTTGAGTTTATTGTGATGAATACTGATGTTCAGGCGCTTCACCACAATAGCGCACCGCATAAATTACATATTGGAAAAACTATTACACGTGGACTTGGTGCTGGAATGAATCCTGAAATGGGAAAGCGAAGTGCAGAAGAAGCACAAAATGAAATTCGTGAAATGATCAAAGATTCAGACATGGTATTTATTACCTGTGGACTTGGTGGTGGAACAGGTTCTGGAGCAAGTCCAGTAATTGCAGAAATCGCAAGAGACATGGGTGCACTTACTGTTGCTGTTGTCACAAAGCCATTCGAATTTGAAGGACCACAAAGAGAACGGATTGCAGACGGAGCGTATCAAGCGCTTGCAAAATGTGTTGATACTATTATTACCATTCCAAACGAACGGGTATTTCAGATTATTGAAAAGAATACATCAATCCTTGATGCATTTAAGATTGTGGACGAAGTATTACAGCACGGTGTGCAAGGAATTTCAGAATTGATTACTGTTCCTGGGCTTATCAACGTCGATTTTGCAGATGTAAAAGCGATCATGGCCAATCAAGGGTCTGCGCTCATGGGAATTGGAACCGGTACAGGAGAAGATAGAGCTGCGATTGCTGCTAAAGCTGCCGTATCGTCACCGCTATTAGAATTATCAATTGATGGTGCACAAGGAATTCTGTTTACTATTACCGGTGGAAACACATTAGGAATGCAAGAAGTATCAGAAGCTGCTAAAATTATTACAAGTTCAGCTGATGAAGATGTGCGTGTGATCTTTGGTGCTGTTATTGATGAAACAATGGGAGAAGATTTACGTATTACCGTTATTGCAACAGGATTTGATGAAGATCATGAACCGCGCAGTAT
The DNA here is from genome assembly GCA_018650645.1 of Candidatus Magasanikiibacteriota bacterium. Classification (GTDB taxonomy): domain Bacteria; phylum Patescibacteriota; class Patescibacteriia; order Magasanikbacterales; family UBA922; genus JABIFP01. The sequence goes on along the minus strand of JABIFP010000015.1, from coordinate 27,231 downwards.
GGAATCACTCATGGAAGATAAGCCACGGCCAAGCTTTGCAAATACTCGGCCAAAGGGGCTTTATTCTGGAACAGGATTTAAGAAAAGACCAAACAGAGAAGAAGAAACGGAAGAAGAGGAAGAAGAAGTTGAACCGGAACGTCCAAAGCGCACATTCTCAAGTTTTACCAGAAAAAAAGCAGACCATGAACCGCTTGCGCCGGTAAGAGAGAAACCGGCTCCACCGGTATCAAGAAAAATTGAGCCACCGGTAGCCGCTATGCCAATCACTCCAGAAGTGGATGAAGATGAAGAGGAAGATCTAGAAATCCCAGCATTTATTAGAAAGAAAATGGGGATGTAAGCACATATAAAAAGAGGAGCCTTAGAGAAGGCTCTTTTTTTATAATGTGTTATACTACCAACACTAATAGACAGATATATGCACTGCCCGGTTTGTAAATCAAAAGAAACAAAAGTAGTCGATTCGCGTGTCACCACAGACGGGATGGCAATTCGCCGCAGAAGAGAGTGTATTTCTTGCACCTATCGATTTTCTACGGTTGAAGAAGTGGAACTACTCGATTTAACAGTAGTGAAAACAGATGGAAGACGAGAATCGTATTCAAGAGAAAAAATGAAGGAAGGAATTCGTCAGTCACTGGTAAAACGGCCATATACACAAGAGAAGTTCAATCGATTGATTCAGATGATTGAACGCGATCTGCAAAAGAAAAAAAAGCGAGAGCTTACGAGTAAGCAGGTCGGAGAGGTCGTTATGAAACAGCTTAAAAAATTCGATAAGGTTGCGTATATTCGGTTTGCATCAATCTATAGAGCGTTTGATGATGTTGATACATTTGAAAGTGAGATTAAATCACTCAGTAGAAGAAAAAAATCATCTAAATAATTTGGTATGCCTCCTGTCACAAGAAAAACTCCCAGAAAACCAGCAACCGGCGGTGCGCAAGTGCTGCATGCAGATATGCAAAAGATGCAAGAAGAATTAGAACAGCATTCGGAGATACTAGAAGAAATGAACAAGCATCTGAAAAAGATGGAACGGAGTGGGCGGTTAACAAGCCTGGCTAGTTGGGCGCGAGTATTACTGTTGTACTTGCCAATTCTTCTTATATTACTCTTTACGGTATTTATTTTACCGCAAAAGATTAAAGAGTATGCAACTCCATATACATCGCTTATTGGTATTGGTGAAGCAAGTCAAGAGGACGAGACTTCAAAAAGTACCCTTGATAGGTATAAAGAAATTGCACAAGATCTTTCCCCAAAACAATTGGGAGATTTAAAAGAAGTTATTGACTCGATTCGTTAATATGCAAAAAAGAACAAAAATTGTATGTACTCTTGGTCCCGCTTGTGAGACTACGGACATGATTGAAAAAATGATTCATGCAGGCATGAATGTTGCACGGCTGAATTTTTCACACGGCACGTATGAAAATCATACCATGCTTATTAAGAATGTTCGTGAAGCGGCTGCAAGAGTTGGGGAACCTGTTGCCATTATGCAAGATTTGCAGGGGCCAAAAATTCGTGTGGGTTCTGTTCCAGAAGAAGGCGTGAAATTAGTAGACGGAGAAAAAGTGATTTTTGATACCAGCATTAATGAATTAACAGAAGGACGTATTCCAGTCGATTGGGAAGAATTACATCAGCATGTAGGAAAAGGAGAGCGTATGCTTTTGGCTGATGGGAAAATGGAATGTATTGTAGAGAGCGTGGAAGGAACGAATATTCATGCAACGGTAGTGAATGGGGGGCCGCTTGGGTCACATAAGGGTATCAATGTTCCAGATTCAACCATTAATGCGCGCGCAATGACAGAAAAGGATAAAGCCGATGCGCGTTTTGGTGTTGAGCAAGGGGTGGATTTGATTGCCCTTTCTTTTGTGATGGCGCCAGAAGACGTGATAGAACTGCGGGATTTAATTGAGGAACATGCGGCAGAGCAGGGAATAGTAGAAGCGCAACCAATTAAAATTATTACCAAAATTGAACGAGGCGAAGCGGTAAAACGTATTGAAGAAATTTTGGCAGTGGCGGATGGCATGATGGTCGCCAGAGGAGATTTGGGAGTAGAATTACCACCACAACAAGTGCCAGTATTGCAAAAGCAACTCGTAGCAACAGCGCTTAAGCATGCCAAACCAGTCATTGTAGCAACGCAAATGCTCGATTCTATGCAAGATAACCCGCGGCCGACGCGCGCGGAGGTGTCAGATGTTGCTAATGCGGTTATTGATCATGCTGATGCGGTGATGCTTTCAAATGAAAGTGCTGTAGGAAAGTACCCTGTGCAAACGGTAGAAACCATGGCGGCAATTATCAGAGAGACAGAAGTTTCAACCTTTGATGATATGCCAGCGTTTGGGGTATTAGATAATGCTACCACAACAGAAGACATGCTTGGTGGGCTTAGCAGGCTTGCAGCAGATCATTCGCATGCAAAAGCAATTATTTTGGCATCATTAGACGGAGAAATGGCGGCGCATATTAGCAGAACGCGTCCGGAGCTGCCGATTGTTGTTGGTACTATGCACGGCAGGCTGCAACGCCAAATGAATCTTTCTTGGGGAGTATTGCCGCTCTTTGTGGCAAATATTGAAAAGAAAGAGACGTTTATTAAACAGTTAGAAGTGCAATTGAAAATGCGCAGTGTGGTAGATACTGGAGACACAATTATTATTCTTTCAGGGCATCCATTTGGTGGGCCCGGAGAAGCTGATAATTTGCATATTCATGAGGTTGGGTAGAAAATTATACATAAAAAAACGGAGTCTACACTCCGTTTTTTTATTTGATTGATTAATCCCCAATCCGCTCAAGCAATCCGTTTGTTACATATACGGGCATTTCCCAATCTTTTTGCCCATCTTTTTTCCAGGGGTGGTAGATCCATTTCTTTGTAGAGCTATTAATCACATCAATGCGCGCTGGTTCTCCGTAGGCACGGATAATATCGTATTCGCTCCATCCTGCAAGTTCAGTTCCTGTGTGATCAAACATACTCCCTTGCCTGGCTGTGCGAATTTTTTCTTTGCGATATTGTTTGCGTGAGTCCCTTACGGATTGAGACCAAAATCCAGGCTGCCAAATCCAAAACTCTTCTTTTGATGATATTGTACTACTTGGATAGTATGGATCAGGACCAAGAGACAACTTTTCTATTTTTAGAATAGGCGGTTTTACAACAACATAGATGATGAAGATAAAGAACAGTAGGGCAATTGGGATATATCCAAATGCTAACTTTGTCGATATCCGTTTTTTAGCAGTGAGCCAGATGAAATAGATGAGGTGGATGATGGTGATACAGAGGAATAATCCTTCGGGTTCTCTGCCCCAGCCATCCCCAAACATCCCAGCTAATAAAAAATATGCTGCTATCCCCGCCATTATGAATGTGGGAATAAAGTAGTGCCATGTTTTTTTCATATATTAGGTATTTATTGAATGATACAGCGTAAACGCCACCTTTACCTGATTTTTTACATCAACAGGAGCTTCACACACTAACACCTCGTCCAAAGTAAACCACTCTGCGCCTAAAAGCTCTTTATTTGGCTGCAATGCTTCTGGATTTGTAGCTTTGCAAATATAGTAAAAACAGCAGTGGTCATGATCGCCAACAGAATGCACATTCACATAAAACGGGGAAGCGAGATGTTCTTTTGCATTTCCACCCATCGGCATGTTGGTTTTTTGTAGAAGCGTAATATCTACGTTCGTTTCTTCTTTTGCTTCCCGAATCATAGCGCTATCAGGCGTCTCGTTTGGGTCAATATGCCCACCAACGGGGAGCCACAAGTGCAGTTTTCTGTGGTGAATAAGAAGTACCTTTTCTTCGTGAAAGATATATCCCCCAACAACAAGATCGATTTTCATAGATACGCTTTTAATACTCTTTATAGAGTACAGAGAATACTACCTTTCCGCAACTAGCAAAATCCCTCTCCATCTGCTACAATATCTTTATATGAAAGGCCAGAAATCACGCCAATTCGTTCTTCCGTTTTCTTCGCAAGCGGAAATTTTGGTATCTGGATTTGGAGCTAAGGCAAGTCGTGTTGCGCAGCTCTATGCACTCAAAAAGAAAACAGGCTGGCAGGTCCCAAATGGATTTGCTATTCATGTGGATGTATATGAGCAAATGGTATGTACTGGAAAAAAAGGTGCGCAGATGAAAAAGCTGATGCGTAAATTAGAAAAGACGCAAAAAGAATCGGAACTCAAAAAAATTGCATTACAGATCAGAAAACTTATTTTGGCGCAGTCACTTCCAACAGCAATTAAAAAAGAAATTGCGGCGGCGTACAAATCGCTCGGAAGCCCAAGTGTTGCTGTCCGCTCAAGTGCGCAATTAGAAGATACGGATACAGAAAGTTTTGCAGGAAAATATGATTCAATCCTCAATGTAACATCAATCAAAGGAATTGAAAAAGCAATCCGCAGCTGCTATGCATCGGTATTTTCTGATAGAGCAGTGATTCACAGAACACAAAAAGGATATGACCATGTGGGTATGCGTATGGCGGTCATGGTGCAAGAATTTGTAAATGTTAGCACTGGCGTGAGTGGTATTGCTTTTAGTCAGGATCCTGATAGTAAATTAGATGCTGCCATGTGTATCACGGCGTCTTATGGGCTCGGAAGTATCCTTGCGCAGGGGCGTGTGACACCAGATCGATTTTATTTGTTTAAACAGGCTACAAGCCAAAATAAACAAGCCGTATTTGCAAAAGAATTAGGACATAAAGATGTGTTGGCAGTGACCGCAACACGTGGTGGTAGTATTACGCAAGAACCGGTAAAAAAAGCGCAGCAAGAAGCATTTTGTATGACAGATGCACAGCTTTTGCAAGTTGGGAAGGCTGTTATGCAAATAGAAGCGCTCTATGGTCAGGCGCAAGATATTGAATGGAGTATGAATGCTAAGGGCGAAGTGTTTGTGGTGCAAACGCGTCCAATTACGCATGCGCCAGTAACGTACCATGCATCACTCGACATGTATCACTTGAAAAAAGAAGGGCCGGTACGATTACGCGGAGAAGCGATTGGGCATCAGATTGGAAGTGGCCTTGTGCGGATTGTAAATAATAAAAAAGAACTCGACTTATTAAAAGACGGAGAAGTTATTGTTACCAAAGCAACATCACTCGATTGGGAATCAGCTATTAGAAAAGCGTCTGCGGTTATTACAGAAGAGGGTGGTAAAACATCTCATGCGGCAATTATGTGTAGGGAGCTGGGTGTTCCTTGTATTGTTGGTGCAAAAGATGCAAGAAAAGAATTAAAAAATGGAAATAGAATTACAGTAAGCTGTGCAAAAGGAGATGAAGGGATCATTTATAAAGGGCTGCTTCCGTATGAAGTGGAACATGTTGCTTTACATGGCGCTTCAGAGACAAAAACGCAGCTGTTTATGAATGTTGCTGATCCTGATAACGCATTTCAGCTAGCACCGCTTCCATATGATGGTGTTGGACTTGTTCGGCAAGAATACATCTTCAGGCATTTTATTGGTGTTCATCCGTTAGCGCTTCTTGAGCCTAAAAAGGTGAAGGCAGCTGGGGTAAAAAAGGCAATTAAGCAGAAAACAAAAGGATTTGCCTCTTCACAAGAATTTGCACTAGCAAAACTAGCAGAAGGAATGGCGCGTATTGCTGTTGCATCATATCCGCGGCCAGTGATGGTACGATTCACCGACATGACCAGTAGTGATTATAACGAACTGCTCGGTGCAGAAGATTTTGTAAAAGATACATCACTCCCTGGCGCAGGTCGGTATTTAAACGATTGGTACGAAAAAGGGTTTGCATTAGAATGTGAAGCCATGAAATTGGTGCGTGAACAGTGGGGATTAACAAATTTGATTCCACTTGTTCCATTTTGTAGAACTCCAGAAGAAGCGACCTCGATTTTAGAAAAGATGAAAACATACGGACTTGAGCGTGGAAAGCAAGATTTGCAAGTATATGTCATGTGCGACATCCCAAGTAATGTTATTTTGGCAGAGGAATTTGCCACCATGTTTGATGGATTTAGTGTGGATGTGGATAGTTTAGTTGAGCACTCGCTTGGATACGCTGTGCCAGGTAATAGAGAAAAGAGTATTGAAGGGAAAGATGCCATTGCAAAAAAATTAGTGCGGCAAATTATTAAAGAGGCGCATAAGCAATCACGGCATGTAAGTATTTCTGGAAACACGCCAAGTGAATTCCCATCATTTGCAGATTTTTTGGTGCAACAAGGGGTAGATAGCATGACCCTCAATCCTGATGTGCTTCTTTCTTCTAGAAAACGAGTAGCATATTTAGAAAAGACCGTTGGTAGAACTGGTACCAAGACAAATAAAACCTACCTGAGTATTGTTGCTACGTTTGGTATTATGATGTCTTCACTATTAGGAGTGGGTGCGGGGTGCATTGAAACGGTATTCCCGGCAAAAGTAGTCGAGCGAGATCAGATAGTAACGCCAGCGCAGCTCAGAATGCAAGTAGAGCAGAAAGTGACAGAAAATTTGGCAGCAGAACATGAAAAAGAACAAGCCTTAGCGCAGAAAGATAGAGCGTTGCCAGAATTTACCCTCGATTACCCAGATCATTGGCAAGTAAGTACTGCCGACGGAAGTGTAAAATTTTATGATAGAGATGATGGGGAATACATTCAGGTGTATCGATTGGCAGACATGAAAGAAGGAACGGGCACAAATGCCTCTGCAGCGCTGGTTGGTGGGTTAAATGGTACAAAGTATACAGAGATGCAAGGAGGCGCCACTACAACCATATATGAGCTTGCTACGCCTTCTGGAGATACGCTCTACGTTGCCGGGCAGGCAGAAGAGTTAGAAGAAATGGTAGAATCAATCGAGTTTTTCTTTATCACGCAGCCAAATGCACCACCAAGTGGTGGGGAAGAGATCTGTGCGCAGGTGATAAGTTACGGAGAGAACCCAGATACTGGGGAATGTCAGTTATTCCCAACGCCGTGTGATGTTCCTGATGGATGGCAGAGTTGTAGGCAGTAAAAAAGAGCGAGTTGAATCGCTCTTTTTTTGTTTTGTGGAGGAGGGGGTGATAACGTTTAAGAGTATGTGAAGTTTTTGCGTAATAAAATGGAGCAAAATTTGGGTGAAGGAATCTATAGTTAGTCTAATTAAAAGTGGCAGTGAGAATCGATGATCATAAATCAAAATAACTCTGAATAGTCTCGAGCATCTTTCGATACCCATCCTCCTTTAAGAGCTCTACAAAATTATCATGCTTCATAAACTTAACATTTACCCCCGGATCGACTATCTGATAATGCTCCCTAAACTCCTCGAGTGATCTGGATCCACCATCTGCGGCCTTCCAAAAAGTGCGAGCAGCACGCTCAAAATTTCCACCATTCGCGAGGATCCAGTTCTCAACACCAATTCCACCAAACCCACCATGCTCAAACTTTTTGTATGCTTCACCAAGTTTCAAATGTTTTTTTGCAACAAGAATGTTCCCGACAACATCATCCCGAGCCGCTTCACCCAGATTGTCTCGAATCCAATCGAGCCTATCGCGGACAGCATCATGAGATCCATATACAGACATCTCATTTTTAGCCACAAATGCAATGTCGATATCTGCTTTCCCAGCATCACTCAGATCTGCTCCCATGTAGCGAAGCTGATAGAGATCTCCACCGCCATCCCCAGCATGAGACTGATCCTGGCGCGGGGCAAGTCTCTTTTTAAGATCCGCAACAATATCTCTGATCTTTTCCTGATCCTTTAGGTCCAGCTTGAGCGCAAGATCAAAATCCATCTCATGTGGGAGGTTTGTCTCTCTCCCCGTCGAGCCAGTATCAAGAAGCTCTCCACCCAGCAGCCCCATATCATAGGCGTCCTTGAGGCTGATACCGACATCATCGAGTGTAGCAGAAATCTCGCGTCGGATGGCTTTACTTACACGATCAACCGTCTCTCGATTCTCCTTGAGCGAACGCTTCATTTCTTCTACATCATCGTGGTGTGCACTGTCCTCTCCTGTCCGGACATACTCGAATGCAGGGCCCCCAAATCGCTCGATACCTGCAAAGGCAGCCCGCTTTGCATCGTACTGTTCTGGAGTAAACGTGATCTTACCATTGCCATCGACAATGGGAATGTAATATCCGTTTTTTGCAATCTCGATCTCAAGCTGCCGTTGCGTCTTGTCCTCATCACGCACCATGAAATCTATTTCTGTCGCTGGAAAACCGGTTCGGATGCCATAGTGACTATCGGCGTCCGCCACCCCGGTACGAAATACCTCGAGCTTAGATGCATCGATCTGTTCACTGGTTTCTTTGGTGGTGTGTTCAAACTGCCCTCTGTCGCGGACGACAAAAGAAATCTCTCCATATTTTCGAGCCGGTGTAGCATCATGTATTTGTGCAAAATCATTCCCAGCTGTCTCGCTCACCAGGGTCACATCTGTATCAAATGGAGTCCCATCTGAGTTCGAAGAAGATCCAAGGTACTCGCGCGCGACTGATCCATTTTGGAGAATAGATCCAATGTACTTCTCTGCGACACCCTTTACAAAATCTCCGTCATGAATAGCAAGCTGACCGTCCTTGGCAGATCGTGCAAGTGCTACCCCACGGTCATGTGCCTCTTGCTTCTTCCGACGCATTGCGTCAAGCACCTGATCGATACTCTCGTATCCCAGCTGTGAGGCAAACAATTCTATGATTCGCTCGCCGATCTGCTGACCATCAGCAACCCCCAGACTGTCCCGGAGGGTATCAATAGCCGAGACCAGATTACCTTCGGCACGTTCCACTATTGATACGTCCGCCGATGTAGACTCGGGCCGCTGTTCTTGCAGCGTACGAAGACGGGCAAGATTCATCTCGAGCTGACGCACCTCTTCGGCAGACAAACTCTCGATACCACCGGCATCAACAGCAGCGATCAACCCTTCACCTTTTTTTAACAACTGCAAATACTGCTCGAGCGAACGATTCCCTGTCTCCACGTGAATGCGTAGTAAATCAGAAAAAATTGTGTACTTCCGACGTTTCTCACTTGCCCCTTGCAAATATGGGCTCAACGTTGGTTTGTCTTCGAGCATGCCATCAATCTTCTCGTCTGGGTATAGAATCTCAAAGACTCTGTATACCTTGCCAACATGAGGAAGATTATTCTTGATAAAAACGTCCTCCACGCGTCGATAATTCCCCACAGGATCGTCACTCTCGACAATACTAGCTGACAATTCACTAACAATCCGTTGAATCTCTTGCGAAGGCGATTTGGCAAGTTCTACAAGCACCTCACGATACGCACGACGCTTTTCTGGGGGATATTGCGACCAGGTATCAAAGGAATCGAGGAGTCTCCGCTGCTGAAAATCATCAAGCTCTGTCGTTTCTGCAAGAATATCCAGAAGCTCGTCCGCACGACTCTCGTCTCGAAAGACAAAGTTGAATGAATCATCGTGGACATCACCCACAGCCGCATGATATCTCTCTAGCCTTTCCACATGATTCTTCCGGTCCTCCTCGGATCGTGAGCTCCAATTTGCAAAGTCGTTGAGGACTTTTTCTTTGTACTCGCTTGGGAGCTCGGCAATACTTCGAAGCATTTCGATAAGTTTATCTGTCCTCTCCTCATCCTCAAATATAAAAGCATACACCTCGGGGTGGTTATTATTACCAACCACGGAATAGTACTTTGTAAGTCTTCGTGCTTGTTCGGGGATTGCAGTGGCTGCTTCTGGACTATCTACCTGTGAGCGAACAAAATCAATAAATGCATCCGATATTTCGGCTCTTCCTTTGTTCCCAGTGGGCCATATGGCTTTCCGCAACGCCAACGCATCAATGCCTGCAAATATATCTTCTCCGGCTTCAAATCGACGCATATACACCTCAAGGAGCTCAGAATCTGCACAATCGCGAAGTACCTGGACAAATCGGTCCATGGCCTGTTCACCTGGTATATGAATCTGTTCCCTGAAGAGAGCTGCTGGGCCCTTCTCGTCATTATGATGTGGACTGTACCTTTTACTATCATCACTAAAGCGCTTATGAAGGAGCGCAAGGATCGAACGAAACTCTGGCGTCTCGTCGATTTTTCCTGCACAAAAATCAATGAGACCCTGAACGTCATCTGGCGTAGATATTGCATACAAATGCCCCTCCATAGACGCTTGAAGATCTCCTATTTTTTTGTGAAATCCATACTTATACTTTGTTTGATTCACAGGATCACCTTCCTTTGAATAAGCCATATACCCTGGTGCACTCTGATATGACCCCGCAGGAGAGTAGTATTGTGTACTTATCTTAAACAAGCCCTTGAATGCCTGCACAAGTGCTGTGGGATGACCCCTGAGTGAATCGTATACACGCTCATAAAACTGTGGCAAGCGCTGTCCTACCTGTGTCTTCATCGCTTCTACCTCTTCTTCCTCATCGATATGCCACCCATCTGGCTGTCTTCCGGCGATCTCAAGCGCAGCGCGATGGATGGCCATATTTGCTACACTGTCCTCGATGCCCTCGTAATGGTTGCTTTGATACCCTTTAGACTCAATATTTCGCTCGAGAAGTGCCTCGACATCATTTACCGGCTCGGTCGCATCGAGCAGCTCGACCATGCGGTCAAAATCAAATGATCGTTCAAGCTCCCAAACGTACTCCTTCCACTTACCTATTTCAGACGTAATTCCTTTTTCTCGGCAATGCTGCACAAGCTCCGAATGAAAGGTCGCCCTTAATATCTCGGGCATATTTGCAAACAATGCCTGTGCTTCTTCTGCGTTTGGATCTGTGACGGCCTTCATCCAATCACGTGTATATCTGCTGTCTCCTATATTGCCCGCAATGAACTCTCGCCAATACTGCGATGCTGCTTGCTCCACACGACCAGCAGCCTTATCCCAGTCCTCGTCCTCCTTTGTCATACGATACCCTCGCTCCACCCCAGATGACGCAAGATGCAAATGTCCGTAGGCTGACCGAGAGATTTTTTCCTTACCGTCATATCCAAAGTACGTCCCAGATGCAAGCGCTTTTACACGTTGCTCTGCCGTTTTTGCATGCCCGGTAACGCCTTTCGGAGACATATACTTTGGCTCCACCGACTCAAGCACTGCATCCTCTTTTTGTATAGCCGCTATATTTTTCTTTGGAAACAGCCGATCGCGCAATCGTCCGAGCCGTTCTCTAAATGATGTCTTTACGCTATTCGTATCACGCAACGTCTGTACTCCAAAATCATGTAGCTGACCATCTATTTGCGTATCCACTTCCGAAAGAGCTTCCTTTGCTTCCAACTCGAGCGCATCCAAAGACTTTTCAAGATTCGTTTCTTCCTGAACTTCCTGTTTGGGAATTTGCCCCACTTCCCGTGAGTTTTTATTGATTTTGTCACGTGACATATCTGGGCTATTTAAGGCGATCAATGAAATCCCGAACATCAGCTACTTTCTTTTTTGTCTCTTCCTGATCTGTAGAAACAAAAAATTGCCGCTGACGTTCCCGTATTTTTGACAACTGAGAGTGAAACCATCTTCGTAGTAAGTCTATTTTTTGCTTAGCTACCCTTCTATTATTCTCTGTATCTACCATAGTGTTTATTGTTATGTTAAATTTTAGTTTTTTTTAGTAAAATGTCAATAAAAAAATTTTTTGAGCATCCAGCGGGAGCGAAGAAAACACCTTGTTTTTCCCTCATCAAATAAATTATTTCCGTAGCATAGCGGAGGAAATACCATATTGGATAAAGAAATTTGAAAATTTTTTAAAACAATTGGGCGATAGCCCAAGAAAGAAGAGGAATATTTCAGCTAACGTCTAGGTATAAGCGATGTTGCACGGGTGTACGCTGAAAGCGTACACCCGTGCAATATGGGTGAAGTGAGGGAGTGTAACGACTGAACGGAACCGCTTATACCTTGTTATATGATGTACCTGTTTTCCTTTAATTTAATTTGCGTTAGCAAATTGCTCTTAATTAAAAGATCCGGTTTTGTTTTTTCGTTTGGGGCGAAGGGCAGAGGGGAGCAAAAGGGGGGAATGCCCGAGCCTCAAACACCTTTTACTTAAATCATATTCTATTCAGTGGTTATGCCCTCGAAATCTTCCTCATTTTCTTCTGCTTCTTTTTTTGTAGCTCTAATAATGCCGTCCTTGTGATGAGCTGGTGCATACAAAGTATACATTTTGAGGTCATCTGTAGATGAGGTGTTAATTATGTTGTGCTCTGCTCCAGCAGGAACGACAATCGCAACACCATCCTCAATATCATATTCATTACCATCAATCACGCATTTTCCTGTTCCTTTTTCAAAGCGGAAAAATTGATCATTATCAGTATGAGTTTCCATGCCAATTTCCTCATTAGGTTTTAAACTCATGAGTACCAACTGGCTATGCTTAGAGGTATATAACACTTTTCGAAAATTATCATTTGCCAGTGTCTCATCCTCAATGTTTGCTTTAAATCCTTTCATATTTTTATTGTTAATTAATAGTGTAGTAAGGTTACTCGCATAATATATTTACAACCATTTTTTACGTTTGAAATAAATAATCATCCCCACAGTTAAGACTATTACAGCCACCCACCAAACAGGGTATGCCAAACGCCATTTTAGCTCTGGCATAAATTCAAAATTCATACCGTACACCCCCGCTATAAAAGTAAGTGGTATAAAAATAGCTGCAAAAATGGTCAGCACTTTCATCACCTCATTCATCTTATTGCTTACTGTAGACATATATAGATCAAGCATGCCAGAAGCCATGTCCCGAAAGGTTTCAACTGTTTCAACAACCTGAACAGTGTGATCGTAAACGTCCCGCATATAAATAGAAGTCCCTTCACTCATCAGATTATGCTCACCTCTCTGCAACACGCTTACTACTTCGCGCATCGGCCAGATAGATTTTCGCAAAAACACCAATTCCTGTTTGAGTCCATAAATTTTATTTAATATATTTTGATTTGCATATTGCAACAGTTTTTCCTCCATGCCTTCTATTTCTTCTCCAATATGCTCCAATACAGAAAAATAATGGTCAACAATCGCATCTATGATTCCGTATAGAAGATAATCACTGCCAAGCTTCCGAATTTTCCCTTTGCTGTTACGAATTCGTTCACGCAAGCCTTCAAGAATATCACCTTCTTTTTCTTGCAAAGAAATCACATAGTCTTCCCCAATAATCAGGCTAACTTGCTCTAAAACGATTTCGCGAGTTTCTTCCTCGAAATAAGCCATCTTAACAATGACAAAGATATAATCATCATATTCTTCAACCTTTGGTCTTTGAGTTGTATTTGCAATGTCTTCAAGAACAAGTGGATGTATTTTAAACTTGTCGCCGATCTCATGAATAATTTTTTCTTCATGCACTCCGGTTATATTTAGCCATGTGACACTTGGGCCATCTTTAAATGGAAGGCTCGCTTCAATATTTTCTAGATTTTTTTCCGTAAAATCTGTTTCGTTGTAATCAAGAATATGGATTTTAACTTTAGCTTCCCTTTTCTTGCCTACATATTTAACGGTTCCAGGAACAGAAGCAACCTTTCCAGTTTTGGGTAGGAGTTTTGAAATGCTAAATATTTTTAGTAATGAATTTTTCATATGATTAAATAGTCACTCATGTAATTTTTTTATTCAGCTATTTTAGTATATACTATACTTCAGTATTTTACATAAACAATATGAAAACAAGATTAACCGATAAAGAGTATAAAAGGGCTCGATTACATGTACTAGACACTTCAAGTTTGGATTTAGACTTCTTTGTACTAATTCTTTTCGCAAGTATTATTTGTTTTCTTGGTTTTGTGATGAATAGTCCAACGGTCATCATAGGTGCGATGGTTATTTCACCTTTACTATATCCGATTGTAGGACTTGCTGAATCTATTGTGAGCATTGATTTTAAGCACATAACAAAAATGATAGCCTTTTTGGTACTAGATCTCGCAATAATACTTTTGACTGCAATGACTTTTTCATATTTTTCTCCTATAGACATTAAAGACTCGGAGATAGTCAGCCGTCTTGCTGAAACCCCATCGCTATATTTCGCTGTTGCATTTTGTTGCGGACTTGCAGGGGCATTTGGCTTCTTTTGGCCTAAGGTAAGGGAATCAGTTATAGGCGTAGGCATTTCTGTTGCACTTGTCCCACCCGCTGTAATGTTTGGTGCTGCACTTGCCTCATATCACGAAATTGTTTTCGCTTCAGGAATGATATTGTTAATGAACTTATCAGGCATTCTTGTAGGTTCCACTCTCATGATTCTTCTTCTCAAACACTCCAGAAAAAGAAATGCATAAGTTACTACTTGCTAATCTTGTCCATTTTAAATAGCTTTTTAGCAGTTATAAATACTACGAAAGCCAAAATTGTGAAGTGCAAAAAATCTGCCAAAAAGGCTCCATATCTCAAGTGTATTGGCCCTAGATTTAGGGCTGCTTCTTGCCAAGGTGTTTCGCCTGTCAAAGGGGCTACAAATGCCATAAGTATATTCTCAACAAATGACTTGATAAGAGTATCGCTGGCTGCCCCCATTACAAAAGCTAATGCCATGCCAGCAATGTTGCTTTCTTTTAGAAATTGAGAAAAATCTTTTATGATCATAGTTATTTGATTATTTTAATATTCCTTGTTCCAAGTATAAATAAAGTCAAAATGACTATCTTTAAAATATAGTGGCCATTAATATCTACTAAATCACGTGTCATGGGTGTCAAATTTCCAACTAATAAGTGAGCTATTAGTGCAATTGGTAATGCTAAATATAGCCAATTTATTTTTGGTATTTTTAATCTAATTTTCAAAAAAAGCCTTGATAATAACGGGGAAAGCAAATAAATCCCTAGAAAAGATACTGCGAAGTCAAAGATTGCATATCCACCTAAACGAAATTGCCTAAGAAATTCTATTGTGCTATAGGTGGTGGGGGTATAAGCTTATGATATAGGGTAATTGACTATATGGCAAATCATATATTAGTGAGATTTATTCAGTCATTGCAGGCTGCAAATTATAGCAAAAAAACCATTCAGGCATATGTACAGGCAAATATGGCTTTTTTATGTTTTATACAGAAAAAACCACAGCAGATTTCTCAAGCAGATATTACGCTATACCTAGCACACATATCTCAGCGGGTGCACTCAAATACGTTACGTGCAACGTATCAGGCGCTTAAAAAATATTATGCTGGGTATTTAAAAAGACCATTTTTTGTACACATGCAAGCACCTAAACGCGTCAAAGCCTTACCAGGGGTATTATCAAAGCAAGAGGTTTTGTCTATGATTACAAATACAGTAAATCGGAAGCATCATTGTATGCTTTCGTTACTCTATGGATCTGGATTACGCGTAAGTGAGCTCGTTACATTAAAAATGCAAGATATCCATTTTGAAAGAGGGTGTATTCTTGTAAAGGCTGGGAAAGGCAGAAAAGATCGTATGACATTATTACCACGTAACATATCTAATGATTTATTAGCACAAAATCGTATAAAAAAAGGAATAGCCTATATTTTTACCAATAAAAAAGGACAGAGGATGCATACAAGAACCGTGCAAAAAGTGGTGGCGCAGGCTGCAAATCGCGCAGCAATTAACACTCAGGTAACACCACATACGCTCAGGCACAGTTTTGCAACTCATTTGCTTGAGTCGGGGGTAGATATACGATATATACAAGAGTTATTAGGACATACAAAGCTTCAAACAACGCAGCAATATACGCACGTATCGAATAGGGAACTAGGAAAAATTAAGAGTCCACTAGATATGTTATAAGCCCAAAGAGGGTGGAAATAGGGAAAACAAACGTTCTTATCCACATGTGGATAGCTGTTCTCTTGCGCAGAGAACGTATGTTCTTGTATAGTGTAAACAGAGGGGAAGCAAGACGTCACTTCCAAACTCTGGCATAAAGCGTATAACTACAGAATGACTATTGTCTTCTGCATATCGCCTTCTCATAGGGATATCTGGAGGAAAGTTGGTTGTTCCGTGTTTGTGCGTTGTATGTGCCACCGGTATAATCGGTGGGATACCTCTTTTAACATATAGGCCTATGCAAAACAACTCACTATACGAATCAAGAAAAACATCAATAATAAAATATTACAAACGGCATAAGCAATTGCCAACATATGACGAATTAGCGGATCTATTTGAAGTAAGATCAAAAGGATCGATTCATAAATACGTACAAAAGTTTATAGAAGACGGATACATGGATAGAAGCGATACTGGGCGATTGGTACCTACCACAAAACTCTATGGATTGCGGGTCCTGGGCTCTGTACAAGCTGGATTCCCAACATCTACAGAAGAAGAAACGGCAGATACCTTGAGTTTGGATGAATTCCTTATTCAATCACCGGAAGCGAGCTATATGCTCCAGGTAAGCGGAGATTCGATGATTGATGCAGGAATTATGGAAGGTGATATGGTTGTTGTAGATAGGTCAAAGACGCCACAAAGTGGAGACATCGTTGTGGCAGAGGTTGATAGCGACTGGACAATGAAATATTTAATAAAGCGTGGTGGCAAAATGTTTCTGCGCGCTGCAAACAAAAAATACCCTGATATTCATCCAGATGATGAGCTCAAGATTGCGGGCACGGTAACAAGTGTTATTAGAAAGTATTAGGGACAATTAATTACCTAATCTAGGGAGTATGACATGGACACAAGTCAAGATGCATTCTTTGCCGCACGCAATTTTGCACATTGATGCTGATGCATTCTTTGCAAGTTGTGAACAGGCGTTGCATCCAGAATACAAAGGAAAACCAGTAGTTACAGGAAAAGAAAGAGGTATTGTTTCTGCTGCTAGCTATGAAGCAAAAGCAAAAGGAATTAGTAGAGGAGTACCATTAAGAGATGTAAAAAAAATCTGTCCAGAAGCAATTATTGTAGCAAGTGATTATGAAACGTATGGGCTCTTTTCTAAGCGACTATTTGCTATCATGAAACGGTTTAGTAATATTGTTGAAGAATATGGTATTGACGAAGGGTTTATAGATATTACAGGATTACGTAAACCGCTCGGCATGAGTTATCAGGACATTGCTAGAACGATGAAAGCGACTATTGAGCAAGAATTAGGAATTACCGTCTCTGTTGGGCTTGCGGCAACAAAATCATTAGCCAAAATAGCTTCAAAGATGAATAAACCAAGTGGGTTTACCTATATTCCTAATAGAAAGGCAGCTGAAATGCTTTCTGTGATGCCAATTGATAATGTGTGGGGTGTAGGGCCAAACACAGCGGCATATATGCGGCAAATGGGTATTGAAACGGTGAGTGCGTTTATGAATATGCCTTGGGAAATTGTACAGCAGAATTTTACCAAGCCACATCAGCAGATTTGGCATGAACTGAATGGATTTAAAGTATATAAAGTGATTAAAGAAGAGAAGCAGCGATACATGTCTATTTCTAAAACACGGACATTTACGCCTGCTTCAAAAAAAAAGAACATTGTACTCGGGCAACTGCTTAAGAATTTAGAAAATGCATGCATTAAGGCACGTAGACACGGATTACTTGCAAGAAAGATGACTGTCTTTCTTAAAACGCAAGATTTTGGTGTGCAAGCACTAGATGTATGTCTTACCAGAGCTTCAGCATATCCAAATGACATGACACCACTAGTAAAAGATATTTTTGCGCAGCTCTTTGAAAAAGGAGTGATGTATAGAGCCACTGGTGTAGTTCTTGCAGATTTGCAAGAAGATATGTGCGTTCAGGCAGATATGTTCGAATCTCCGGTAGCGCTCATGAAAATGCAACGAGTATATGAAGCAGTAGACAAGGTAGCAAAACAATTTGGCAAGCATGCACTTCACTTAGCTGGTGCGTTGCCAGCACATGCGTCGCAGCATTCGGGAAGCCGGGGAAATATCGCATATAGAAAGCGGCATCTTCTTCCTGGAGAAACAAAGAGACGACGCTTGGCTGTGCCCGTTTTGGCTGGTGGAGTGAAATAAGAATCGAGCGCATATTGCGCTTTTTTCTTTTATATAACATGCTATACTGCAAAAAAGATACAGATGAGGTTTACTCACATGAGCGTAATCATATATGAAAAAAATATTTGTTGCAGCGTTACTATTACTCGCAATTTTGGGGGTGTATAAATTAACCCACACAGAAGAGCCTGTGCAAGCGCCAGCTATGCAAGAAGAAACAGATCCTTTGCCAATAGAAGAACCTGAAGTGCAAGAACCGGTATTAAGCTGGAAAGCAGATCTTCTTGATGTAACAGAAGGGAAAGAGGTTGGAGGAATCAATACTGCCGGAGAAGCGGCAGGGCATGCAGAAGTATTTTTCGCAGAAAAGTATGAATTAACCGTCTCATTTGAAAAACTCCCAGAACCACAAGGGACAGATTTTTATGAGGGATGGATTGTGCGGAAAGGTGAAGCTTTTGATGTTATTAGCACAGGTAGAGTAACGCTAAGTGAAGAAGGGGTATATGTGAATGATTTTATGAGTACAAAAGACCTTACGGATCATGATTTTTACGTACTTACCATTGAGCCAGATGACGGAGATCCTGCACCTGCGGGGCATGTTGTTGAGGGCACACTAGTACAATAATAAGTGACTCAGAAAAGCAACTCAGAAATGGGTTGTTTTTTTATTTCTCCACAGCCTCAATATGCCAGCAAATATGCTACTATACAAGCATATGAAAATACTATTATCTTTCGTAGCAATGCTGCTACTGTTCACCGGGTGCAATAATGCACAGATAGCGCAAACTACTCCATCCGAACAGGTTACAGGTGAAACAGCAGAAGCCATATTCGCGGGGGGTTGTTTTTGGTGCGTAGAAGCCGGTTTTGAAGCGTATCCAGGCGTCACAGATGCGATCTCTGGCTACATTGGTGGCTCTGCGGTAGATGCGGAGTATCAGAAAGTGGCAGCAGGGCAGACAGATCATTATGAAGCGGTAAAGGTACTATATAATCCAGAACTCATCACTTATCAAGATCTTTTAGAAATTTTCTGGCGGCAGTTTGATCCAACAGATGACGGAGGATCATTTGTAGACCGGGGAACGCAATATAAATCGGGTATCTTTTACCAAACAGAAAAGGAAAAAGTTCTTGCAGAGCGATCTAAGCAGGGGCTTATAGCTTCTGGTATATTTGAAGAACCTATTGTGACACCAATTTTACAGGCAGGTACTTTTTATCAGGCCGAGCAGTATCATCAAAATTATTACAAAACAAATAGTGCGCATTATAAACAATATAGAAAGGGATCTGGAAGAGATCAGTTTATTGAACGTGTGTGGGGAAATGAGCGCATGTATACCATTGCGCGTCAGCTTTCTACTGCGGAGCTCAAAAATATATTAACGGAGGAGCAGTTTCACATTACGCAGCAGGATGGAACCGAGCGCCCATTTGCGAATGCATTTTTTGAGAGTAAAGAAAAGGGAATTTATGTAGACCTTATTTCTGGCGAGCCGCTCTTTTCTTCAAAAGATAAATTCGATTCAGGAACAGGTTGGCCGAGTTTTACAAAACCCATATATTCGCATGCACTGACAGAAGGAACTGACCTCAAGATTGGGTATCCAAGGACAGAGCTTAGAAGCGCCATTTCTGATGCACATCTGGGACATGTATTTGAAGATGGACCCTTGCCTAGTAAGTTGCGATATTGCATAAACTCTGCGGCATTGCGGTTTGTGCCAGTGGAAAAGATGGTAGAGGAAGGGTATGGAGAGTTTTTTGGTGGATTTTAGGAAAAAATAAAAGAAAGCTCAATCAAAGTGCTTTCTTTTATTTTTGCGGAATTGCCATGCTACTATTGACAAAAAATGGTTTAAATTAGCGCAAAATGTACGGTTCCACCTTGACAAAAGCCTGTTTTTGTGATATAGTGCATAGTTCTTATTTCCCAATTGTGGCAGGTAAGATGATCATTACAGTGACTACAGATATGGTGGGGAAAGGAATGGTTTGGTTTTGTAGAAAGCCGAATGATTCCTTTTCCTGCCACATGTCAAACGTGGCGTTTTTTCTTTGAAGGGAGAATTCTTATGGCTCGCATTCTGCTCGCCACCATCACCGCCCTGTTCCTCGCCGCCTGCGGCGACCTGCCCAACCCCGCTCTTGATGAGGCCGACGCGGACTTCGTCATCGTTCAGGTGACGTGGGACGCGGACGGCCACTTTACCCGGCTCGACGAGCCCGGGGCGGAGTGGGAGCAGATCTCGCTCGACGAGCGGGTTCCTACGACGGAGGTTCGAAACTACCAGATCGAGGGGATCTGCAAGCTGGGCGATCAGATCGCCTACTACGAGCAGACCTTCGATCTGCAGGGCCCCCACCGCCTCGGCGAGGACCCGCTCAAGCTGAGCATGGGGATCGTGTTCTCGGGTCAGCGCTTTGCTGAGCTCGATGGGTGCGATTTCCGCCTCACCGGCTACACGCAGGACGAGAGTCCCGTGTACCCCCTCAACCGGACCGGCCTCGCCGAGATATCGGAGGAGGGGACAGTCGAGCGGATCGCGGGGACCGCCGTCAACCTCACCGGTACGCTCAGCGTCGCGGTGGGTGGCGAGGTCCGCAATGTTTGGGACGTCACGGCTGAGCGCTGGCCCGCCTGGGTCTGGCAGCTCAGCCGCTGAAATCTCATCTGTAGTCCACCCCGAAGAGGCGCATGGCACCTGCCACCGCGTCTCTTCACTAGCTTTCATGTGTACAATCGTAAACGTGAGAGCTAGAAAAAACATCACCTGTAGAGGGTGATGTTTTTTTGTTATGCCGCAAACATAAAAGCACCCTTTTCAGGCTGACTTTATATGTTTGCGGGACCGATGGGACGCTATTCGAACTTTTTTCTATAGATTAACTGTTTTCCAAAATGAGTTGAGCTAATTTTGTTTTTAGTGATTTTTTCATTTCATCTAATTCTGCTGGGCTTGGTATGTACTTATCAGCATATCGAATAGATTTATCAATAGCCCAAACAGCTCCTTGCGGGCGAGGGTCATCATGGTGTCTTGGAAAAATATGCCAGTGGAGATGATTAACGGAATTTCCAAGGAGCTCATAGTTCATCTTTCTTGGAGAATATATTTCATAGAGAGCTTTTCCGAGAAGACTCATATCTTCTAGAAATATTTTTCGATCTGCATCGGTGAGCATATGGAGCTCTTCAGTATGATTTTTAAGAAGCAGTAGTGAGTATCCTTTAAATAGCTGATGATCTCCAAGGACAACATATCCAGAATCTAGTTCCATAACAAAATAAGGATTGGATCCTTGTTTTATCATTTTGATTCTTTCACAGGCGAGGCAATTTGTATGCATAATGATTTTTTAATATATAGCGAAGTAATTTTTGCGGGACTAATGGAACGCCATTCGAACGTTATTTATGTATAAACCGCTGGTAAGAGGACAACAATTATGAGTATTGGAATAAAAATCATCATGCATGCGCCGAGGAAAGTTTTTACGTACACATTATGAATCCTCATTTTATCTGCCAATAGGGTGATGATAGGAATAGATGGGATCAGTAAAAGGAAAATATGAAAATATCGTAATAGCTTTTTTCTTTTTTCCCCGTCACCTAGATATAGAAGCATAAGAACAAGAGAAACAATTGCGAGCACCTTATTTATGCGATTTATATTCTTGACGGATAGTTTTTTTGCTCCAAGAATCGTATATAAAACAGCGAATAATAGTATAAAGAACATGATTTTATATTCTTGGGGCATGCGTGAAATATCGTCAATTGTATTTTGTATATTACAACGCAATTTGTTACTGAAGGTTTTGTCGCAGTTGTCTCCAATTATCCCTGGGCCTAGATTGTCACCAAGTGGAGATTCATTGTCTAGATTGTTTAGATAGTCCTTTGCCTCTTCAGTTAAAAATGTGTCATCAGGATAGTTTGGATGGTTTGGGTCCGTTTCCATCCCATATTTGTCTTTCTCTGCCTGAGTGGGGAGGGGCGTAAATATGGAAAACCCAATCGAGAGTATAAGAGCGAGTGATAAAATGAATCTAAATCTTTGCATATGGCATTTAAATATGTGTGGTGTATATTATACACTAATATCATTTGTGAAGAATACCCTCATCAGGCGGGACGACGCTCCACTGCGTTCCGCTATCCACGCTGCCTTCGCTCACAAGAATAAAGCTTCCAGCTTTCTTCTTGCTTCGCTCAGTTGCGTGGTCGAACCCTAAGGGTAAGAGTACGCCAATCCGCATAACAAAACACACCCTTTTGGGGTGTGTTTTGTTATGCGGGCCCTACGGGACGATTTCAGAACTCTTGATTGGATACCAATTCTCAATGATTTGGAACATTCAATTGATCGTATTGAAGAGCTAATCAGTTGATACTTTTATTTAAGTGCTTTTCTTTGTATGTTTTCTTGCACTGTTTTTTGAGAGATGGTATAGTATCCTCGTTCGTTACAAATCATCGTTTTCGATTGAGCCCGAGGACAGTAGATATGTTTACCAGAAACATGAATCCGCTATATAAGCTGGCACTTGGGGATAGAAGTATCTCCGATGGCTCAAACTACGGAGTGTTTCAGTAAAATGAATTCTCCTGAGTGTCTGCTTGTGTCGTGGATTTTATTTTACACTCTGAACCTGCTCTCCAGTTCGAAATGAAGAGTGGGTCAGGGTGTAAATCCTGAGGGACGTTTCTCCCATTGCTTAAAGGTACGAACTCATGCGAATGAGGAAGCATAGAACGAAACAGAAACTAACCATATTTGTCTATGACAAGTTGGAAGGTTGGAAGAGACGCTATCAATGGTGAATTCATCACCGTTGAAAAGGCACGTCGTCGGAAGAAGACTGCCACAGTCGAAACAATGCGCCGCAGAAGCGCTAGCAGATCAAAAAAGGTCGCTAGCAAGCCTAAGCGGAAATAGTCTGAGATTTCTTAGACTAAAAAAGGGTTTTGTTCGTTATCCCTTAATATAACGGAATGAAAAAGCCACCCCTTTCGGGGTGGGCAGATAGACCTCACACTTTGTGAGGTCTTTTTGTTTGGGATAGTCTTTATACCACCTCTACTTCGATTGATCAAGAGACCACATGATGATGAACTGTGGAAGAATATCATTTTAAATCACTTATTCGCTCATATAAGTGATTTTATCAGGAAACAGAATAATAATCAACTCGCATGACTCCCTATGATAGTAGAGGTATTGGGCTGTCCACAACTAGGGGAAAGGGTGACTTGACTACAGTTAAGTAATCTGGTATCTTAGATATAAGCTAATTATAGCTAAATACAAACCTGTATGAGTAAAATAGCCAAAATCATCAAACAGCTTCGTGAAGAAGCAGGATTGAGTGCTACTGATCTCCATAGAAGATCAGGTCTTTCTCTCGCTTATATTTCTAAGCTAGAAGATGGACAGTACGATGAGCTTGCTTTACGGTTAAAAACCGCAAAGTCACTTTCCACTGGTCTCGGCCTTACACTGAGACATTTCTTTGAGCGTATTGGAGTCATTGAGGGGAACGACAATAGCCCAAGTCTTTATTTACTTAAAACTGCATTACGGAGCGATGGTGGACTCTCGGTTGAGCAGGCGGATAACGTACTAAAGTATGTTGACTTTATCAAAAGTGCACCAAGAGATAGCAAGGTATAAGTATGCTGACCAAAGGTTTCCAAGGACAGATAAAGCAACATATTGGAAATATTACTTTCGATTAGAAGCGTACTTTCAAGAACTTATAGATGATATCTACGGACAAGCAGCGAGTGTCGAGTTTCCCATTACAACAAAACCCATTGAAGAATATCTTTCAGGATATGCTCTGCATTATCATCCTTTTGATAATCGCGACTTTGGTAAACCAGAACTAGAGGGTTTTTGGGACTCATCTCCTGATAATCCGTTTGATCTCCACATTCTATACAATACAAATAGATCGTCTGTTAAAAGACAGCGTTTCACCAAGATACACGAGACGATTCACGTCTTACAGTTTCTTGATCCCGAATTTCGTCAGTTTATTGATGCATTTCTAACTTATGAAACATTGCCTTTTGATATGGTGACCAGACTTGTTGAGGGTGCTACCGATATGGCTACGGCAATGTATTTAGTGCCAAAGTCCGAATTAGTAGCGCAATATCAACAGTGTAATGATATGAATACTCTTTCAGATCATTTTCAGGTTTCATATCAAAGCATCGTATATCGATTGAAAAATACAGGGATACTTGTCCCACAATAAAAAAAAGATGCGCGTGCTTGTAACACGGCATCTTTCTCATTCACACGGAAAATCGCATAAACTAGGGTAGATGCATTATAGCGAAGTTTAAAATATTTTGCAATATTGCATATGCAGAAGCGGTTTTCCATAAAGGAGACCGCTTTTTATGTCCTCCAGTTTAGAGTTGCGACAAAAAGGGTTGGTTGAGGCATTCAGTCTTAAACCAGAAGATATTCAAGAAGCTGATGAAAGCATTCTTGGATTTTTCAGCACTCTACAAAAAATAGAGCAGCGTCTTCTTCGTGAGGGAGTGCCTAACAGGGAGGAGTATGTCACATAAATATAACGTTGGACTCATTAGATCAAAAGCAAGTTATTCAATTGGCGAGATTGCCCAATTATATTCTATAGATAGAAGGACTTGTGGTCGGTGGTTAAGAGAAGGATTAAAACCCATTGATATAGAAAAAAAGCCTCTTCTTATAATGGGTAAAGAATTAAAGAAATTCTTCAAAGAAAAACAACAGAGCCAGAAAAGTAAATTGAATGAAGATGAATATTTTTGTTTCAAGTGTCGCAAGCCGAGAACCGCTTACGAAGGGAGTGAAAGAATTGTGGAAACAGGAAAAACAGTTGGTAAAAATAAAGTAAATCAACAAATGAAAAAAGCGAAGTGTCGGGTGTGCAAGTCAAAAATGAATAGACTCATAAAGGTATGTCAAAAACGATTATAAGGTAGTGAAGAGTGTAACCTAAATGTCCTAATAGAACTATTTGAAACTAATATACAAATATATGCCCTCCACTCAATACAAAAATGAACTAGTCAAAAGAAACTATTATATATATCTAGAGAATGCAAAACAGTATTCTCAAAAAACCATTCGGTGTTACGAAAAAGGAATTTGGCTTTGGGAAGAATTTTCAGGACAAGCTGATTTTGGTGTATTTAGTAAGCAGAAAGCCATTGATTTTAAGAAGTGGTTAAAATCGAAACAAAAGAAGAATGGGGAAGGTACCGTGAGTTTATCTTACTGCCATACAAACATCAGATATCTTAAGGCGTTTTTTATCTGGTTATCAAAGCAAGATGGGTATAAATCCAAAATACATGAGCAAGATGTAGAATATCTCAACCTAACCAAGGCAGAAAATAAGATAGCGACTCAAAGTAAAAACACGCGCTTTCCCTCTATTGAGCAGGTAAAAAAAGTCATAGAACACATTGAAGGGAAAACAGAGGTTGAATTACGTGATAGAGCGCTTATTTCTCTTACTCTTCTAACAGGTATAAGGATTTCTGCTCTTGCGAGTCTTTCTATTAAGTGTTTTGATAAAGAGACAATGATTATAGATCAGAACCCAAAGTTTGGTGTGGAGACAAAATTTAGTAAAAGAATAACTTCCGTCTTTGTGCCCATTCCAAATAATAAGGCCAAGCAGTATTTTATGGATTGGGTAGAATATCTCCAAAAGCAGAAAGCCTTTAATCTGGGTGATCCTATTTTTCCCGCCACAAAAACAGAGGTTGGTAAACATAACCTAGGATTTTATAGCAATGGGGAAGTAGGGCCTGTTTTTTGGAAGAGTACTACATCTGCTAGAAATATATTCAGAAAGCGTTTTGAGCTGGCAGGAGTAGAATATTTTCATCCGCATACGTTTAGAAATCTATTAGTGAGTGAAATATCCAAGCTTCCTTTAACAGAAATACAGAAGAAAGCCTTTAGTCAGAATTTAGGGCATGAGAATGTAGGAACTACGTTTGGAAGCTATGGGTACGGACATATCGATCCAATAAAGCAGGCAAGAATTGTGCAAGATATTTCATTTGATAATCTCACAACGGCAAACATCGCTTCTTTAAGTAAAGAACAGCTGTTGAAGATCATGGCTCAGCGGATAGATTAGTAGAATAAATTGTTAACCATTGTGAAGTGTGGTATTCTGTAAAAAGAGTAAGAAAACAAGTTTTTTAAAATCATTCTATGGAAAAAGAATTTTATCTGGTAGAAGAGTTGGCTGAAAAACTTCGTGTTTCTAATATGACAATTTACCGTTATATAAAAGCGGGGAAACTACAGGCTCACAAAATTGGAAAAGAATTTAGGATTAGTAAATCAGAGTTTAGTCAATTCTTACAAAACACAATAGCTAAGAAAAATGTATGAGTAATGAACTAGAGAACAACGAGCAAGAATTGATTTCAGAATTGAGTCGGCAAGTTAAAGGTGTAGGCTCTGGCATAGCCTATTCTATAGCAGAAGACTTTGAGAATGAATGGCTAGATTTCTTAAAATCTGATTTTACTAGATTAAGTTTGATCATAAAAAGCAATAAAAAAAGAATATTGAGTGATCTTCAGATAGAGGATTTATTAAAAGTAAAGAAAGAATACTCCCAATATACTGATATAGATGTAGCTTGGATTGCCTATGTTGGGCGAGATTTTTTGAAGAGACAGATCGAAATGTTAGAAAGTATTAGCTTCCAAAATATGGATATAAATCCTTTTTTGATGAAGGTTTTAGATTTGAATACCCCTCAAAGTATAGTGGAATTTAATTTATATCAGACGGTTACTAGATCCATTGTGACTTCATGGGGTAATGCAGTGGAAAAGCTACTAATAAGATGTGGGGCAACAAAAGTTGATAAAAAATACGATACTGGGAATAGAGGGAAGCGGCCTGATATACAGAAAAAAAACGGTGACAAATTAACTTTAATTCAGGTAAAGAGTGGGCCAAATACAATGAATGTGGGGATGGTTGAGAGTCTAAATGATGTTATACAGGACTATAATGTGAAGGAACCAAATGTAGATTTTTTACTTGGTATGACATATGGTACTCGAGATAGAATATCTAGTCAGATACGAAACAATATGAAGGATTTTGAAACAAAATCACTGATAGGTAAGGAATTTTGGGATTTTATATCAGGAGAAAAAAACTTTCATAAGAAAATATT
>JABIFP010000022.1 GCA_018650645.1 Candidatus Magasanikiibacteriota bacterium | reverse complement strand
GGCATCATGTTCTTATCCAAACACACATCGATTGGGATGCTGCGGAGCTGCGGTTTATTTTGTGGGGAACAAATGATGGAAGAAAAGCGCATTACACACCACCAGTAGTATCACGCTGGATTCCGCATGGCGAAACGAAGATTATTGAAACAGAAAAACTTGCGCCAGGGGTAAGAGAGTGTCAGCATGCCTATACCGGCGCAGATGCAAGCTTTACCTATATTAGAACGCTTTCTTCTGGCGAGCGAGTGGAGCGTATTTTTGAGAGTCACTATAGACCACTCCCAGAGATTTGCTTGGTAGGGAAGGAGCCAGGGGAAGAAGTACAGGCAGAAGAAGGATCTATGGTAGATCTTTTGAAAGAAGCTGCAGAACAAGAAGAGCGTGGAGAAACTCCTCTGAGTCCACTCGAATCTGGGGATGAATAAAATACAAAAAATGGCTTAAATTAGCCAAAAAACTAATGAATACACAGGGCAGGGCTTGACAAGATCCTGCTTTTGTGTTATTATTCAAAGTCGTCGCAAGAAAGCGGCAGATCATTTGGAAAAAACTACGAGTTTGTCTAGTGAATGTAGAAGCGAATGAGCCTATCCAAGTAATATATCGATAGTGAAACGAATCTTACAAATGATCTGCAAAGCTTGACTCAAGTGAAGTGCGATATAGTTGATAATAAGATTGTCATCTGCATCGCACTCCCCCTGCTTAGCGAAGCTATACGTGCTGTATAGTCGTCGCGGATCGCAATTTAGCGTGAAAGAAGTTGTGGGGAGTGACCATTTTTTCCCAACTGGACACAGAGATCTGCATGTTATGCCGCCGCGTGTGGCCTAATATGCATATCTCTGTATCCACGACAAGCATGGAGGTAAACTCCAGGTTGGGGCTGGTTCCGACTGGCTCCTATCCTGAAGCTTACCTTCTTGGATACAGCTTTGCTCTTGAGCAAAAAAATCCATATACAAAAAAACATCTCGCGTAAGCGGGATGTTTTGTTTTTGACAAAAACATACATTTCACTTATGATGCTTGTTCAAGAGGGAGGGCGCATGATTGATCAGGTTTTTTTGTTCAGACCACGTGAGGGACTTCATCCATACGCGGGTCAACGGGTATGGGTCCTCGCAGAAGATGGCTACTGCATTGATTGGTTGCGCAAGGTGTTCTGTTGCACCACTTGCATCGACTTCGATTTGCGGGAAGATTCACCCTTCACGTATCTCAGCATCCGCGAAGATGAACTGCACCCCATCGAAATCAACTAATCAATTGTGTATAAGGGAGGTATACAAAAACAGCGCATGTATGCGCTGTTTTTGTTTGGCTTCTTTTTATGCAACCGCTTCTACAAGCATTTTTATAATCGCATCATTGAATAGTTGATATGTTTTTTGCCAGTCAGGATGTTGTATTCCGGGTCTAGAATTTAATTCGATAAGTTTATATCCTTTTGGTGATCGTACAAAATCCGCTCCATATGCGGCGGGGAAGAAGGTTTGTACTTTAGTATCAATTTTTTGAACGAGATCCATCACCTCTTGCGGAACATCCGTAATGTTAATTGATGTGCCTACAGCTCCTCTTGATATATTTGCAATAAGCGTCCCTTCTTTTGGTACTCGCAAAAACGCATTGATCGGCTTTCCATTCACTACAGTAACACGTAAATCATGCAGCCCTTCAGTAATGCCTGGAATACCAATAGAGCTATCTAAAAATTCTTGAATCAAGATATCACTCCAATCTTTGTACAGTTCTTCTTTCACTTCAGCAACTGGAATAATAAAGATGCCACGGCCATTTGTTTCAAAATTCTTTTTTAATACGATGAGTTCATTTTCAGCAATATCCCAAGAGGCAAGTTGCTCTGTACACCCTTTATACGAGTGAATATAACTCGTTTTAGGAGAAATATCAGGGAAGGCTTCAAATGTTTTCATCTTATCTACGCACAAATCATCAAATTCTGGTTGATTGATGATTTTGCAATCATGAATTGCCGGAATAGTATTTTTATCATCTTTGTTAAATATGAGGTCGGCCTTAATTTCTCCTTCAGAAGAAATTAACTCGTCTCCTTCAAAATGCCAGCCATGAGAAAATATGCCATCGCCATTGTAACTTTCTCCGCGGACAATATGTACTGCAATGCCAGCCTTTTCTACCTCAGTAATGATCTCTTTGTATTTGCTTAAGTATTGCTCTTTGTGAAAAGGGTAGCCCATTGGCTCAGGATCTGAGAAATAAATGGCAATAACTTTTTTCATATTAGGCCTTAGTAATTACTTTATCAGCTAATCCGTATGCTACCGCTTCTTCTGCAGTCATGAAATTGTCTCTGTCTGAGTCAGTTTCAACAGTCCCAATTTTTTGGCCAGAATGTTTTGCTAAAATGCCGTTTAATTTCTTTTTCATTTTGATAATGCGCTCTGCGTGAATTTGTATATCACTCGCTTGCCCTTGTGTTCCACCCATTACCTGGTGAATCATCACTTCTGAATTTGGTAAGCAAAACCGTTTTCCTTTTGCTCCTGCAGCTAAAAGGACTGATGCCATTGATGCGGCCATACCAATACAAATAGTCGATACATCTGGTTTGATGTATTGCATGGTGTCGTAAATAGCCATTCCAGCAACAACAGACCCTCCAGGAGAGTTGATATAAATTTTGATGTCTTTTTCTGGGTCTTGGTTCTCTAAGAAGAGAAGCTGAGCTACCATGGTATTTGCCACATGATCATCAATACCACTGCCAAGAAAGATGATTCTATCTTTCAGGAGTCTTGAGTAGATGTCATATGCGCGTTCACCGTGGTGTGTCTTTTCAATAACGGTTGGAATAAGGTACTGATTTGAGGTATTCATATACAAGAAGTTTAATAGTAATGAGTATAGCAAGAGGAGACAAAAAAGCAATGACCAGACTTGACAAGGGGGTCTTTTTTTAGTAATACTGAAAGTACCGGAGTATTTCCCGGTTGTTTGGAGGATCATGAACGGGGTTGATCGGGAGCGGTTGACTGCTCTTCTCAGGTCTGTGAAGATGCCGCGCAGTGCGGTGTTGCAGGTTGGGACGCTTCGTCCGAAGAAGTCGCGGAAGGCCACCGAGCCTCAGCGCTGACCTGCACCTCGTTTCTCTGGCCCGCCGTAGACGTTTCGACGTCTACGGCATTTTTTATTTATGAAGTTATTCGATGGCTTTAAATACCGTTTTGATTGCCGCTTCCATAGGGCCCTGCACAGTAAATCCGGCAGCTTTCTTATGACCACCGCCACCAAGTTTCTTTGCTTTTGCTGCTACATCCACATCATCTCGGGTGGTTCTGAAACTTCCCTTGATTTGACCATCTGGCAGTTCCTTCAGAATCATGCGGGCATCGCCGTCTTCAATAACATTAAGGAAATTTGTAATACCTTTTAAGTCTCCGTCGGTAATATTTGCTACTGCTAAATCCTTCTGAGTAATATATGTGTACACAATGCCAGAGGGGTGTTGTTTTAATCGAGCAAGAATAGTACTCCAAATAGAAAACGATTGAATTGATTGCTGTTTATATACTCTGTCTTTAATACGATTGAATTGTCCGCCTGTTGCCAAAAGGGTGCTTGCAATCTCCATTGAAAGTGGGGAAGTTGCAGCATTTGTGAAGTTATCGGTATCTGTAATGATCCCGGTAAGAATAGCCGTAGCTATGTGCTTTGAAGGGATAATCCCATTATGGCTAAAAATTCGATAGATCAATTCGCAGGTAGAACTCGCTGATGTAAGCACCAAATTAATATCGCCAAAAAACTCATTGGTTGGGTGGTGATCAATATTAATAATAGTTGCGCAGGCATGCGGGTTGTACTGTTCAACACCGGCGTATGTTAAATCACCTGAATCGAGTACAACAATAGTATCCCAATGCTGCTTCCAAATTTCTGGATCAGAAGTTACCGTCTTGGTAAGAGGGAGGTAATCAAAGTCAGGCCCAGCAGGAGTTGCGCAAAAAATGGCAATGTCTTTGCCTTCACTTTGGAGCCATAGGCCAAGAGCATTTCCTGCGCCAAGCGTATCTCCATCCGGATGTTGGTGGACAACCAAAAGCACGCGCTCAGCCTCTTTGAGGGTCGCAATAATGTGCTGTGCTGTGAGGGCAATTGGTTGTTCCATAGGGGTCTTTATATAGCAGTGCAATATACCGTAGTTGCCGGCCTCTGTCAAGGGTGCTATACTAGCGGTCGCAATAGAAGCGATTTTTTTGTTATGTACCTCAAATCAATAGAAATTCACGGATTCAAGTCATTTGCTAATAAGACAGAGCTGACTTTTTTGCCGCCTACAAAGGATACGAACAGTATCACTGCGGTTGTGGGGCCTAATGGGTCAGGAAAGAGTAATGTTTCAGATGCCATTAAATGGGTAATGGGAGAGCAAAAGATGAGCCAACTTCGCGGAAAAAAGAGCGAAGATATTATCTTTTCTGGATCCGCATCAAAAGGAAAGATGGGCATGGCTTCTGTCATGATGACATTAGATAATAGAGACGGAAGAGCAGCAATCGATTATGAAGAATTAGTCATTGGAAGACGATTATATAGAAGCGGAGAAAGCGAATACCTCATAAATGGGAATACCGTTCGGTTATTAGACTTGCAGCTGTTACTTGCTAAAGCGCAGTTTGGACAAGGATCTTACGCGATTATTGGACAGGGGATGATTGATAGATTGCTACTTCAATCAAGTTCTGACAGAAAATCATTTTTTGATGAAGCTGCTGGAATTAAAGAATTTCAAATAAAACGACATCAAGCATTTTTGAGATTAAATAGAACACGTGAGCATGTTAATCAGGCAGACTTATTGTTACAAGAAATTTCTCCTCGATTAAAAACACTTTCACGGCAAGTAAAAAAATTAGAAGAAAGAAAAGAAGTTGAAATTGAGCTTAGAGAATCCCAGGAATCATACTATGCAACACTGTTTAGTCATTACTCAGTGAAGCTTGCTGCGGTAGAAACGGAAGCGGGAACAGTAGGGGAAGCCCTGCAGGAATCGCAAGGAGCGCTAGAAAAAATTCAGGCAGAATTAGCAACGCTCGCAACGCAATCATCTCGTCAAGAAATATTTGCGCAGTTGCAGCAAGAGTATGTATTTGCGCAGCAAGAAAAAAATGCAAAAGAACGTGAACGGGCAGTATTGCAAGGAAAGATGCAAACGGAATATGCAAAAAGTGGAAACCATCAAATGGGATGGTTAGAAAGTAAGGTAGAGGAACTCCGAACAAAACAAGCACAGTTTGATCATGATATTTCTGGGCTTGAATCACAAAAAGCAACGCTTGATAAAGATATTGAAGTGATGCGCCGATCGCTTGAGGACATTGGGGTAAAACGGACAACACTCCGAAGTGAGATCAGTTCACTCGAATCGAATTTGATTCGATTAAAATCAGAACAATCAGCATTTACCGTAACAGGATTCCGCGCAGTGCAGGCAGTACTTGAGGCTAGAAGAGAGTTGCCAGGTGTACATGGCGTGGTTGCACAGCTTGGGAGAGTGGCAAAAGAACATCATATGGCACTTGATGTTGCTGCAGGTGGACGGCTTGCGTCTATTGTTGTTGATGATCAGGAATGTGCAAGAAAAGGTGTGCAATTTTTACGAGAGGGACGATTCGGCGTGGCAACATTTTTGCCATTAGAAAAAGTGCGAGGACGGGAAGTCCCACAATTTGTATACAACTTTTTAGATGAAGATGGTGTGGTTGGACTTGCTGCAGATTTAGTTGATTACGATGCGCAGTACGAAGAAATATTCTACTTTGTATTTGGTTCTACTATTGTTGTAGAAGATTTTGAAACGGCAAAACGCATTGGTGTTGGGCGTGTCCGAATGGTGACGCTCAAAGGTGATATGTTTGAAACGAGTGGAGCGATTAAAGGTGGGCATAGAGCATCGAGGCAGCATGGTATTAGTTTTGCTGACACTTCTGCTGCAACGTCCGGTGTGCAACATGGGAAAGAATGCGAAGATGCAATTGCACAAAAACAGCAAGCGTTAGAAGAAACTGAAATTGGGCAAGAACAGATCCGCACAAACAAAAGCGCAAACGAAAATAAGCGAGACATGCTTATTAATCGTATTGAACTTACGGCTGAACAAAAGCATGCAGTAGATACGGAGCTTGCCGGCATGGAGCAAGAAATTGCGATGCAAACAATGAGTCCTGAGCAGCTTGGGGATGTTATGAAAGGTATTGGTCAGCAAAAGGAGTTGCTTGGAGAGGCGCTTAGCGAACTTGAAGAAAAAATGACTGCGCTTGAATCGCAAATTGCATCGTTTAATGATGAAGAAGAAGAAAAGAAACAACGGGTATTTGCATTGCAAGATCAAATGCAAGAAAGACAACGGGTGGTAAATGGATTGGTGCAACAAAAAAATAGCGGACAAGTAGAGCGCGCAAAACTCGATACAAAAATTGAGGATTTGCAACACGAAGCGTATCAAGAAATTCGAGTTGCGTTAGAAACGCTGCTTGAAAAGGGAACACCTGTGCAGGATGTTACTGCTGCAGAAGGGTTGCAACAAAAAGTCCAAAAACTCAAATACAAATTATCACTTATTGGTGGAATCGATACGGATGTTATTGAAGAATATGAACAGACAAAGGAGCGTCATGAAGGATTAACTGGGCAGCTTACGGATCTCAACAAAGCCATGAAAGATTTGGATACGCTTGTTGAAGAACTCGATGGCATTATGAAACGGAAGCGCGCAAAAGCGTTTAAAAATATTAGAAAAGAATTTAGTCGTTACTTTGAAATCCTCTTTGATGGAGGTAAGGCTGATTTGATTGAGATTTACGGAGATGAAAGTGCGCATGATAGCGAAGATGCTTTAGAAGAGGACGAAGTTGAAAAACCGGCGCATAAAGCAAAAAAGATTCTTAAAGGAATTGATGTAACAGCTTGTCCGCCAGGAAAGAAAATTAAAAATTTGCAGGCATTGTCTGGTGGAGAGCGCACCATGACGAGTATTGCGCTTATGTGCGCCATTCTCAAAACCAACCCTTCACCATTTGTGGTGCTTGATGAGGTCGAGGCTGCGCTTGATGAAGCAAATACGTTGCGTGTAGTGAATATTGTAAAAGAACTCTCTTCACAATCACAATTTGTTATTATTACCCATAACCGTGTGACCATGCATGCTGCAGACGCACTTTATGGTGTAACAATGGGGAATGATGGAATGAGTAAGCTGATTAGTGTGAAGATGGGGGAGTAGGGTAATGGATAATAAGGAAGACCTTGAGTGGTTTTCTTTTTTTTGACAAAAAAAGCGGAATCTTCTATAACTAAGGAAGTCTTCATGATCTTGTTGAAGGGAAGGGACATGAAAGTAACGAATCGGACTTCGTTCGGTGTTTGTGCCGTTGTGCGGTGCAGCGAGGGGATCGGTAGCGGAGAGACGGTCAACATTGCTCCCGGAGAAGAGGGCGAGGTTCTTGGGCCGATTATTGACCACATGGACTCCAAGTCTGTTCGCGTCATGATGCACGGAGAGATCGTTGTCCACGAAGGCGAGGATGATCCGGATAGTCACAGGTGGCAGGTACTGCCCGGACAACAACTGTCTCTTTCTGGGGAACCGAGCAGGACGCTCATTGTTAGGCACTTCGAGGAGTCTGATTGAAGAGACAACGCCAAGGGAGGCGTGCCCTGATTGCAAGCTTAGGATGAGCAGCAATCGGGGGGATTAAAAAGAAGCTCAAATATTGGGCTACTTCTTAATCGGCTCCCTTGACAGGATCCACCTAATCGGCTATACTCCCGCCATCTTCAAGAGACCGTCACACGCTCTAAGACATGTTTCTTGTAACTATTATTTTATGCTTAGAATTCGTTTACAACGAATTGGGAAAAAGAAAAGCCCAACATATCGTCTTATTGTCTCTGAAAGAGCAAAAGACACACAAGCTGGAAGCCTAGAGATCCTTGGTCACTACAATCCACTTCGAACAGAAAAAGTACTCGAAGTAAAAGCTGACAGAATCTTGCACTGGATTGGGCAAGGCGCTGAACCTTCAAACACTGTTCACAACATTCTTTCGAATGCTGGGATCATTGAAAGCAAGACAAAAAAGAAAGCCGTGCGTATCACAAAGAAACGCGAAGGGAAACTTGCTAGCAAGAAGGTTGCTGCAGAAGAAGAAAAGAAAGCAAAAGCGGAAGCTAAGAAAGCTGCTGCAGAAGCTGCAAAAGCGGAAGCTGAGGCTAAAAAAGCTGAAGAAAAAGCTGCTGCAGAAGCTGCAAAAGTGGAAGCTGAGGCTAAAAAAGCCGAAGAAAAAGCTGCTGCAGAAGCTCCAGCAGAAGAGACTAAAGCTCCGGCTGAAGAAACTCCTGCAAAAGAAGCAACTGAAGCTCCAGCTGAAGAAGCAAAAGCCTAACAATCAACAAAATAAAAAAATTGTCCACATATGGGCAATTTTTTTTGCTTATTTTATTGACTATACGCATTTTTTTCTGCTACACTGAATGCACGAATGATGCCGAATAAACCTGCAAACGCAGATGAGGCTCTTTCCGATGTGTAATTCATGTAATGAAAGTTTCGTATATGGAACAAGATCAAGAATTCCTTGAATATGTTATCAAGGCAATAGTGAATAGCCCCGATGCGGTTAGTTCAGTAAGAACAGTAGATGAAAGAGGTGTCCTAATTACACTCGACGTTGACCCAGGAGACATGGGATATGTGATTGGAAGACAAGGACAAACAGCTCGCGCTGTGCGAACACTCCTCAAAATTGTTGGAGCAAAGCATAACGCTCGCGTTAACCTTAAGATCAATGAACCAGAAGGTGGACGTGCTCCATCTCACAGAGATTCAAGAGATTCAAGAGACTCAAGAGATTCTAGAGAACCACGAGAATCAAGAGAACATGCCCCAGTGGCAGAACAATCAACTTCAACATTGCCTTCACTAGAAGACATTGATACAAGTGCTGTAGATAACCTCGTTATCTAGTAGATTATCAAAAGCGCCGAAAGGCGCTTTTGTGTTTACACCCTTGACGAAGAGGGGTAAAAGCCGTATACTTATGCCCACAACACCCTTGCAATTACGGGGCTGCTGGGATATACTAGCGCTCGCAATTCAAGGCGTACAATGGGTTTATAGCTCAGTTGGTTAGAGCGCTACATTGACATTGTAGAGGTCAGAAGTTCGAATCTTCTTAGACCCACGGAACACATATTGAACAAAAGAAATTTCTGTGACGATTTGAGTGCATGGATGGCTTGCCATCCGTAGCTCAAGCGAAGCGCAGAGCGTAGGATGGGCATGTAGCTCAGTTGGTTAGAGCGCAACACTGATAATGTTGAGGTCCGAGGTTCAACTCCTCGCATGCCCACTTGAGAATTCGTTCTCAGAAGAAGAGGAGTCAAAACACCGCTATATGCGGTGTTTTGGTTTTCTGTGGTCCTGGGGTTGACAGAAGCGGGATTTTGTGGTACAACACTATGTCGCTTTTGACAATGACCAGCAGCCGAGGCTGCTTGGGAGGGAAAGAAAGATGGATGAGATGCAAGAAGCCAGGGACGAGGGAAGGGTCTACGATTTTTTCCACGCCTGCGTCGTTCTGACATTCCTGATGGTCGCATGGCTGACCGCCGTCGACATCTGGGGTCCCTCAGAGACCTGGTTCGCTTCCGCGGATACGGTTGTAGAGCAGGAGCAGATCGAGGGCCTGGATCCGGACACGTTCCGGGTTGAGGAGGTCTCGCAGCTCGAGCACTCTGGTGGGCTTGCCGCGACGCTACTGTCCTTCCATGGTCAAGGGCGCCCCATCGGCAAAAACCAACCGTGTGAGGTGCTTGCCACAACGGACGATGAGTTCATGCGCAAATACAGTTGCGTGGTCCTGCGGATCAAGGATCGAGACATTGATACGTACTTCGCCTTCGTTGGGGAGGTGGTTGACCAGCGTGCGAATATCTACGTGAAGCTGGTCAAGTGCGACGACTAGGAGAGCCCCCATCCGGGGCAGACACGGCGGAGCTTTGCTCCGCCTGAAAGAAATCGATTTCAATTTGTGGAGTCGATTTTTTTATATCAAAAAAACAGCGTCGCGGGCCTCCCGTCGCGATGCTGCTTGTGTCTCCTTGGGTGGTTGTGTTCAGGCGGCGTGGCCAATCCGGCGGCGCAGTCTGCTGCCGGGCACGTCAGGCGAATCCGCGCTCCCGAGCGAGGTCACCGTGATGCCGCGAACGGCGCGGATGTCGCACCTGCTGGTGAAGACCTCGGCGACGCTGTCCTCCTGGGGAAGCGCCACCGTGATGGCACCTTGCGCGGTCTGTGTTCGCAACGCGCAGGACATTCGGTGTCGAAGCACTTGTGGCATCAGGTTCAGCAGCTCTGCATCAGGCAGGCTCGGCAGGAATCGCAGTCGACCCTGTGCGCATGCAGCGGCAGGCATGGTGTTGCGCAGGAACATCTGCGTTACGGCGCCGTAGTGGTCGGTGTAGTTTGTCGTGATGACCTCCACCTTCTCCAGAAGGAGCTCGTTGCTCGATCCTTCCACTCCGGCGATGAACTTCATGATCGACGCATAGGCCTTGGAGTTGATATCCTGGCACAAACGCGTGATCACCATCTCCACTGGCGCGGCATCAGGCAGGTTCATCTGTCTTGCGATGATGTGTACAGCCACCACCTTCTCGCTGCGCCATCGCGCTCGCTTGAGCACGCGAAGCGCCTTGATGTGGTTGCTCCACAGCTCTGCGGTTCTCTCCGCCACGGCCTTCAGGAAGCCGCGGTGGTGCATATACCAGCCAAAGCCGATCTCGACGACCGGTATTGCCATGACGATCAACGCGACCGCCCCATTCGAAATAACCACACGTCCTCCCTTGGTCAGTGTTCGTTTCCCGATCATAAGCACATCCAACCAAAAAGTCAAGCAACATACCCCCTCGTCGGTCAAAATGAAGCAGTATGCACAATTTGCTTTTTTCGCTAAAATAGGTATACTATTGCCACATTATCCACAGTATGAAAGAGAAAAAAGAAGAACAATTAGAAGAGCAGGAATCATTAAGCGAAGTGGTAGAAGACATGCAAGAAGTGGTCACTGCTGCAGAGCGCGGTTTTGTAAGTGGACTGGGCGCTTTCTTTATAGAAGTATTAAAGATTTTGTTCTTGGCTGTTATTACCATTGTTATTGTGCGGTATTTTTTGTTTAAGCCCTTTTATGTAAAGGGAGCTTCAATGGAACCGACCTATTACGCAAGTGAATACTTGATTGTAGACGAGCTTACCTATCGATTCCGTACTCCTGAGCGAGGAGAAGTGGTGGTGTTTGAAGCACCAATTGCTGAAAAAGATTTTTATATCAAACGAGTTATTGCTCTGCCAGGTGAGCGAGTAAAAGTGGCGCAAGGAAAAGTAGTGATTTATAATGAAGCCCATCCGCAGGGGTTTGTTCTCGATGAAACGTACATCGTAGAAGAAACCCCGGGAAGTGATACCCTAACGGTAGCAGAAGGAGAGTACTATGTCCTTGGAGATAACAGAAACGCAAGTCTCGATTCAAGAACCTTTGGGGCTATTTCTGAAAATTTGATAGTAGGAAGAGCGTGGCTTCGTGGATGGCCATTTACACGGCTTGGGATTATCCACAGTCCAACATATACCATAGAAAAATCGTAATTATATACGCAGCTAATATCAGCATATGCCAGCAAAGAAGAAACCAGCAGCAAAAAAACCAGCTGCAAAAAAAGCACCAGTAAAAAAGGCTCCAGTAAAGAAGCCTGTCGCGAAAAAAACAGCAAAATCAGCAGCAAAGAAGCAAAAAAACTATTCACTTTTGCGAGGAATGAAAGATGTGCGTCCAAAAGATTCAGAACACTGGATGGCCCTCATGAACGCATCACAAGATATTGCTGAAGCGTACGGATACAAATATATTGAACCACCTGTATTAGAACAGGCACAGCTTTTTATCAGAACGATTGGGAAGGGTACAGACGTGATAGATAAAGAAATGTACGTATTTGAAGATAAAGATGGAACAAAAGTAGGACTTCGACCTGAATTTACAGCAGGGGTTGTTCGTTCATACATTGCACACGGCATGCACTCAATGCCGCAGCCAGTGAAAACATGGTATTTTGGACAGCTATTTAGACACGACAGACCACAAGCAGGAAGACAACGACAGTTTCACCAGTTTGGTGCAGAAGTGATTGGGATGAGAGATCCTGTTATTGACGCGGAACTTATTTCTGTTGCATATAACTACCTTAGAGATTTAGGGCTGAGTACTGAAGTGCACATAAACAGTATTGGCTCACTTGAAGATAGACAAAACTATCTTGTTGAATTAGTCGGGTATCTGAGAAGCAAACGAAGTTACTTATCAGATGAATCAAAAAAACGATTAACAAAAAATCCACTTCGCATTTTGGATTCAAAAGACGAAGGAGATAGGGAAGTAGTGGCAGAAGCACCACAAATTATCGATTGGCTGAGTGCTGAATCAAAAAATTATTTCATGAAGGTGCTTGAGTATCTAGATGAATTACAAATTCCATATGTACTTGCACCAACACTTGTGCGAGGGCTTGATTATTACACAGATACCGTATTTGAAATTTTCTCAGAAGATAATGGAGAAAGTGGATCACAAAGCGCGCTTTGTGGTGGTGGAAGATACGACGGGCTTGTTGAACAGCTTGGTGGGCCAGCAGGAACACCAGCATGTGGATTCTCTGTAGGTGTTGAACGAGTGCTTTCAAAATACAGACAGTTGCAAGAGGCTAAAGAAGCACCAACGAAGAGAGAAGGTATCTATTTTGCACAATTAGGTGTACAGGCAAGAAGAAGAGCGCTTGCACTCATTGAGCAGCTTCGAAGAGCCGGAATTAAGATGAATTTTGACCTTTCTAGAGGGTCACTTAAGCAGCAACTTGAGTCTGCAAACAAGGTTGGCGCGTCTCACGCGGTGATTATTGGGCAAAAGGAAGTGCTTGATGGAACGGTGATTATTCGTGACATGGATTCAGGAATTCAGGAAATCGTGGATCAGAAGAAAATCGAGAAAGAAATCCGCAAAATTGTGGGATAAATTTGATTGACAGATTCCTAAAACTTGTGTAAGATAACGGTAGTATTGTTAATTTTAATTCACCTGAGGAGGTGAATCGACTATGTCAGACGTTAAAAGAAAGAAAGGGGAATCATTCGAGCAGTTTTTCCGCCGAGTAAAACAAGGTTGGAAACTATCTGGACGCATTTTGCAAGTACGGAAAGTAAAGGTATTTTTACCAAAAAAGAGCAAAAATGTACAAAAGATGAGCGCTGTGAAAAAGGCTGCAAAGCAATCAAAGCAAGCATACTTGCAAAAGATTGGGAAAATGGCCCGACCTGAATCACGATTCAGAAGACGAAGATAACTTTCAAACGTGTATGTCTCTGATTGAAGAGATCTCACAACAAAAATTGCAGGCAATGAAAGGCAAAGATGCGGAGACCCTCGGGACACTCCGTATCTTGTGGTCTGCTTTGCAAGACGAAAAAAGAGAAAAAGGTGACGAACTAACTGATGACGACATTCTTGCTATTGTTATGCGCCAAGTAAAGCAGCTGCAAGATGCAATGAAACAGTTTTCCGATGCAGGAAGAGACGACTTAGCAGAAAAAAATGCTACAGAGTTAGAAGTGCTCAAGCAGTTTATGCCAGAGCAACTTTCTGAAGAAGACATTAAATCGATTATCACAGAAACGATTGCAGAAGTTGGCGAAGGAGCTAACATGGGGCAAGTGATGGGGAAAGTAATGCAAAAAGTCAAAGGAAAAGCAGACGGGAATACCGTGCGTGCGCTTTTGCAAGACGCACTGAAGTAGTACAATCGTTTGTAGCCTGTTGCAACGTGCTTACATAAGGCGCATTGCATCAGACGATAAACTAACTTTTGAGTCCGGGTCTCATGCTTCCTTGGGCACAAACAATTGTAAAGTCAAGTTCATCATGGAAACGGGTATTTATTTTTGTATTACCTGTTTTTCTTTTTGCTGCAATGTTTGCCATTCCGGTTTCTGCGCAAGATACACTTGGCACACAAGATGTTGGGAATGCTATTGCCTTAGGCGGGGGAGACATTCGTGTGGTGATCATGAAAATTATTCGAGCGCTTTTAGGGCTCCTCGGAATTGTTGCACTTGGTATTAACGTCTACGCTGGGTTTATCATCATGACCAGCCAAGGGCAGGAAGAAAAAATTACGACAGGAAAAACAATGCTCAGAAACGGAGTCATTGGTCTTGCTATTATTTTAATGAGTTTTGCCATTGTACAGTTTGTAATTACTGCACTTGGGTCGGCAACAGGATTAAGCGGATTTTTAGGAGGAGGAAGAGGACCTGCGGCTATGCAAACTTTTGCAGGAAGTGGAGCGCTTGGAGATACTATTACTGATCATTATCCATTCCGCAATCAAGCAGACGTGCCAAGAAATACACAAATTGTTATTACTTTTGCGCAGCCCGTTGATATGGGAAGCATGATTGTGAATACAAATAATACGTGTTGGGGAGCAGATGGACAACCAACAAATAATTGTCAGCAAAATGCAGATGGTGAAGTAGAAAATCCATATTTCGGTGACTGTTTTAACCCGAATGGTGGGCGAATTGATCCGGCTCAGCATTGTGATCAATTAAATACAGAAGCTATTCGTATTTTTAAAGTGCGTGATTTGGAAGCTGATGGTGATTTACCACTTGTTAATGCCGCGGCAATGACCGTGTACGAAGATGGTGACGAAAGAAATGCGTTTACTCTTGTTATAAAACCGCTTGAAGCGCTAGGAGATGCGATTGACGACATTACCTACACAGTAGATGTGATGGGAGAAGATGGAGACGCGCGAGGCGTGTTATGGAAAACAGGGGAAGGTGTATTTGATGGTGATAGAGATGGGCATTATGACTGGAGCTTTATTACCGACACAACATTTGATTTTGTTCCTCCACATATTACCAGAACAACGCCAAGCGATGGGGGAAGTATTTTCAGAAACACTATTGTACAAATGACCTTCAGTGAGCCGGTAAATCCGCTTGCTGTACAAGGACAATTTGGTGCGCAAAGTCCATTTCATAATATTCTTTTCCATGATGAACGCGCGAGCGGAGAATGGAAGATTACCAACGGATATAGAACAGTTGAATTTATTCCAGATATTCCTTGTGGGCAAAATAGTTGTGGACAGTCACGCTATTGTCTCTTTGTCTCTTGTGGAGAAAATGATCAGGATTGTACTGAGCAGTATGATACGCTTGTGCGCACAGCAGAATTAACTAATCCAGAAACATTTG
The DNA here is from genome assembly GCA_018650645.1 of Candidatus Magasanikiibacteriota bacterium. Lineage (GTDB taxonomy): Bacteria > Patescibacteriota > Patescibacteriia > Magasanikbacterales > UBA922 > JABIFP01. Next base: position 11,420 of record JABIFP010000022.1, on the reverse strand, counting down.
AGGCGGCGTTTGGAACGGGGGTTACAGACATGGCAAGTAATGCACTTGATGGTCGTTCTGACCCGGCGGTAGCAATTTCTCATGACGGAGAATCACAAGACAAACCACCAATGGCGGTAGACAGAAAAGACATTACGGATGCACAAAAAGCGGCAGATAATTTCTATTTTACCTTTAAAGTAAAAAATCAACTCGATTTGCGAGTGCCGTATATTTCTGATATGCGTCCAGTGATTGATCAGGGAAATGTTGCTGCGGATGAACCGGTAATACTCGACTTTAGTATGGGAATGCGATATGGAACGCTAAAAAATATTTCTTTGATTGAAGACACTGGAAGACCAGATCAAGGAGATGCATTACCAGATGGAATTGAAGATGTGCGTCCAATTTGGCATAGCGTACGCACCGTACAAATTGATGATGTCAATGGTGACGGGCAAGTGATTGGTGACCATACACGGTCAAATGTGTTGCACAGAGAATTTGGTCCAAATAATTTTGATTTCTATTATTACACAGCAGTTTCAAGTTCTGTGCAGGGAGTGAATCAAAACTGTTTGTATCCAGGGAGAGGGCCGGCATATGAAGAGGCTGAAGTTGTGCGGGCAGCGGATAGATTTATTGCACCAACCTGTGACATTGTATTTGATGATAATGGAGTTCCGGATATTGGAGAACATTGTTCACCTGTACAAGTTGATGCAGCATTGGATACCGCTTGTATGAGAGGAAATGTTCCGAATGATGTAAGAAAAACTGATAACATTGCATCTTGTATTGATGCCTTAGAAGCAGAAAGTATTCGTGTTTTTATCAATAACCCTGCACCACCAGCAGAAGAAGAGCCCGCACCATAAGATAACCAGATCGTTACCATATGAGAACATGTAAACAGTTCATTTTGGGAGGAGTTATTCTGAGCCTTATTTTTGGTGGCGTATTTTTTGTGGGCGGCAGTGAAGCCCTTGCGCAGGTAGACACGCTTGGAACGGGAGATATTGAAAATACTATTGCTCTTGGTGGCGGAGATATTCGTGTTACCATCATGAAAATTATTAGGGCTACCCTTGGATTACTTGGAATTGTGGCTGTTGGACTCATGGTATATGCAGGCTTTACCTGGATGACCAGTGGTGGGCAAGAAGAAAAAATTGGTACGGCTAAAAAGATTATGATTAACGCAGCCATTGGGCTCGCGATTATTCTTTCGTCTTTTGCTATTGTGCAATTTGTAATTAATGGACTTTTAGATGCTACTGGCGGAATACCGGGAGCAAATGGTAATAATGCAGCTGTTTGTAATGACCCCAATGGATGTGTTTTACCTGGGCCAGGAAATGATTGTGCACAGCAAGGATTTGTCGTAACAAGTATTTCTCCAAATACAGATGCAACAGGAATGAGTAATGCGGTAGTGAGGGTGCTCTTTAGTAAAAAATTACATGCAAGTGTCAAAGCAAAAGAAGCAGTTTCAGTGACACCTCAAGGAGGAGAATCCCTCAATATCAAAAGTGGTATAAAAATTGCAGATGGATATGGACTGGAACTGGTTGTAGAGTCTTCAACTCCAGCGTGTGATGCAAATGCACAAGCAGATAGCTGTCTTCCGAAAGCAAAATATGTGATTGAAGTGAGTGAGGATGTGAGATCTGTTGGAAACCAGAAGCTTGAAACAAAGTTAGCGTGTGGTGTGTTTGAGCGTTCAGTGATTACCACGGTAAACGTTGATGCTATTGATGAAGTTAATCCATCTATTCAGGGCGGACGAAATGGTATTGATGTTGAGGCGCCGGAAGGAGTGCAAGTAGCAAGAGGAGCACAAAATGGATTTATTGTAGAAAAAAATCAGGAATATACGGTAACAGCAACACTGCAAGATAGAGTTGCTGCACAAGGTGGAATTTCTTATGGAGACATGGAAATGAAACGCGTGCTGCCAAGAGTTGGTAGGGCCGTTACATATTTTGATGGACCCTTAGTAGAAAATGGAACGGACGAAAAATTTGTATTCAATATTCCAATGCCAATTGGAGAAGCTGTAGAACATTGGTCAGTATTTGAGTTAAAAATTACAGCTCATGACATTGATGGAAACACTACTTTTGTTACCACAAGTCTTACGGTTGTTGGGGAAGGGTGTTTAGCGAACCCTGGTGCTGCGGAATGTCAGCCACCTCCGGAGTGTCAGGATGACAGACAGTGTGGAGTAGGGGGGCGCTGTGTAGAAAACCAGTGTGTTGCATGGCCAGTTATTACGGACGTTTCTCCTATGGATGGTGGCGAAAGCACGTGGGTAACCATTTCAGGGCAAGCATTTGGAGACGATGCGGGAACTGTCGAATTTGGAAGAGACGATAATAATAATGGTGAACTAGAAGTAGGAGAATGGAGACCTGCAGCGCTTGCAAATTGTGGACCGCAAGATGTATGGCAAGATAGTCATATTATTGTAGAGGTGCCTGGAGCAGCATTGCCTCTTGGGCCAACAAATACTATTCGAGTAGTTACAAATCAGGCGCAGCCAGACGATCCACTTGCTTCTGATACGTCATCAGATGATTTTGGGCCAAAACCAGGAAATAACGATGGATATTTCGAAAAAAATAATACAAAACGAGCAGGACTTTGCCGCGTAACGGCTGTTGCAAGTGGTATTAATGCCGGACCACCGGCAGAAGCAGTACTTGCTTTTGGGAAAAATTTTGGTGCTCAGGGAGTAGATGATATTCTCTCATTTGGAGGAATTAAAACTCCGGTATCAAATTGGGTAGATACCAGAATTGATGCCGTTGTTCCTGCTGGGGCAGCATCAGGAACGGTGGGCGTGTTTGCAGTGTCAGAGGGATTGCCAAGTAATGCCGTGCCATTTACTATTTTTGGAAATGAAGCAAAAGTTGGACCGATTATTGATGCGATTAGCCCACCAAAGGCAACGCAAAAAAGCTACGTAACAATTATTGGGCAACGATTTGGGCGTGAGGTTGGGGAAGTGTGGCTTGCAGAAAATCAGGCTGCAGTACGTACGTGTGTAAATCCTGTAGGAAGAGATGCTTCTTGTCAGGCAATGAATGTTGATTTACCAAGAGCCTGTGGTAAAACGTGGAATAATACGCAAATTATTGTAACCGTCCCTGATGTTATTCCGCCAGGTGATTATGCGCTTTTGCTTCGTTCACAGGCAGGTACCACAGATGGTTCAAACACGTTTTCTGTGCTAGAAGGGCCGCCTACTCCCGGAATTTGTGCACTAAATCCAACGGCAGGTCCAGCGCAATTGCCTGCCGGGAAAACGCTGAGTATTATTGGAACAAACTTTATTCCGGGTCCAACAGTTTATTTTTGGAAGGATGGAGCTGTAACTACTACGCCAGGACCGACGTGGTTTTCGTTGGGATTAAATGATGATCCTAATGTTTTGGTTAAAGTGCAAGGGGCTGAAAAAACAAAAATCAAAACAGATTTTCCTATAGATGCAAATGGCGCTACAATGCCGCCAGGGCTGCGGCCAATTGCAGTGCGCGTTAATGATAAAACAAGTAATTACATTTATTATAATGTAGCCGATTGTAGAGAAGAACCAGATTCTTCTCCTGGAGATAATTTTAGATGTTGTACAGAAGGACCTGAAGCGGGATTCTGGAAAGAAGGGGCTCACGCATGTTTTGGAGAAGTGCGAGAAGCTGGATATGTGTGGAGATTTACATCAGGAAGAGTACCATCACTCCCTAGAGTATTAGAGCAATGCCGGGGCCCCGTTGAAGGGGAAGAAGCGCTACAGCCTTCACCAACACCAGCACTCCGATGGAGAAATGGTCAAAATGCATGTGTGAATAGTTTAGTAAATTTACAATTTTCACATGCCATGAAGGCTGCTTCATTTGCGGACAGAGTACATGTATATCAATGTATTCCAGAGATTGATGGAGAGGGAGTCCGAACAGGGGAATATGATTGTAATGTAAACGCGCGGATTGATGTAACTGATCAGTATGAGATTGCCATGCAAGGAAACGATGGCTTGCGAGTTGACTTTGCAGCACCGCGTGTAACACATGATGCAAATACATATTATAGAGTTGTTCTTGATACGGGAATCACCGGAGAAACGGTCATTGAAGGATTAAATGTACCAGAAGAAGTACCACTACTTGTTACTCGACCAGCTCCAGGAGAAAATGATACCGCATATCACTTTGATTTTTTGACAGGAGACGGAGTATGTCGACTTGATTCTGTGGGAGTGCGACCTGCAAGATATACCGTAACATCGCTTGGAACTCTGCTTGATCCAAGATATGGATTAAACCCAGAATTTGTACAAAATTTCGTACTCTACGGAAGGGGAAATCAAGAATGTTCTCTTGTTGATGCTGGAGAAGGATGGGATTGGACAGCAAGTAGAAACATTGTAAATATTTTAGATAATGCAGAAACCACGCAAAAAGTTACTGTTGAAGCAGTGAATGATGCTGGTGACGAAAATAACACCGTCATGCTTCGTGCAACATCAAATACGATTCGTCTTACCGGAGAATCTGAATTAACTTTTGATTTGGGGGATCCAAAAGTAACATCATTTTGGCCAAAATGTGCAGAGGCATGTCCAAACGCAAGTTTTGGTGTTCGGTTTAGTAGAGACATGTTTGTGCAAGACCTGAATGTTGATGGGTCGCTTCAAATTGAGAAATGTACGGATGGAGAAATTTGTGCGCAGCGTCAGCCTGTACTACTCATGGATGTAGAGCTCAGTAATCCTCGTGTTTTTGAAAAACAATTACCACAAAACCTGTATTTAGACCCTGCAAGCTGGTACATTGCAACACTTTCAAGCGATTTACGTGCAGTAGCACAGATTGATGCAGATGGAAATCAAGTCCTTCCAGGAAGAGCACTCGCGCCAATCCATGAAGATATCGATCCAGAAAATGAAGCGGCATACCAATGGAAATTCAGAACAAAAGAAGATGATGAACTGTGTTTACTTGATAGAACCGAAATTGAACCTGCACCATATATTGCGCGGGAAGTTGGTGATCAAACAAATTTTGCAGTTGTACCATATAGTTCTCCTGATGCGTGTAGTGACGCTGGGCAACGGCTTAACCCTTGGGGGTATGGGTGGAGTTGGGAATCTTCAGCAGAACCTGTGGCAACGGTGAGTGACTTCCAAACAACAATTTTACGCGCACCATTTTGTGATAGTGGCTGTACGCCAAGAGGAAGCATGGCATCAATTAACAATCTGCAATATTTATGTGGAAACGGTGATGTTGATCCAGGAGAAGATTGTGATATTGGCGTGCGTGATGAAAATGGAGAATTAGTAGAAACAATTGGTGTTTCTTGTACACTTTCGTGTTTGAGACCTGGAAATTTGACCGGTCTTACACCAGATGAACAACCAGGAGAAGATATTTGTGGAAACGCCATTGTAGAATCAAATGTAGGAGAAGAATGTGATGATAAAAATAATATTGATGGCGATGGATGTAGTAGCATCTGTCAGTTTGAAGGAGCAAGTCAAGAAAAATCAGTAAATCCTCTTGTGCCTTGGTGTGGAGGTGGAACGGTAACAGCCGGGGAAGAATGTGACATTTCACTGTCTGTAGATAATGCAAGAGACCAAGGATTCCCACTCGCATATGGATCAGCAGGATGTAGTCAATCATGTCAGCATGAAGGAACGGCCTTAGCGCAAGCCTTTTGTGATGCGAATGCTGCACAAGAATTACAAATTATTGGAGCAAATGGGGCGGTGCAAGATGTGCGCTTAGAAGAATTACCAGAATGCGTGCAAGCGGTAACACAATGTGGAAATAGTATTGTAGAACAAGGAGAAGAATGTGAATTTGGCTTTAGAGCTGATGGAAGTATTGATACCGATGTATTGATTGTTGGTGGATTAGAATATCCAGTAGAAGGAGTAACGTCATATTGTACGCCAACATGTACCCTCAGAAATATCTGTGGATTACCCGCGCTGAGTGAAGATGGGCATGAAGTACGCTGTACAGAAGGAGAAGGGTGTAATGATGATTGTACACTTGCAGGTTCTTCCGTTAGATATAATGAGCAATCAGTCTGTGGAGATGGACAAGTAGGAGTTGGAGAATCGCTTCAGTGTGAAATTGGAAATAGAGATGCGCTTGCGGCAACACTTGGGCAAAATCCTATTCAATTAGTTACAGCCGTTGGAGAAGGGGTGGTTGTAGAAGGAACAACACGTCAACATACCGAAATTCAAAGTACGCCGCTTGTGGTAAGAAATCAGGAGGGGGTACGAGTAGATTTAGACGCTGGTTTGCAAGAAGATGGTACTGCAACAGCTGATTATTATTTGCAGTGCGGATTTGCAGAACACGCTGCTGGAAATGTAGATGTGCTGCGCAGCAAAGACGGAGGATTTGAACGTGGAAGATTTGGGGCCGTTGATGAGAGTAACTTGTGGAATGCAAAAATCTTGGCAGATGATACTATTCGTATAGTCACAACAACAGTTCGTTCAGGTAATTTTGCCGCATATATTGAAACTGATGGGCAAGCAAATAGCGGTATTTACCAAGAAGATATTTCATTGCAAGCGGGCACATACAAACTCAGTTTCTGGTACAACCAAGACGCTGGGCAGGTTGATGTACTCATGCCTGGGCTATTGGAAGGGAAAGGAGATCAATTTAATGGAGAGAGATGGATGCAGTTTACAAGTGATGTGGAGGTTCCCGCGGACAGAGAAGATGTGTCAATTATTATTTCAAAAGTAAATGGCATAGCATATATCGATGATATTTCGCTTGTGCGAGTAAATCGCGGAGTTGCTGAACAAACAAATAACTGTCCTGGAAATAATACTAATGCGAAAGGTGTGGGAATCAACTCATGTTGTTATCCACGCGCAGAAGTGATTGAAACATATCCGGTAGATGGAAGTGGACTTGCTGGAAGCGGATTACCAGGAGTATGTAGAAATACTTACGTAGAAGTTGCCTTTGATGGAGATATTGATGAAGATACTATTGCGGGAAGTGTAGTATTAGTTCGCGGTGTGCAGCGAGCTGAAGAAACATGTGCATTAGCCGGAGAACAAGATGTTACTGAACAAATGCGCGCACTACTAGCGGCTAATACCGTAGAAGAAGGTGGGTTCTGGAAATCTTTATGGAAAGGTGTTTCATCATTCTTTGTACGACTCTTTACCGGAGAAAAAGTTACCGCAGCGGCAATTGAACCACAGAATGTACTTAGGTGGTGTGAGAGCGCAAATGGCTTTACCCATGAGGCCATGAAAGAAGAAAATGATGACGGAGTGGTAGAAACAACGCGAATTGCTCTGTTCTTACAGCAAACGTTAAATGCAGATACTGTATACGGAGTCATGATTCGAGGTGGTTCAGCGGGTCTGCAAGATACTCGCGGTGTGGGTATTCGCGGGCGAGCAATTCCAGGAGAAGCAATCTTCCCACTTGCAGATTCCATGTTCTTCCAAACAACTGATCAAATTTGTAGACTAAAAGATGTTACGGTTGTTCCTCGTGCGCATGTATATACTGCTCCAGAAGAAGAAAAAGAATTTTTTGCAGATACAGTAGCAGACAACGGTCAACGCATTGTACAAACTCCAGCATATAATTGGGAATGGCGATGGATTCCGCGTGATACCGTGCTCTATACTGTTCCAGCAGACGATGGAGAAATGAATAGAACAATCATGCCAATCCGTTCAACTGGATTAGAAGGAACATTGGCAATGTCAGCGCAAGCGCTGGTTACAATTGATAGAGCTGGAGACGAAGAAGATATTGAAAACAGTCACGTAGGAAGAGCATTTACAGGATACACACAGCTCACATCACAATTTTGTGAAAATCCATGGCCACCACGCAGCATTTCTCCGTATGAAGATGGTGTTCCTTTTGGGCAAGAAGCAAATAATGACGCCTTTGTTAATGGAGAGTTTACCGGTCAAGCCATGACACAAATCGCTGGGGAATACTTTAACTTCTCTATGAGTTATTGTGCGGATGCAGGGGTTTCTGCAGAAACGGATGATGATTTACCAGTACTTGAACCATCAATTTCTCATGATGGAGTTTGTCAGTATGCAAGAAATGCATGTTCAACGAATGAGGATTGTCCGTATGTGGGTGTAACACCGCGTGTTGCATATAACAATGGGTATGGTGAAGGCGTGTGCGAATTTAGAGGGGGAACGGTTCCTGCAAAATTAAACAGAACACAAAAGATAAACCTGGGGGCAAATCGCTTAGTTCACACTCGCATTAACTGTACAGAAGATGCAGCGTGTCAGAATCCAAACACATATAAAGACAGTCTAGGAAATTGGAATGTAGGAATTTTATTAAATGGTGGAACATTGATCAGAACAGTTGAAGGAGCTGAAAGAGATGGCTTTATTGCAGAGGCAACATGTAATGCGGATTTTGTAGAAGACCTCAATATCCCAAGAGATCAATGTATTGGTGTTGAAGCGGAAGTACCACAAACTGTAGATAGATCACTGAAACAAACACTGTTCTTCAATGACAAAAATGATGATGTTATTGGAATGCGTATCTTTGATAACGTAGATCGGCTTTCTGCCGCTGATTGGTACGCGCAGCAACAATTTGGGTTTGGTTCAATAGACACCATTACGGTTGATGGATTTGACGGAGTAACCGATGGAAATTCTGTGTTCATTAATTTCTTGAATAAAGAAGAGAATGGACTCTTCCAGCACTATATTCTTGCACTAACAATGAACGAGCAAGCGCAAGACAATACGCGGCAGGTCTTTGATCAATTGCTTACTTCACTGACATTTAATATCAACATGAGTGACTTTGGCCTTTGCTTAGCTGAAAATGATGCACAAGGAAGACCAATCGATGCTATGCCTAGAGATGCAGAAACGCTTGGACAAGTTTCAGACGTATTCTGCCAAGATGACTTTGACTGTAGAGAAGATACTGGAGCGGCTTCAGAAGGGCTTAGTGGTATTTGTTCAACAGAAAAAACAAAGTTCAGAAACGATTGGAGTCGTTTGATTGATATGAGACGTGCACAAGGAAATCTTGCTGCATATAAAGAAAGAACAGGAAATTACCCAGATATGCTTGGTGGAAGTTTCATTCCAACATACACAAACTCACGATGGAATACCTCATGGGGCGCTCTTGGGCAAGATCTTGGTGGATTACCGCTGCCGCTCAATAATAACTGGAGCACCTGTGACGCTGATGAGCAAACATGTTGGAATGCTGATACCGCGCAATTTATGTGTCCTGCATATGCGTCAGTATATGAATATAAATATGACGTAGCTACACAAGATTACATGCTCCACGGGCAGCTTGAGTACTTTACGCCAACAGATTCGGTTATTCGTCAGTTTGTAAATATTAATCACTTCACAACAAACAGATGGTGCGAGGGGCAAGCAGTAGGTGTTGGTGACGGACAAAATCGATGTGGAGATGGCGTACTCAATCCAAATACAGAGCAATGTGATCCTCCGGGGGCAAATCGTATTGATCCGAATCATGCGCAGTGTGGTGAACGTGAAGTGGGGCTTGTGAGATGTACGGATGAGTGTCAGCTTGAATTTGTGCAGTGTCAGGAAGCCTCAAGTTGTGGGGATGGGTTTGTGGATGTAGAAGCTGGGGAGCGGTGTGATGACGGAGTAAATAACGACCGTTATGGTTTTTGCTCAAGTAACTGTGTTGACCGGGCTCCAATTGCTTGCGGAAATGGAAGTCTTGATTTTGTTGATGCAAATAATAATGGTGTATACGATCAAGGAGAGGTTGCACATGAGTTATGTGATGAAGTTGGCGGTGTCTGTCAGTTTATCCTTCCTGGATTAGATAAGATTGAGCCAATGCTCTTTTTCTTAATTGACCATTCTGGTTCAATGAATACTCTAATGGATCTGAATGATCCAGATGGTCCAAAAAGATGGGATATTGTCGTAGAGGGAATGGAGCTGGTTGCTGCGCAGCTTGAGGGAAAGGCTAAAATTGGTGTAACCGTATTTAGTGGGGAATTTGCACCTATTCGAAGTCTCTTGGATGCAGATTACCATACTGCGGCAGAAGTTCGCGCTTCTTTAGAGGGGTTAGGTTACCCTAATCCTAGGGCACGAACACCTCTGCAAGATGCAATTCCAGCGTTAGTAGATCAGGACGCTTTCCTGAGTAATGATCCTATCGATTCACAAAGGCCGAGAAGTTTGATTCTGGTAGTGGATGGGGATTCAGATAGAGACCCAACGGAAAGCATCACATCACTGCGTGAAAACGAGAACATTTACACGTATGTATTAGGAGTTGGAACAAATCATAACAACTTCAACCTTTGGGCGGAGCGAGGAGGCACACAGGAGTCATTTAGAGTAAATGAACCTGGAGACTTTAGTAATCGTGTTCGTAATATGACGCAGTGTTATGAACAGGCACTGAGAGTCGGAGACACCTGTTCACTTGATTGTCAAAGTTTTGGAAAATATTGTGGAGATGGGGTACGACAAGGTTTTGAAGAATGTGACGATGGAAATACGGAGAATGGAGACGGATGTAATTCGTTCTGTCAAGAAGAAAACCTTGCGTGTAAGCGTGTTGCACCATTCGAAAACCGAGCAAATCCACAAGCACTAGTAATTGAAATCCGTGCAAACGGTGGGGATGGACAACCATTTGATCAATGTTTTGAATAGAAGTTAGTAATTTTGTATGCAATCACAATCACAAAAATGGCAAACAGGAATTGGAGCACTACTCGGCGCTGTGTTATTTGGCGCAGTGTTCTTTGCCTTCAGTTTTTATGCCGAAGCGTCAACAGGAAATGCTATTTGTAGAGCCTATGGGCTTGTTTGCGATAGGGTGCAATCAGGAGAAAATGGTGGGGCAATTCCTGTTGTAAATTGTGAAAGTGAACTAAATGGTATGCAGCAGAATGAAGATGTCGCATTTGTGAAATGTTTAGGAAATTACGATGGACAGTCTCCGGGAAGAGTTTCTGCCCCAGACATTGGTGATTGTGGAAATGGTGTCATTGATAATGGGGAACAATGCGATTTAGGAGTGCAAAACAATGTGACGTGTACCCCCGGGTATGATCAAACATGTCAGTATTGTTCTAATCAGTGTCAAACAATTACGGTAAACCCAACAGCTTATTGTGGAAATGGGGTGCTTGATATTGAGGGTGGGGAAACATGTGATGTTATTGGTGGACTGGTGACACAGGGAATAGTAAATACAGATTTTATTACACAAGAGGGAAACCCAATTGGTGATGGGAGAACACGAATTATTGCTTGTCCGACACTTGCGGATGTTGTAGATAGGTATGAGGAAGATCAAACCTTTGGGCAGCTTAAATGTAATGATACCTGTCAATTCAATTTCAATGCGTCTTGT
>JABIFP010000023.1 GCA_018650645.1 Candidatus Magasanikiibacteriota bacterium | reverse complement strand
GGTGCGTGACTGCATCGAGGACGTTGACTGCGAGGTCGTGGAGGACGACGAGCCGTGCCCTGATGGGTTCGCTCAGAAGTCCCTCACCCCGAGCCCGCCGGTCATCTGCCAGCGGGAAGAGGCCAACGTGCCCCCGCCGGCCACCGACACCTGCGAGAACCTCCGGGTGATCGAGGGAGAGTGGTTCCGTCTGGGATCATTTTGGGACAGCAACTTGGGTGAACACGTCGATCGTCCGATGCTGGACAACCCGATGTACCTGCACCTGAATCCCCTGTCGAACGACTGCCAGCTCACCTCCGATGGTCGCGGCGCACTCCTCGAAGGCGCGATCTACTTCGGCACGGAGCTTCCCCTCCACTACGAGGAGGATGGTGCCTGGATCGAGGTTGAGCTGGACGGAGATGGTGTGCTCACGGAGCGAATCAGCGCCACACCCGAAGGGGACATCACTGAAGTTTTCTACGCCCGTGGCAACTGAGCACGCCTCGCTCTTGCATGCACCCCAGGTCAGCACTTTCGCTGACCTGGGCACTGCCTATTTCCTTTACTTATTTTGAAGGAAGCAGACAATAAAAGAACCAGTGTCATCACTGGTTCTTTTATTTGTTCCCTTAGGCATTATTGCCCGGCAACCTCTGGCTTTGGTACAACAATGATGGCTCCTTGATACTCTGTCCACGCATTTTCAAATTCAGCTACTGCAGTATCAGAGCATTGCTCTTCAATTGTATTTAAAGGCCCTGGTGTCACATCACTACATCCATCCCCAACACCATCACCATCAATATCAATAGAAATATCACAACTACCATTACACCAACCCCAATTATCAAGCACCTGCACTCGTGGCTTGTAATAACACACCTCTTCATCACGCCCAACACCCATTTCTTCTAATTGCTGTTGATACTCTTCTAACAGATTTGTTACTGGTACAAACACTCCTGGAATATCTCTCTCACGCAAACCACAGGTATAGCTATGTGTCATTTCAACATATTGATCATCACATGCACGTGGTGTGTTTCCAAAGCGTTTATGCTGATATGACTCAGCAAATCCATTATTCTCTTGTCGTAAATCATCTTTTGTTTTACACACCATTCCGGTACCGCACTGATTTTCTCCTGCAGTTTTACATGTCAAATTTGTTGGAATATTTGGATTGTCTTCAAAGACACAGAGCCCCATATTTGGCCGCCCCCCACTATCGGATGACTCACAAAATGGTTTTGCATTTTTATAAAGTCCTTCATTCCGCAAAATTCCCCCTATATTTTCATCACCCCAATCCATTTTAATCCGTCTAATTGGCATGCGGTTATCGTCTGCAGCAACAAAGAAGTTTACAATGGCAAGCTCTGACCCAACACTCGCAATAGCCCGCGCTTCTCCTGTTCTTCCCACCTCTTCAGCAATTCCATCGCCATCATAATCTGTATCGGTTCCATTCTTCCCATTGATTGTTATATTGTTATATTCACCAATGGTACATGGATTACTTTCTGTAGGGGAATTTTCAATACAGGTAAATGGATTCAAAGAATAGATTTGCGGCGGTAAGAGTATTTCTCCTGGACGTGCACTTGTGCCATTATAAGAAGTATCTACTGCTCCATATTTTGTTCGGTCATCTTGCGGAGATACTTTTTGTCCTGAGTATGCCCCTTGCGCCAATAATCCTGGCATTCTATTATCATTTGACTGCAACCCTGTATATGTATCAATCGATACCAATCGATGAATCTGTGCAAATAATTGCAAGACCCCTCGCTTTGCGGTAGACCAATCATTTCCTGACAACGTATTAATCAATTCTTGACTATGCAGGTTGCCAAGGCTTTCATTATCATGAATACGACTTGCATCTTGCGCTTCACACGTTTTCATCTGTTCTCTTCCTCTATTATATGGCAATCCCGCATAGCGCGCATAACAAGAATAGGACACACCATCCACTTCTGCCTCAAAACTATAATCTCTCAGTTTGTTAAATAGTTCATCTACCTCAGCTGGTGTTGCATTTTCTTGTAAATTTCGCGCTTCAATGGTAATGGCACCATACAATACCATGTCTCTTGACTCTCTTTTTACTGGTTCGTTTCGATCATTTACAAGACGATATGCATTTGATGGATGCAGTGCTGGCTCTGGCAAACGCGCAATATCTAAGGCATTCCCCCATGTTCTATTTGTCCATGCTTTATTTGTGTTTTGTAAAATCATATCATCCCCCTGACCAAACTCTTTATACACTTGTGCAAGGGCTGTACACTGATCCAACAAATCTGCAACAACTACCATTTGTGGCACACCTGTTCTGTCTCCATAACTACACGCTTTAGACACATATCCTAAAAATTCACCATTACTATTAAAGTCCATGCCAATCGCAAACCATGATTCCGTTGCGTCTCGTTCATCGCGAATACATTCCATTTCCCTGTCAAAAAAGTCTGGAGTAGCCGAAATTTTACTATCACTTATTTCACAATTTGCACCAGTTCCTGTAAATCCACACCCTGTTCCCTGCAAAAATGGAGACTTGTCGCTTTCTACATTGGTAAATATTGCTATATATCTGCGCGCAACGTGATTTCTTTCACGCATCTCCTCGTTATAATCAATAGCTTCATCCATTTCAAAAGTCACTGTCTCTGGTTGTCTAATTTGCCTACCTTCTAACATGTAGGTTAAGGCAGCAGCACCCAATTTAGGTGTTTCCCTACATCCACTATCTGGAATCATTGATGGAAATACTTCATTCGTCTTCCACCATTTACCATACGGATTACACGGACGCGCCATGTGTACTGCACGAATCTCTCTTTTTACCGGAAGATTACGCAGCTTTGTGAAGTCAATATAAAACTCATTTGACCACATTGGAGGGAACATCTGATAATCAAATCCACCCGCAATTGCACTTGGCGTAAAGTATACCCGTCGTAAATCAGATTCCTTAATAAAAGCCTCCTGATCTAAACGAAAGAGTGATTCTGAAATAGGATTATAAATGGCATCATTTGGAGCCTGCGCTACTGTTCTTGGCTGGTACACATTACCCGGTGAATACATTATTGGGTAAATGAAATCATACTCACGAACCGTAGACTCATATGAAATCTGCTTCATCGCTCTTTTGTAAATTTCTCCAGAAAAATCTCTTGGCGGGTGCATAATTACCCCATAGGTTTTACCTGCTCCTTCATCTGGCGCGGCAGCTAAAAATGATGGCATTAACCGTCTTGGATTTTGTGGGCCAAGCTGACTTAACCGCTCATCATCAATAGTTTTTTCTCTTACTCGAACATTTGGAGCGTCAACATCATGTACTTGACCACCCCGCGTCTGATTGTTTTTTTCCTTATATACTGCCTGCTCTGCGCGGAGCACTAATGTTGAGTCACCAAGAACACGCCATGCCCATTCTTGTGCTATTGTGGCCATTGTTTTGGGATTTGGCTGATTACACACAAGATTTGCGTAATCACCAGCTGTATAGCTATAGAGTCCCTTTTCACATCGACGTGCACCAATATTAATAAACCCTGGATGGTATATTTGATCACCCTGCGCTGCTTGAAGATTTTCTACAAAATATGTCTTATCGCCTTCAGGAATTTCATTTGCGTTCAAAAATGCTAGATACTCTCTATGCAACTGATCAAGAAGATGCCAGTCATCTCTACCTGCAACCTCCCCTCTTCTTTGGACATCTAAGAACCACCACCAAGAGGCCGGACCTGGACCACGCTCACCCTCTCCTGCAACATTTTCTGCATATTCATCATCACTTTCTTGTGCATCGCCGCCCCAATACTCTGCGGTAATACCAGCAGGATACCGTGCATTTTCTTTCAATAATGGAAGCGGATACAACACACCTCCTGTTTCTGGATCCTCTACCGGTGGATTGACATAAAAAGGAAAATTCTCACCCAGTTCATTTATTTCTGCTTGCCGAGGTGGCCAGGCTTGTCCATCTTTAAGCCATTCCTGATACCGTCCATATACTCGAGTAAGTAATCCGGCATCAATAAAATCTTCATACTGCGCGACATCAACACCTTCTTGTAAGAATCTGTCCCACTGTGATCCTTCACCATTTCCGAGGAATGTATCCAAGATATCTTGTTCATACGCAAAAGCATGTGGTCTTGCCGCCACTTGTGTTGATTCAACGCAATACGCCCCTCGAAAATTTTCTGCATCTTGCTCTAAATTAAATCCAGCTTCAAAATTTGCATTGAACACATTTGCACCTGAAGCAGAAACATCCGCAGGCAACCACGTTAAACATGCAAAGTCTCCGCTATTTCCATTAATTGGCCGCGAATAATCATATTCCAGACAATACCCTTGGAAACCGCTCGTAATCAATTTTTCTTCAACAAGACTACAAGCCCCTTCCACCTCTGGATTTGCAACACGCTCACCATTTTCTTCAATAAATCTATTTTGAGCATCAAAACAAAATCTATCTGCGGTACAGGTTCCACCAATCTTTCCTGTATCACCATTGATACAAATACCCTTAATATTTGCATTTTGCCAATAATCCATTTCTCCATTTGCATACGTATATTTTGTATATCCACAGGAACAATTTCCATCCTGACAAATGTTTGCATTTGCAAATCCCTCTTTTTTTGTAATAAATGTATATCTATTACCTGCTGATTGCTTTGCATCATTTCCACCAATAAATGTTGAAAACGGCGAATCTTCTTCTGGAAAATTTTTGCAACTATTACGTTCCAACTGTGCAAATGCAACATCAGCATCATCTTCATCAGAGATATCTCCCTCGAATACACCCTCAACAGGATAAATACATCTTCCGCGTAAACATCTCCCTTTATTTACTCCATCCTGAACAAACCCACATGATTCAAAATCAGATTTGTCTAAACATGAAAGTGGGTTATTATCTTGACCATCTGGCCGATTTTGATCTAGGGTGTATGAAGGTTGTTCATACACCACAACTGAACGTAAATCCTTAAATTCTGGCTTCACCACATTACCCTCTGTCAATCCTGCATATTCACTTGGATTCAAAAACAAGTACTTTAAGTAATTAATTTGATATTTATCAAAGAGCGAATACCCCACATAATCAAACCCGTACCAACTTTGGTCGCGCTGAATATAATTTTTATAGGTAAGCCGGCTTGTTGATTCTGGAATACCATTTGGTCCTTGAACATCTTCTACCCAGTTGATACAATTGCCATCTTCTCCAAATTCACTGCATGCTGCATATTCATAGCAAAGATCTGTTACTGTTCCATCATCTTGCCTTCTAGGCACAGACGTCTTACAAGATAACCACTCACTACATTCTCTGTCACGCTGCACTTTTAATACAATGTTTGCATCGTTCAGTGCTGCATTATTATTATTTGAAACAGCAGGAACAGAAGAGAATGGAGGCGTCGCGCCTTCACTTGCGGCATAGGTTAAATCTGTGTCAAAAATCTTGTTTGGATTATCTGTTTTATCAAAGAGGACACATCCATCATTTAAGCTGACGTTTCCTTCACACTTACTAATGCGCTCAGTAATATCTCTGTCAAAAATCACATAATACGGTGTTCCATCTGGATGTGTTCCATTATCTGTATCTGCTCGGTCTAATAATTCTGTACATTTATTATTTTCAGGAGAACAGAGCCCAACCATGTTTGCATAAGCCGGATCCCCCGCTGCTCTGATGTCAGAAAAACCACCAGCTCGTAAGAAGCCCCCGTCATAACACTGTACTTTTCCTTTATTTTGACAGAAATGTGTTTCACCACAATCAGCATCCGCAATACATTCAATATCATTGTTTTGACTACACTGCCCTACATCTTTTTTGAACCATCCATATGGCGCACCTTGATCATTGTAGTAACACAGTGATTGCCCTGTTTTTACCGGATCTTTGAAGTAAAAGTCACCACTATCATCACTAAACTGCCCACATCCGACTTGATCATCTCTACACAAAATAGTGCTGTATAATGATGGATCATTTTTTACAAACACTTCTTCATGCGTATATGACGCTGAACTGAGCGCATCTGGAATATACTGTTTTTCTTTTCCAACAAGCATACACCCAAGCAGCGCATCATCCTGACATTGGAATTCTTCTCTGTTTGCTAAGAAAATTGGTGCATCAATTGGCGTATCTGCTGGCACAATAACGGTTGAATCTGAAATGTATGCCGCATCTAATACTTCTCCAGCATTTATGACGATTGGTTCTTCTACATAACATCCTGGCTCGTTTTGTTTAATTTGGCAACTTCCTGCAACTCGCTCTCCAATAACAACTTCACACACCTGCAGATCTGGACCAGCACAGTACGCTTGGTATGCGCGCGCTTTTGTTGGCTGTTCTCCGTTAATGGTGTTTTGTGTGTTCCATAGTGGCTGACAACCAATCGCTTCTTCTCTACAGAGCTGTTCAAATCCTGTTGCATAATGCACAGCACTCGTTGTTTCTACGATATATTCTCTACAGCCAAGTGCTGCCCCTGGTAATCCGTTATTTGGTTCAGCATCACAAAGAGCTGGTACATCTGCGCCACCATTTGCCGCTTTCCATGAATCTTTAATCAAGTACAGATTTTCTGGAAGACGTTTTAATACTACTTTATCAATAAAGTACCGTACTTGTTCTCCTTCTACCGGTGTTCCCTGTAGCCAAAGAGCAAGATTTTCTAAATCCTCTTCTGCTCCATTAAATTCTACTGGTCCTAATCGGTATTCTTGCCATCCACCACCAATAGTAAGCGGACGTTCTCTGTTTAAGACTCTGTCAAAGGTAAATGAGCCAAACGAGATGTCTTCATTTCCAAGGAACACCGAAAGCTGCGTACCATTTCCTTGTGCCCAGAATGAAATTTCATACGATGCACCCGGTACCATATTGTTTTGACCAAGTGCACGAGTCACAATCTGCTGACCTGCGTGTTCTACAAGTAACGAGTGCTGCCCAACGTCTACCGCTTCTGCAAGAACACGAACTTGTTCTTCTGGCCCCCACGCTCCTCTTGCCGCTGCAAGCGCTGCTGGTTCTTCTCCTTGAGATTCAAAATCATCAATAAATACGCGTTCAATATTTCTTCCGTTATTTCCTACATATGCTCGGCACCCTTCGTAAATACTTACATTATTCGCTGGCCCTGTACATGACTGTGTTCCGTCAGCTGAAGAAATTGTTTGATAGATACATGATGCACTGTCTTCATCAAATGCCCCACCATTACTACATCGCATACACCTTGCTGCTCCTTGGTCCCAAAGCCCGCCTTTATTTGCACATACACCCGCTTGTAAATCATTATCTGCAATGAGATTCGCTTCTGTTTTTCTGAGTGGATGACAAGCATCTGAAATAGTAACAAGCTGATCTACTAATCTATAATAGGTATTTCCATCATCATCAAAAATTGCTCTACACTCATCATCTGCAGCACCATCCGCAAGCGGATTATCTACTCTAATCTGATAGTTTTCTTCATTACACACTTCGTAATTGTTAATAAGTGTTGCCTTCATGTCGTCTACATATGCCGGAGAACCTGCACCAAAGAAGCTGTCTTGATAATTATCATCAAGATCACCTGCCAAATTGAGGTTTTGAATGTACGCAAGCTCTGCCTGATCAACAGGCAAAATGCGGAATGTTTTTAGTGAAAATCCGTCTTCAATACTTCCTTCCCATGTGTAGAACGTTTTCTGGTTACTTCCATCCTCTGCTGGTTTTTGACAATATCTGAGCGATGTATAGTATTCACGTGTTTCTCCTGCTGCACCTGCATCAATATTAGTAAATTCATCACACCCAACTACTTGCGCGTTGCAAGACTGCGCTTGATTTGGAATAAAGTGCAATGGGAACTGCTGTTGTTCAAATCCAGCACCGTATTCTTCAAAACCGATTTGTTTAAATGTATCATATCCTTCACAAGACGCATCACACACAAATGATGAACCGATTTTCCCTGGTACCATTGGTTCCCCACCAATAGCGACTCCTTGATACGATGGCAGATATGCCTGACACCCAATCTCTTCTGGCGCACAAACAGGCGCGTAGTCATTACACCGTTCGTCTTGAGAGACACTCAATCTTGCCTGAACAGCTGTTTGTGGCCATTCAATTTCATCTGTTTCTGGGTTTGTATCGTAACACCCAAGGTAGTCCGGCGCATACCGCAAATTCACTGGCACTTGAGACTGGAAGTATACTCCAAGCTCTGCAACAGCTTCATCATCTGCGGCTCTTTGCGCGATTTGACGTGTATTGTTATCAATCTCTGCTGTCAAGAATTGCGTACATCCGTCTGACCCACTACTACAAGTAGCTGACGCCTCTGCTGCTTTTTCATTAAAGTACAATACCTGATTTCTTCCTGCAGCTTTTCTGCTCGCAGCTACTGCAGCCGCATCTTGTAGTGAAACTGAGGCAACATACGCGTCGCCATTTTTTTCTAAACTATACGCCTGACACCCTTTGTTTTCTGCACTACACTGACCGTAATCTACGGTATTTAGTAAATATGATACCACTTCACCTGAATCTCTGTTTGAGAGCGTTCTACAGGTATTGTATTCCTTTGGACACTGATCTCCAATCTGCCAGGTATTACTTTCTTTTGTACAATATGCAAATTTCTGATCACCCACACAGGTCCCGTTTGGTCCTTCTGTAATACAGGTAGTAATATCCGCACATTCACTTCTTCTTGCTGCCCCTTTTGGAGAAATAAGCTCTGGCCCGATAATGGTTGTTTCACATCTTGCAACCGGTGCTCGCAGTACCCAATTTGGATTAATCAAACCACAAAAAGGAAACTGTGCATCTGGAATAATCGTTCCATTGATATCTCTTCTACAGGTATCATAATTATCTACCACTTGTTTTAATCTCCATGGATTTTCTGGATCTGACATAAAGGCCGCAATTTCAAATCCAAGTGGCAAAATACGCACCTTTCTCATCTTTTGAATATTTGAATAACAGAACTTTCCTGTCTGACATCCGGTAATATTCGTATGATCAGCTTCTCTTCTAGGAGAAATAAGTGGCCAATCTGGTAAAAGTCCATCTTCTAATGCTTCACCAATAGTCACAGCATTCCCATTATTTGCTTGCGCCAAAATACGCTGCATGTGCGCATCAAATACACAGTTGTTGAGTCCTGGATTTGCCGGACATGCCGCAAATTGTGATAAATCAAAATCAGTTTGCTGCTTCACAGGTACTCCCGTAAGAAGTTTTCCAAAAATAGCATCAACCGCTTGTTTATTGGCCGAAATTTCTGATGCATACAGTCCACCAAGACCTGTGCCTTTTGACCCAACACCCGGATCTGGGAATAGTCCTTCAAATACATTGTTTAACATCTCTGAAGCAACGGTATTTAAAAATAGTGATGCTGCTGAAGGCAATACTTGTGCAAATCCAGCACTATACACACCCGCTAGTTGCTGAGAGCTCAGTTTGTTGTCTTCTGTTCTGGTAAGTTTTTCTGTTTCTTTTTTCACGAGTTGCCCAGGCGTCAATACTTTGCCAGAAATAAGACTGGTTACCGGCTTGAATCCACTCCCCTCTTGTCTATCAAGCTTTGCTGCTTCTTTTTTTTGCCCTTTTAATCGATCGATTTGATAAATGGCACCCATCGCAATACCCAAATCAGTAGAATTTGTGTTCAGTGAGGTAGAAAAAGTATCTGCAAGTAAATTGGAATCACCATATTTTTGATCCCACGCATCTCTGTCAAAAAGCCCCCCGTGTGTAAGCTGCTGCCACGAACAATTGGCCGTAGGCGCATCACTATAGAGTCTAAACAAATTCACTTTCAAAAAAATACTAAGCCGAGCATCTGGTACCTGACATAAATTTAACCCAAACGGCTTCCCAATTTCTCCAATACCACTCGCAACGGAGTCTCCAATGGTCTTGCTCATGTATTCGTTAAATCCACCTTGGAAAATCAATGCTCCTTTCCCTTTTCCCCCGTTAGCTACCCAAATAGCGGTATCATATGCCATTTGTCTAGTGAAATTAGAGAACATTTCAAGAACTCCACCCAAAATTGCGGCTGTGATAGAGTTATCAGTCTCTTTTTTTGCTTCTTTTCTTAAAAGATTAGTCTGTTCTGCTTTGAAAATTGCCAATCGTTGCGTTGTTTGCGGTAAATCCTCTACAGGAGCCGCTTGCGCAGGAGCAAATGCAAAAATTCCACCAATACTTACAACAAAAAATAGTACAAGACTCACTATTACTCCAATATGTTTCGCCGTTCGCATATATTTGTGGAAATTATTGTGGTACTTGCTCTAAAGCAGCAGCCTGATCCGTTAAGGTTTGTGCAAAAAGTGTTGTGAGCTGTTCATCTGACAACTGATCTAGCTGTTCCGGAGTTAACTGCCCTGTTTGCAGAAGCATCTCTCTAATAAGCGCTGGATCTTCTGCCATTGCCTGGAGCGCAGCTAAATCATCTGGGGTAATTTCTGTTTGTTGCGGAGCTTCCTTTTCTATGATGTCTCCTAACATTTCTAGTGGATTTTCATTGTTACCAATTTGTGGCTTTACTGATGTAATGGTTGTAGAAGGTGTTAAGTCAATAATTTGCGCGCTACATTCTTTTCCTTCCCCGCACAAGGGATCTGTTCCCGTTTGTACTTCAGAATAATCGTCTATCCCATCAGAATCAGTGTCTTGAATATATGGACTTGTTTCGTAAAAGGTTAATTCTTCGTAATCATTCAACCCATCTTGGTCAGTATCAATAGATTGCAGTCGTGCATCATTACCAAGAACTTCATCGAGTGGTGCAGACACTGTATGACTCGCATCTTGCTTAGCTACCATAAATGGATTATGCAATGTATTTCGGAGTTGCAAATACCCGAGCGCAACGGCCATTAATCCAAAAACCAAAAGTAGCACAAAGCCTACTTTCTGCTCTTTGCCAAGAGATTGTTCGTGATATTGTTCACTCCCCATAAGGAAGAAATATGGTGAACACTATTCGTAATCAGAATATGTGTATTATACCAAACTGTGAGCAAAGCAGCAACGAAGGGACTATGTGGACGAACGCTTTTTTTGCTCAAGAAGAAAAAACAAGCCGGTAAGCGTGCCACCGAGCATGCCATTAAACAGATCAAAGATGGTGTCGTCAACGGATGGCTGCCAACGCGTTTGAAATTGCAGGTCTACCAAATATTCAAAAAATTCCCACACTACTGCCGCAATCATTACTCCCCCAACAACGCAGCATAACTCTACCCAAAGCGGCATAGGCGTAGCTTGTTTACTTCTGAGCAGTTCTTTATACATACCAAATACAAACACCGCAATAGCTGCGCCACCAAATAGGTGCATAGGAATATCTATCCACGGATACGGCTCATATAAACCAAGGCCAAAATCGAGTATGCAGTTAAGTAAAAAAAGCCCTACAGGGGCAAGTGCATATGGGAGGATACGTTTTATGTTCATAACGAAAGATTACGAATACAGTGTTGCTGCGAGTGAATCAAATTGGTGTACAGAAAGTTCTTGTGCCCGCGCATTTGAAGAAAGCCCTTCTGCTTCCATAGCCGCTGCAACCTGCTCAGCAGAAAACGGTGTACCACCCACCACATTTTTCATCATTTTCTTTCTTTTACTTGCGTAGGCAGCCTTTGCTATAGCAAAAAATTGCTCAGGAGTACTCGCTCTTGGCGCTTTTCCAATCGAATTAATAGCTATAACCGCTGAATCTACCTTTGGAGCTGGCCAAAACGAGCCGCTTGGGACATTTGTGACCGTCTTTGGCTCTCCATAGTACTGCACGCTAAGTGCCAGCAAGCTCATTTGCCCAGGAGCCTCGCAAATGCGCTGCGCCACTTCTTTTTGTACCATCGCTACAATACGCTCTGGAGCTGGAACGGTTTCGAGTAACATTCTCAACAGTTGAGACGTAATTTGATACGGCAAGTTTGCCATGACTTTATATCCCGCAGGAAAATTTGCTACGTGATCTTGAAACGTATACATCGCATTTCCCCAAATCATTTCCACATTAGGATATGTTTTATGCATGTCTTCCCAATATGGTCTGAGTGTTTGTTCAATTTCAAAACTATATACCTGTGCTACTTCTGGTGCTACAGCAGTAGTCAGTACACCAAACCCTGGCCCAATCTCTACCACCGTATCGCTTTTTGCAAGTTCACCTGCTGCCACCATTTTTGTAATCGCACTTTCTGAAATCAAATAATTTTGCCCGTATGCTTTTGACGGTGCAAAACCATAGGTTGCACAAAGCTCTTTAATTGTTGTAGGAGAAAATAAATTCATGTTATTCACTTGGGTGTAATCCCGCATTTGTATATCTGTTCGCGGCATTCCAAAGGAGCCACCCAGCATTATCGTATTGCTCAATTGCATCGATTTGCGCTCTAATGTTTGGTCCACCGTACTGCGCTCCAATATGAAACGCTTGAATCCACGGACGCACTTTTGCACGTTTCCCTTCAAACCATGGGAGCCCTTTTTTCATACCATTATCTAAAATAGCAAACGGATGCGCGGCTGGATTTGCCAAACCCAAATGTCCAGAAGGATAATGAGAAGGGTACATCATGGGTGCAATATAATCCACGTGATCAACACTATCTTCTAATCGCTGCCCAATACTCATACCATCGTGACGCTCCATAACAAATCCAAACAAGTCGAGTGATGTGCGCGCAGGAAGCCCATCCATTTCTTTTGCAATATATGCATAAAAATCTCCCATCACATCATACTTTTCTTTTTCTCCGTTGGTATATACAACGTTTGCCATGTTTCCGTCTGATGGAAATCTCACGTAATCAAAATTAATTTCATCAAATCCAAATGTGATTGCTTCGCGAGCGATATCCATGTTGTAGTCCCACACATCTTTTTTATTCGCATCTACCCAGGCAAGTCCCTTGTGATCTCTCCACAATCCGCCAGCTCTACTTTTTAATGCAAGTTCTGGTCGCTTTTCTGCCAAAATTGGATCTTGAAATACTGTTTGGCGTGCAATTACATAAATACCCGCATCATGAAATTCTTCTACCAGTGACGCTACATCCCCTAATCGATTGTCTTCTAACTTGAGCGTGTTAACGAGCCCAACTTGTGAATCGTACAACACTTTTCCTGAATAGTCTTTAATATCAATGACCACTGCATTTAATTCTGTTGCAGAAATAAGCTCAATCATTTGCTGACGCTTTTTGGGTGACGCCGCTGAATATGCCGTTAAATAAATTCCTTTTGCAACAATGTCTTCCGCTTTTTGAATCGCATTATAATCAAATCGATCTAATGGGGGCGCTAATTCCACCGTATGACTTGCTGCTTCATTGAGGATTTGTGAAACTTGCACATGCGCCCACAGAAGAAGCCCCGCAAGCAACACGAGGAGTACAACCGGAATACCCCATACAGCTTTTGGCAGTGGCCGTGTAAATCGATTCATATTATCTTTGCTCAGGGATAATTAATTCGCCTTGTCTTATGACGTGTAATCCGTGTTCTTCAATCTTTACTATTGTTGAAGGACTCTGATGCGGCAAATCCCCCGCATCAATAATAATATCTGGTTGCTCTTTTTGATCTGTAAACATAGCAATAACGTGCTCAATATCATAGGCACTGTCATGTTCAGAAATATTTGCAGACGTCGAAACTATTGGCTTGCCTAATGCACTCGTAATCTCTGCAGCAAGTGGATGCGCAGTAATTCTAAGAGCAATCGTATTATCTGGAGCAATGACACCGCTTGCAAGTGGCACGTCATCAAATCGATTCGATACAAGTGTGAGCGGACCTGGCCAATAGGTTTGTGCAATGTCATGCAGCTGATGATTCCAAGCAACATATTCCTGCACCATAGGCTCATCTGCCATAAGCATGAGCATGCTTTTTTCTTGTTGACGTTTTTTTATAGCAAAAAGTTTTGCTACGGCCGCTTCATTGGTAGCATCAGCTCCAAGGCCATAACAGGTTTCTGTTGGGTATACAATCGTCTTCCCTTCTTTCAGTGCCGCAACGATCTGTGTAATATCTATATTGTTTATTGGAATGACTTCCATATATTTAGTGTATCACACTACTCGCTGGCCTTAAAACGCAAATACGCATCAATAAACGGCTGTAAATCTCCGTCCAACACGGCATCAGGATCTTTTGATTCAAATTTTGTCCGCACATCTTTGACCATTTTATATGGGTGCAACACATATGACCGAATTTGATTCCCCCACTGTGCACCTTTATGTTCCCCTTTTAATGCTGCACGCTGCTGCTGTTCTTTTTCTTCCTGCAGCACCTGCAATTTAGAAGCGAGCACTTTCATAGCGGTATCTTTATTCTGAATTTGGCTTCGTTCATTTTGACACTGCACCATAATTCCCGTTGGAATATGCACAATGCGTACAGCTGAATATGTGGTGTTAACACTTTGCCCACCTTTTCCACTAGACATAAAGGTATCAATCCGCAACTCCTTTGGATCAATTTCTATATCGATTTTTTCTATTTCAGGAAGCACCTCAATATTTGCAAACGATGTGTGCCGCATATTTTCTGCATCAAACGGTGAAATACGCACAAGCCGATGTGTTCCGTGTTCAGATTTCAAATTACCAAAAGCGTACGACCCTTCAATTCGAAACGTCGCTGATTTTATTCCAGCTTCTGTTCCACGCGACTCGTCCAGCAGCGTTGCTGTCCATTCTTTCTTTTCTGCATACCGCAACACCATGCGCATAAGCATCTCTGCCCAGTCTTGCGCTTCTGTTCCTCCCGCACCGGCCTGAAACGTAACAATTGCTGTACTGTCATCATACTTTCCTTTATATAAGGCAAATACTGATAACGTATTTACTCCTTCCTCTAAAATTTCACTGTTTTTTTGCAGTTGCCCCGCAAGCGCATCATCGGGTGAGCTGTCCATAAGCGTGAGCGTGTCTTCCATATCCTGCACCAGATGTTCTAATCCTTCCCAATCTGAAATAATTTGCTGCAGCGCACTTGTTTTTTTTCCAAGCACCGTTGCCTTCTGCGGATCATTCCATACATCAGGCTGCTGCAATGCCGCGTTAAGCTCTTGCAAGGTTGTTCTTTTTGCTTCAATACAAAGCACAATAAATAGCTCAGCAAGCTCCTTTTTTGCCTTCTCAATGTGTGTCTTCATATCATGCATATACCCCTCATACTAGCGGAAATGGCAGAAAAAATCAATCTCTACCAAAGAAAAAAGCCCTACACCTTGTAGAGCTTTTTTTTGTCTATTACTCGGTAATTGTATCGCCTTCCTCCCAAGAATCGATTCGCTCAGCGACCACATCCACAATCTGACTCCACGCATACCCAAGTGCCTTAAATACTTTCTCAGAAGCAATAGGATATCGTTTTTGTGCTTTCATCAGGTATACCCGTGGATTGAACACATTCTTTACCAGTGCCCCATCGGCGGGTTCATACAGCGGGCCATATGGCAAGAATGATAATTCATCTTCAGGAATAAGATCAAGTGTACTTTCTGACACTAATCTAATGGCATCAAACGAGCTGAAATATGAGAAATATTTTGCTCTTGTCACAAATGCTGTTTGCGTACATGATTCGCTCACATATACAATTCGATTTGTATCGATTGATTTATATGGCTTATTTTTTTCAAGTGGACAATTCGCTTCAGATACGGGTTCATCAGTAATGATTGGTTCAACAATAGGTTCTGCCACCGCTACGGGTGTTTGCAGAATAATTGATTGAGCGCTTTCTACCGTTGATAGCCCATCTCCTGTAAGACGAACATATACTGTTTTTTCTCCATTTCCTGCTGAAAGTGTATATGACATGTCTTGCACATATGGCACTAATGACGCATCAGAAAAATCAGCATTTTCTGACACGGCAACTTGTGAATAATTTGAAACACCAAAGTGTAATACCACTTCTCTACTACTTGCCACTGATGTGCCGCTATTAATCGAAAAAATTTGCAAGTCTGGATTTTGCTCAGTAAGCGTATTTTCTTCTGATAGTGTATCACCCAGGAGCTGGAATGATCCGCCACCGCCACTTGAAGGACTTTCTGATTCGCTTGAACCACTTTCAGCAGCTGCCGGCTCACCTACACCAAACGCATCAAAATGAGGAACGGTGAATACTAGCGTTGAATTTGTACACGAAATAACCGTACATGCAGGCGTTGTGGCAGCATTACAGAGCTGCCCGGCAGCAATTAAACTCGTGCGTGATGTTTGATGACTTGATGCGTAATACAGCGCATAATTGCTGCACGTTACTCCGGTAAAGGATACGGTTGCCGCTGTATCAATGGTGCTGTCTAAATTTTCTGCATTAATCGAAACAAATCTATCTCCTAAAATAACATTGGTATCATAATCATCACCTTCAGCATCAACTGCGTTACTCCATGCAATCGTTGATGTTGTACTTTCTGGTGTTGTAGAAGCTAAGGTAAAGTTTTCCACAGAGGTGATATCCGGTACAGAGCTCAAATCGGTTGACCCTGTTGAAGTAGAAAAATATGATGCTGTTGGCGCAGCTCTTGTGGTAAATGAGACTTCTGTTGCAGAAGATGTGACATTCCCATTCGTATCCATTGCCCAAATATTTGCTACATATGTTGTACTTGCAGTAAGCCCTGTAATGGTTGAACTTGTTGCTCCGCTAAACGTTGCACTATATAAGTTTGTATCAGAATGAGCGGTGTCTGTTCTTGCTACTCCCGAAGAACCAGCCTTATAATACATCTGATAGGTTGAAAAATTTGTATCAGTTGAAGTAACAGATGGGAAAGCAAGACGGACTGATGTATCACCTCTATAATCGACCGTTAACGCTCCTGGCACCGTAGGATCTACATTATCTACTGTTACTGTTGTTGTCACAGTTGTTCCAGCCTCACTTCCATCGTATGGTGTAAAAAATACACAATATGTACCATTTGCTGTTGACACATCTGTTGCAGAACTCCAATAGGCTGTAACCGATTCACTTGATGTGGTGGTATCTATTCCTGAAATTTGATAGGTCGATGTATTCACCACTGTTAATGAACCAGAATTAAGCCCCGTCGCTGCGGTTGTTGAAACCGTGGCAATAGACGCTACACTATAGGTACATGAACTTCCTGCTTCATATTTTACTTCTACACTTGTAGAATCATTATCTGTATCATCAACCGTAACTGACAAGAGCATATCTCCTGACCCATCTCCGCTTAATCCAACGGATGGATATGTTAACGTTGGCGCCCCATTTGCCACAGTAAAACTTACCACTGAAACAAATAATAAAGGAGCTTCTGATACAACAGCACCCGTTCCTGTATAGTTAAATGATCCGTCGCCATTATCTGTAGCCGTCATTCCAACAGCATGAATTGTTGTTGAATTAATCAATGCCGCTAATGCTGTAGCAACCGAAAGATTATCATCATTTCCTCCTCCAATATCTAAATTATATTCGGTACAATTTGGCTCAGATCCGCCACCTGTTCCACATGAAGAGAATCCTCCTCCATAGTTAATAAGACTAATGTCCACGGTATCAACACCATCGGTAATTCTAAAGATTTCTGAATAACTCGCCCATCCTGAAAGCGTCACTTTACTTGAAGTAATGCTTGTAATAAATGTTCCAGATGCTTCAGCCGTAATTGGCTGCACGCCTATATTCCCTGACAAATTCACTACTCCCCCTCCAGCATCTACTGCCGTGATGTCTACCGCATGCAACGTGCTTGAGTTAATCGCGGTAGTAATTAACGCAGCAACTGCTGTATAACTGTCATTTCCCCCTCCAATATCTAAATAATATTCTGTACAATTTGGCGCACTTCCTGTGTTACAAATTGAATATCCACCTCCGTAATTCACCAATTGAATTGCTAGCGTATCTGTTCCATCTGTAATAGTTATCACTTCCGTATACGCCGCAAACTCTGTACCACTAAAGGTAATAGATCCCGTTGACGCTTCTCCAGCAGCAGAAACATTATCAGGCACATATGTTGCCGGATTATATAACACAATTCCCCCAATGGTTGCCACGGCTGCAAGAAGTGCAAATACGTGGAATCTTAATCTATGATGCATACATCACATTCACTAATATTTATATCGCCATTATACACTTTTTTTACCAAAAAAAACATATGCAGGGGTGCATACGTTTTTTTATATCTATTTCTTTTTTTACATCATTCCCATGCCACCCATTCCAGCCATCGGATTAGGCGCATGTCCGTGATCATCTCCTTTTGAAGGAAGATCAGTGATCACCGCTTCTGTTGTTAAAATCATTCCGGCCACAGACACTGCATTTTGCAGTGCACTGCGTGTTACTTTTGTTGGGTCAATAATACCCGCAGCAATCATATCTTCGTATTGCCCAGTAGCGGCATTGAATCCAAAGTTTCCACTGTGTTTTTTAATTTCATCTACTACTACAGCCCCTTCGTAGCCTGCATTTTTTGCAATAATTCTGATAGGCTCTTCCAGCGCTCTTCGTAAAATATTTACTGCAAGCATTTCTTCATCAATCATGTTCAAGTCTTCTAGTGCAGAAATGGCGCGAATGAGTGCAACTCCCCCACCAGGTACAACACCTTCTTCAATAGCCGCTTTGGTTGCTCCACAAGCGTCTTCAATTCTATGCTTTACTTCTTTCATTTCAGTTTCTGTTGCAGCACCTACTTTAATCACAGCAACTCCACCAGCAAGTTTTGCAATACGTTCAGATTGCTTATCTCTATCAAAATCTGAATTTGATTGCTCAATAAGCCTTCGAATTTGTAATACGCGTTCGTTCACAGCAGCTTGATCTCCCTTTCCTTCTACAACTGTTGTTGTTTCTTTTGTTGCTACAATCTTTCTTGCTCGTCCAAAATCTTCAATAGTAATATCTTCAAGTTTGAGTCCTGCTTCTTCTGTAATTACTTTTCCTCCTGTCAGAACAGCAAGATCTTGCAGCATATCTTTTCTTCTGTCTCCAAATCCCGGTGCTTTTACCGCAAGTACTGAAAATGTACCACGCAATTTATTTACAACAAGTGTTGCAAGTGCTTGCCCGTCAATATCTTCTGCAATAATTACCAATTCTTTCTTTCCTGTTTCTGCAACTTTTTCAAGTGCAGGAAGTAATTCTTCAATAGACGAGATTTTTTTATCAGTCAGCAAAATGTGCGCATCTACCGCTTCTGCTTCCATTCTATCTGTGTTGGTAATCATGTACGGAGAAATGTATCCTTTATCAAATCGCATTCCTTTTACTGTTTCAATATCCATTCCAAAACTCTGTGATTCTTCTACTGTAATCACACCGTCTTGCCCAACTTCTGTAATTGCTTGTGCAATTTTCTTTCCAATTTCTTTATCATTTGCTGAAATAGATGCAACATTTGCAATTTCGTCGTCTTCTACTCGTTTTGAAATAGTATTTTGGAGTGCTTCTACTACTACCGCAGCAGCTTTATGAAGCCCGCGGTTAAGTGCTACAGGATTTGATCCTGCCACAACATTTTTCATTCCTTCTCTTACTATTGCTTGCGCAAGTACTGTTGCAGTTGTTGTTCCGTCTCCAACCACATCGTTTGTTTTGCTGGCAACTTCTTTTACCAATTCAACTCCTAAATTTTCAAATTTATCTTCTAGTTCGATTTCTTTTGCAACAGTAACACCATCTTTTGTAATTGTTGGAGCGCCATACCCTTTATCTAATACCACATTTCTTCCCTTTGGCCCCAATGTTACTTTTACCGTGTCTGCAAGCACATTTACCCCGCGTACAAGCGCTTGGCGTGCATCTTCATTATGTTTGATTTGTTTAGCCATATCATTATCTTTCTTTATTGAATACAATCCTTACTCAAGAATTGCCAAAATATCTTCTGCATCAAAAATTTTGTATTCTTCTCCATCCATTTCCACTTCGTCTCCACCCCAGCTCTTTACGAGCACTGATTGCCCTACTGAAACTTCTGGCGTTGCAAAATTTCCATTTTCTAAGAGTTTCCCAGGCCCTACAGCAATAATATCTCCTTTTGTCTTTTCTTGCTTGTCTGCGCTTGGTGGCAGTACAATTCCTGATTTTGTAATTTCATCTTTCTTCGCGAGCTTGATAAGCACACGATTTCCGAGTGGTTTCACTTGCATATATCGTATTTTATGATAATTATCACTCCTTTTGAGTGAGTGATAGTATTTTACCCGATTTGGGGGTTGTGTCAAGTATATTGTCCATTTATCCTTTTTTTGCTATATTTTGTAAAACATAGCAAAAACATATGATAAAAGCCGTTATCTGGGACAACGATGGTGTAGTTAATCACTCACCTGGCTACTATTCTGACAAACTCATTGAAAATCATAATCTAGATCGGGCTGAAGTTGAGAAATTTTTTAAGGACACTTTTGTTCCACATTGCATGAGTGGAAAGGCCGACTTGAAAGAAGAATTGCACAAACTCTTCCCTGTTTGGGGAGTGGAGGGCACTGTTGAAGATATCTTACTCGACTGGTTTACGCATGAAGATTGTAAAGACACGGAAATTATATTGCTTATTACCGCGCTTCGCGAGAAGGGTATCAAGCAATACATGGGAACAAATAATGAAATTTATCGTACTCAATATTTGCGCAACGAAATGGGATTTAATGAGTTGTTTGATGCTGTCTTCTCTGCAGGAGAACTCCAAGTAAAAAAACCTGATATCGGATTTTATGAAGCCATTGATGTTGCACTAAAAAAAGAAGGAATAAAAAGAAACGAAGTACTCTATATTGATGACTGTGAAAAAAATATTGCCGCAGGAGAAGCATTTGGATTTGCATGTCACCTGTTTGAGAATAGAGACAAACTATTAACTCGAATGAGAGAGCTTGGATTGAAATGACCTACGTTATCCTCCTACGCTAAAGCTTCGGCGGATGAATTATAAGAGGACTGCACAAGGCAGTCCTCTTATAATTCAAAAGCCCACAATCAGCGGCTAGCTCAGGAAGTCAACCATCAATGACATTGTGATGCCTGTCAGATGCACAATGTCGAATGGCGATTTTCCGCGCCAAGCCGCCGATAATAGGCTCTTGTCTATACATAGTTTCTCACACATTTGGGGCCATTGTCAAGTGCACTAGCCTTAGGCAAGAATAGCCTCTTTTTTTGTGCTTTTTTGAAAAAACACAACTAGTATTGCCACAATGAGTAATCCGGAGAGACTTGTCCAAAGGTAATGATCAAAGAAAGAAATGATATCGAGTGGCGCTAATAATGCGAGTAGTAATAGCAAATTTTCCTTAGTAACCTGAAGCATCCGAACACTCAGTAGCACCGAACCAAGCAGAAATACCCACCCAATCACCCCAAGCTCCGCGAGTACGAGCGCATAAAAATTGTGCACTGGCTGATAGAGCCATGCTGACCGATTTGAATCCATCATAAAAACGGCAGCTTCATAATTTCCAATTCCGGTGCCCAGCACGGGATGTGCTGCAATCACTGCCGCTGCATCGCTGTATTGGTCTACCCTATCGGTTATAGATGCTGTTTGATGATTAGAACTACCGACTAGTCGAAATGAAACAAGCGGTGCGTAAAGCAGCATGAAACATACTGCACCAATTACTACACCAGCTAAAGACCACATTTTTTTACGACGCGAAATATGTAAAAAACAGAACACTATCATTGCAAACGCAGCAGCGACCCATGCAGATCTTGAAAATGTTGCAAGTAACGCCATGGTCATAAGTGCAAGCAGTGTGCTCACAGAAATTCTAGCAAGTTTATTCGAGAAAGTGCTAATGCTTAGGAGCGCAACAACACTCATTGCAGCAAGATACCCACCAAAGACATTTGGGTGTGCAAAAGGGCCATACGCACGCGCCCACCGACCAATTTCTGGGCCCTGAATAACCGAGCTACCAGGAGTCCCTACCACATGCGCCTGTAAACCAAGCAGCGTTGAATCAAATCCAGATTGAGATATGAATTGCCACAGCCCTAATAGCGTTGGCATAACAGCTCCAAAAAGGAGCGCAGCACCTACCTGCTTTGCCTGCCACCGACTACTCATGAGCATAAAAGCAAACACCACGGCCGCAAATACTTGCAATGCGCGCATATGCGCGTAACTTGTCATTGGCGCCCACAAGACTGAAGCGAGTGCATATAATGTAAAAGCCGATACAGCCATAATGGCCAATCGATCTTTTCTCCAAACCGGTTTCGCTGGCGCTGGTCGCTTAAGTAAAAAGAGTGCTATATAAAGAATAGCTAATCCCCAAATGATCGCTTCAACCGCAAACATCCCGATCCCTTTATACGCAAAAGATGCGCCTGGAAAGACCGCAACATCGTAGAGCCAAATTGTTTGCCATGGCATAATGACAAGCACCAGAAGGAGCCCCCATTCCCACAATTTTTTTATGCGTGCAATCATAATTCCTTCAATAATATTGCATAATTCTTTTTCCATTGTTCCTGAAACATTGCCCGCCTATCATTTTCATGAAACTTCATCATCTGATCTGAAATAATCACATCGCTTGTGTCTTGATCTTGCTTACTTGCTGCATTCCGTTGCATTTTTTTTGTTTGAATTCCTTTTGCCTGCGTTTCCATAATTTTGCCGTATGGTCCGGTCCATGCAATTTCAAAAAATCGTTTTACCTTGTGTGCAACAACACCTTTTCCTGAAGACCACACTGCGGCAGTTTTCCAAGGAACTGCGGCATGCGGCAACGTTGTACTTGCCCACGCATTTGCAGACAAAATTTCTTCATGCACACTATAGGGATCATACATTGGAATAAGTTGCATATTCCAATACCGCAAATACACATCGGTTTCATCGATTGCGATTGGTTTTAGATTAATTACATCACTTGTAACAAAAAAACTTAAGCAAATATGATCTGCAACACACTTACTGTGTCGTCGCAATCCAAACCCACTCATAAGTACAGTGGTAATCAGCCGCGTCACCCAAAGGTACCCAGGCTTCACTACGATGTAGACGTCAATATCACTTTGCTCGGTAATGCCGGTTTGCAGTTGATTACATACAAAGACTGCACTGATATGTGGAATCCACGCAAACACGCGTGCAGATCGTTTTGCAATACGCATTTTGTGTTCAATAATATGCGAGCGGTTCATGCGCACTGCAATATGCGATTCGTTTCCTTTGAGTACAAAGTACCCGTCCTCTAAACAGATTGTACCGCGCTCAGTAAGTGCAGTAAGTACTGCTGACACTTCTTTTCTAGAATATGCCTCGCCTGAATCCACCCATAAAAATTGAAATACTTCTTGGCGCGTAAGCGGACACGAAAATTGCGAAAAATATGCGAATGTTTTGAGAATTGCTGTTTCTATAGCCTTATTCATATAATCGTAGTGTATCTGATCTGCAGCATACTGAAAAGAGCTGCTGCTTTTATTATCCTTTCCACTTTTTTAAAAAAAGTGGAGAAAAAACTTGAGCGGCTTCCTCTCTCAGGATAATTATCACAAACAGCTGCTCACTCAGGAACTCAAACTCTTCGGTTCTCAAACACCCTTCGCGTCCAAAGGCACGCATCAGTTTGCAATAATTCTCTCTTTTCGTTCGTGCAGATGCTCAAAATATATTAAAAAAAGCACATACTGTGCTTTTTTTATTGTACTATTTTTTATCTACTATCTCTCCTTCTATCACCCCGTCTGCCGGAGCGGTTTTCTTGTTGAAGAGGAATTTTTGTTGCAGCGCTGTGGTAAGCGTAGAGAGGAACCAATACAATGTTACCCCACCAGGTAGTGTGAGACCAATAAAGAAGGTCATTACTGGCATGAAGTACAACATCTGCTTGTTCATCATTGCCATCATGTTTTCGTCCTTTGCTCCCTTGCCTGCTTTTTCTGGCGCTTTCTTCTTTTGGAACATCTTTGCTTGCCAGAATTGTGAAAGCCCCGCACATACAGCTAGGAATGGATTGATTTCAGCTAAATTGATAAATCCGAGTGACATTGGATTGATTGATTCTGGCTGCGAAACAAACGTATACAGTAAATCAAATCTGTCAGCAGTAAACACATCTTTTAATACCCAGTACAGTGCAATGAAAATTGGCAACTGAATAAGAAGTGGCAAACAAGATCCGAATGGATTTACCTTATGCTCTTTGTAGAGCTTCATGGTTTCTTGTGCAAGCACCTGCTTATCTGTGTGCTTCTTCTTTAGGTCAGCTAATTTTGGTTGCAAATCAGAAAGCGACTTTTGCGCCTTAATTGATTTGGTTGTCATTGGGTATAGTGCAAGCTTAATGATCACCGTAATGATCAAAATAACTGCCCCAATGTCTGGAATCAAATTATAGAGCCCGATGACTCCATTAAAGATTGGTTGATAGAGAATTGTTACAAAAAAGTCTCCCATAAAATATCTATATTAAGCGCAGGGAGTATAACAGAGGGGCTCATTTAGAGCAACCATTCGCTATGACAGCCTTTCATACACCGCTAGCGTCTCCTTAGCGAGCGTTTCCCAGCTAAATCGCTGTACATTACGTTCTCCGGCACGTACCAGCTCATGTTGCAGGTCCATATTGCTTGCAACCTGCCCTAATGCATCGGCAAACTGCCTTGGATTTTCTGGATCAATAAACATTGCTCCTTCCCCTACCACTTCAGGCAAGCAGCTTCTGTTTGAACATACCACTGGTGTGCCGTGCAGTGCAGCTTCTAATGGCGGCAACCCAAATCCTTCATACAAACTGGGGAATGCAAACGCTGTTGCATTGCTATACAGATCTGGCATGTCCACATCACTCACACGTCCAAGATATGTAACATGTGCGCATGCTGCAAATTCAGTGCTGGCAAGAATACTGTCATAAAAGGGTCCCGGCTTTCCTGCCAAAACGAGTGTGTATTCTTCCATGCCATATTCTTCTTCAAAAATCTCCCAAGCACGCAGTAGTCCTAATACATTTTTGTGCGGATACGCTGCTCCAACGTACAGCATATACTTGGGGCTTGGCAGGATAGTATTTGAAACTTCATCCATCGTTTCTTCAAATGGTGCCTGATACGTTACCGTCATTTTTTCTTTTGGCACCTTGAGGGTGTCTGCAATATCTTGTTTGGTAAATTCTGTTGTTGTAAAAATATGTTTTGCTTTTTTTACCGCACTACGCACAATTAACCGATGCAATCGATCTTTTATTGCATATGCTATAGGCCCAAGCGTCGTAGCCTCTGGCCGCGGAAAATGGTACATGGTCAAATCATGAACAGTTACCACAAACGGATCTGTATATAAAAGCGGCACATTAAAATGCGGAAAATGCATCAAATCGAGTGACTGCGCTTTCAATATAGAGGGCAATGCCGTTTGTTCTTTTACAGAATACCAAGCAATGTCCGCAAGTACTTTTGTCCAGTTACTTTGCTTTGGAGTCCACAAGTCCCAATTCTCTTTACGCAAAAACACCACAAATTCGTGTGGCGTTTCTTTTTTTTCTAGTTGTAATATTAGCTGCTCAACATACCGGCCAATGCCGTATCCCTTCCCCAGCATGCGAGCGTCTATTCCAATGCGCATATTATCTTTTCTTGTGCTGCTTTTTTGCCTTCTTTGCAAAGTCTTTATACACTAATCGGTTCCCATATGGCAAGTACTCTTTATGCGGCTCTGGCGGGTAAAAAATTCTTCCAGGGTCACTTTTATGCTTAATTCCACACCAATATTTTTCTGTTTGCTGTGCAATTTCTGATGCATACCGAAGCAATCCATTCCCATACCCGCAATACATGCAGTTTAATTTTTGCAAAGGATTAAGATATGCAAGTCTGTGTCGATCAATTTGAATATATTGACGCCGCTTTACGTATGGAATTTGATAAATTGGAAAACAGAGTCGATGATACACTTCAATAAACACATCCAAAACAACTAATGGAAAAATAACCCCATAAATAAATGGCATGGTTAATGCATAACGGAAGCGGGTATTGTTTTTTAGGTAATTCATACAAGCCGCATTAATACATGAGTATCCGTTTCACCAACCAGAATAAAGTTCAGACGGTTATATAATGCAATTGCACGAGTGTTTATTTTTAGCACCTGTAAATCAATTGGGGTTTTATTTTTCTCAGCACCAGTAATGATATCATGTAAAATCTGTGTTCCCACTCCTTTTCCCTGAAATTGAGGTGCAAGCTGAATTTCTTCTATATACACACGTTCTTTTTCTTCTAAAAAAACAATAAATCCTGCAAAAAACTTATCTACCTCAATAATCCGATATCGCTCTGGAGTAAATTTTTTATCAAAAAAATCTTTTTGGAATTCCTCATTCCACTCTCCCCAGGTTTGCGCAACCATTGCCTTCATATTCGTCTTATTGAGCGAATATATAGCTTCATAATCGTTTTCTGCTGCAGTTCTCAGCTCGTACATATTCTATAATGAAATTATAAGTGACTCGATCTGCTCTGCGGCTTTTTTCCAGCTAAATTGCGCGGCTCGTTTTTTTCCTTTTTCAATTAATTGCTGCTGCAATGCTGGCGTCGTCAAAATTTCTCTCATTGCTTCTGCGAGTGCTGCGGTGTTCATGGTGTCTACGTAAAACACTGCATCACCACCAACTTCCGGTAGTGACGTCCTACTACTTGTTATAACGGGAACTCCCGCTTCCATTGCCTCAAGCACGGGAAATCCAAATCCTTCATATCTACTGGGATATACGCACAGCCGTGCATTGGCAAACAACGATCGCTTGTGTGCACTTTTTACGTACCCAATGTACTGCACACCAGATTCACTAGCCATGCGTTTTTTAATTGTATCATGTTTCCACCCATCTGCCCCAGCGATCACTAAAGAAAATCCGTTGCCAGAATGTTTACGGAGCTGTGCATACGCATCAAGCAAAGCATCAATATTTTTTCGCGGTTCAATGGTTCCTAAACAAAAAATGTATCGCTCTGGCAGTGCATATGTTTTGGCAATTATTTCAAACGAGTCGGTTTCTTTTGGGACCGTAAGTCCTGGTTGCACCACCATTATTTTTTCTGTGGCAATGCCATACAAAGAAGTAATATCGATTTTTGTATGTTTACTTGGCACAACAATGGCGTTTGCACGCTGACATTGTTTTTTGGGTTGCACCGCTTTATGCCAATGCCGACGCCTCCATGAAAATGTTTCTTTCAACACTTCAAAAGATAAGTCATGCATGGTCAATACAAATTTGCAGGCATCTGAAACCGACGTAAACCCAATGTTTGGTGAAAAAAATACATCTACCATTTTCCCTGTTTTTTTTGCAATGTACTCATCAATATTTGGGGCTAGTTTCATGGCGCATAAAAGCCGCAGCACCTTGCTTGGCATGGGCATATGGACATGCTGCACATCACCTGGTAAATCCTCCGGTCGTTTTTTTCCGGCAGTAAAAAAAACATACTCATGATGCGGCGCATGAGTAAGTAATGCCTGCACCATACCCGCAGTAAGCTCCCCTACGCCTGTACGCTGAGCATCACAAAGCGGTCGCATATCAATAGCAACGCGCATATTATTTTGCTTCTAATTGGCAGGTATTGCGCTCCTGAGAAAACGTTTCGTACTGCTGCTGCACATACCGCTGAGTTTTTTCTTTAAATCCTTTTGTACTAAACTTTTGGGCATGGTCAGCAATCGCCTGCCTATCCCAATCTTCATCATGAAAATGTAATACAGCATCTAGTAGTGATTCCCATGTCTGCTGCGCAAAGAATACTCCCGTTTGCCCTGGAATAACTGTTTCTGTCACTCCCCCTTCTCCAAATGCAATCACCGGGCATCCGCTTGCCATGGCTTCAATAGGCGTAATCCCCAAATCTTCTAATTGAGGATGTATAAATGCACGTGCATGTGAAAGTAAGTCAGCTTTTTCTTCGTCAGAAATTCTGCCAACGAATTCAATGTTATCTTTTGCATGCTTTTTTAATCGTTCTAATTCTGGCCCATCTCCAAATAGTTTCAGTGGCAGTTTTAATCGATTAAATACGTTTACAATCAAATCAAATCGTTTATATTTGACCATTCGCCCACCGCTCACAAAATAATTTTTTACATCACTACTTACCGAGCACAAATGCGTATCTACTGGCGGGAAAATAATATCAGCATCTCTTCTATAGTATTTTTTAATTCTGTCTTTTACCGTATTTGAATTGGCAATAAAATGGTCTACTCTGTCAACACTCATTTTATCCCACAATCGCAATCTGTGGATTAATCGCGGTAGCATTGATTTCACTACTCGATTCACTTGCAGGTCATTAATATATTCATGGGTGTCTGTCCATAAATAGCGAGTTGGTGTGTGACAATATGAAATGTGCAGTGTCTCCGGACGTGTTAATACCCCTTTTGCAAATGCGCTTGTTGAAGAAAGCACCACATCAAACTCGTGTAAATTATGACGCTCTGTTGCAAGCGGCATCCATGGTAAAAATAATCGATATTTTCTTTTGGCAAACGGAAGCTTCCCAATAAACGATTGTTTTATGGTTGCGTTATCAAAGCCTTCCACGTTTCCTTTTTCATGGAACAACACAAAAATAGGCGCCTCGGGCCACATCTCGTGAAATGCTTTTAAGACTCTTTCAGCTCCTCCATCCTGCGCTAAATAGTCGTGAACCAGTGCAATCTTCATATCAGTAATTACTCAACAGATCGTTTCTTAAACAAGATAAAAGGTGTTTTTATAAAGATGATAATGTCAAGCCATAAACTCCAACGCTCTACATATAGTGTATCTAACCGCATTTCCTCTTCAAAGGTCAAGTCGCTTCTTCCAGAAATTTGCGCCAAACCAGTTACTCCCGGCTTAATTGCAAATACCACTGAATGTTCTTTATCATACTTTTCAACTTCTCTTGGCTGATGCGGCCGCGGCCCAACAATGCTCATTTCTCCTTTTAATACGTTCACAAATTGTGGCAATTCATCAATGCTCCATTTGCGAATAAATCTGCCAAAAGGTGTAACCCGCGGATCATTTTTGATTTTATAAATTGGTCCGTGCTTGCTGTTTTGTTTTTTGATGAGTTTTGCTTCCGCATCTTCTGCATGCTTTCCGCTTTTTCCAAACTGTGCACCAGTGGAATCTTTTTGGAACATGCTACGGAATTTGAGTGTAAAAAATGTTCTTCCGCGGACTCCCACGCGCTCGTTTTTATAAATAATTGGGGTTCCTGTTTCACTTTTTATTACGAGTGCTGTAATCAGATAAATTGGAGAAAGAATAATAAGTAATGTCAGACTGGTAATAATATCAAAGAGTCGTTTTAAAATACGTCCCCATCCTTGCAGTCTGGTTGGGTTCATTTCTACCATAGGGATTCCTCCAAGAGGATGTACACTCATGTTCGCGCTTAGCGTTGCAAACATGTCTGCACTATACTTAAATCCAATGTGATTGAGCTTTGCAAACTCATACGCTTTTACCGTATCTTTTTCATTACTTCGGGGGTTTGTCAAAATAAGTTCATCGACATGCGCCGCTCGAATATGTCGAATTGCATTATCTGAGAATGATGCATAACTTGCAGCAACGCTATAACCAAGTTCTGGTCGATTTGATAACACGTCCTTAAGCGCAATCGATACAGAATCTGACCCAATAATTGCTACTCGCTTCAGCCCTCTTCCACTTCTATAAAACAATCCTTTAACCCCGCGCATAATAAGTCGCCCAGCTGTTACATAAACAAGTGACCCTACCCATGTGGCAGCAAGCAAAAAACGAGAGTCGAATTGTTGCTGGAAAAAGAGCATGTAGAGCGCAACAAATGCGAGTCCTGTAGAACAAGCCAAAATTATTTGTAATACATCTTGAGCAAATCGCTTTGATCCGCG
This sequence comes from Candidatus Magasanikiibacteriota bacterium, assembly GCA_018650645.1. GTDB lineage: Bacteria > Patescibacteriota > Patescibacteriia > Magasanikbacterales > UBA922 > JABIFP01. Next base: position 24,503 of record JABIFP010000023.1, on the reverse strand, counting down.
TGCGTTATACAAACCAGTAAAGGCAAAAATAACGAGCCAAACCAGAAAGATTGGAAACGCCGTTGAAAGAAATTCCGTCAAAGATAAATCGAATTGCACAGCTTTCATTCCAACTGCCCAATCAGAAAAACGCAGCAAGTATGCACTTCCCGCAGCAATAAGGAGCATGAGCAAATCCACAGGGACCTGCAAAAGCATTAAGATGAGTTCTAGTCGTTTCATAGGGGTATTGTACCCTCCACGGCCAGGCGGGTCAATCATTGACAAACGCAGTTTTTTATGGTACTCTTGCTGGGCCTTATTGACCAGTGATGATCGCTTGCGCTTTGCGTAAGAGGAAAGTCCGAACTCCTTAGACTCGTTCTAAAAAAAAGGTAGTGGGTAACGCCCACCCGCGTCTTGGCAACAAGCCGTGAGGGACAGTGCCACAGAGACAATACTACTCCGCCCGCCGTAGCTTTAGCGAAGGAGGGCAACATACTTCAATTCGTTGAAGAGGAGGAAAGGTGAAAAGTGTACGGATGTTTTTGTTCTATAGACAAAAGCGACTGTACTCCCTGCATGGTGACATGCAGCGGTGGTAAACCCTACCTGGAGCAAGAGCAGCGTTGCCGCAAGGCTTCGAAAAGTTAGCTCGCATGAGTTCGCTGGCAACAGCGTCCCTAGATAAATGATCATCCATCGCTTTGGCGATGAACAGAATTCGGCTTATACGGATCGATAAGGCAACAAAAACACACCCGATTGGGTGTGTTTTTGTTTGTGGTATACTTACACTGTATTTTAATACTACTTTATGAAATCACTCCTCGCATATATTGCAATTACCTTAGCGATACTCTCTACAGGCTTATCTGTGTATGTGTTTTCACAGGGTGATGAAACAGCTACTGTGCCCCAAGCGGAAACTGCCGATCTACAACCACTTCATGAAAAGATAGAGACGCTGGAAAAAAATTTGGAGTCTACGAAAAAAACGATAAAGGAAAATCAGTACGGATTAAACCCACCAAGAGTATGGACAGATGAACACTGCAGAGGCATGAAGGCGTGGACACTACAAGAAATGTATAATGAAAAAAGAACGCAAGATGCACTCACCCAAATTGATCAAAAAATCAGAGAACAATCTGCTGAAAAAATATACGCCGAAAAGCTTGATGCTCCTTGGAATATAGGGCAATATTCCAATAACCTACATATTATTACCGCCTGTCAGGATGGGGATCTTAGATATCTCCATATTTCAGATCCAGATTCCCGCGGCGCCGATAATTGGATTGCCTCTTTTACGTTAGGCTATAGCTATCATACTCGAGAAGGAATATTCCCAGTCGAAGAAAAAGTTGGTAGTCTGCATGTTTCCGAAAAAACTGCCACTTCGTATCTTGACCAATTCTCTATTCTAGAAAAGCGGGATGATGCTATTTATGCAATTAGCGAACCACCATCAACGCCTGTATGTCCTGGATATGAAATGACTGTACCGTGTTCATTGCTTCCAGAATCACTCCAAAAACCAATTTCTATTGAAAAAAATGAATATCGATTTGAAATTGAAGCTGAACTTTCAGCGAGCGGTGATATCACCTGGACAGCTGAGGCATGTTTAGGTCTAGACTTGGTCAGTAAAGATGACATGATTTCAAATGATACATTTGAACGAGCAATGGAAATGATAGATAGTCAAATTCGCGCTGAAGAATTTTATGAACGCGAACCACTAGCGTATCCATGGCTTCAGATAGAACCAACGGTATACAATTTGTCATTTGTAGCAGTCTGCAGAGATGCTAACCGATATTATTCCCTTATTACGGCATTTGATGGGATGGGGAGCTATTTCTTTGTCGCTTCATTTACAGATGAAACCGATGTGATTGTCTCTAGTCCGGTTAGTGAGGGTTTTAGAAGGACACTCATCCAACTAGAAAAACGTGATAATCAACTGTTTGCCAATGGTGAATCTCATAGTGAACCGCTTTGTGCTATTGGAGATGGTGTAGACAAATGTGCAAGCATTCCAGAGCATATGAAAGATAAGAGCACACCCATTAGCCCTACCAAATACACTGTACGGCTTTCTGAAAATGACATTACGCTAGAAAAATAACTAAAATATAAAACACACCCAATAGGGTGTGTTTTTGTTTGTAAAAAAAAGAGCCCGACCAGTGCGACGGTCGAGCGAATCATCAGTTGTTCCCTGCTTGCACAAGCAGGAGGAGGTCTAGACCTCGGCGCTGTAGATCGGCACAATGGGGGCGACGAAGTGCTCTAGGAGCAACTGGTACGCACCATGCGAAGGCAGGGTCATCCCGAGCATCCGCACCCAGCCGAGCTTGCCGGCGGACGCTTCCGAGCTCAGTCCTGGCCCAACTCGCGTGTGAACCGACGCATCCTCCTGGAAGTCTCCCGTCCACACGCACTTGCCGTGCACGTCGAAACCTTCCCACGTCGACGCACGCTCGCCATACTTGAAGTCCGCGTAGAGCGCTGTGCCCTTAGCGATCTCCCGATTCGGTGAGCGGCTGCACGCGTACTTGTGCGCGTTGACGTAAGCCTGCGACTCCCAATCCGGGGTCAAGGCGAGAAAGTCCCGCCACACCCGCGCATCTTCTCGATGGGTGTTCCAGTACTCGCCAGGGACCACCTCCACGCTCCGATGGAAGAGGCGGGCGCTCATGTTGAGCCCACCTCGATCGAAGCGCGCTCGCCCGATCACCTCATGCGGCGTGAACACATCATCCACTACCGCGCCAAAGTACCACTCCCAGTCTCCGCGAGGAAACCCGACGTGGTACTCACCCATGGCCACCACGGCGCAGGATTCAGTCCAAAAGACCTCAACCTGCCAGTTGCCGTGACGCACCATACGTCCCGCGAAAGGGGCCTGCGTGTGAACACGCGTGGGCCTTCCTTCAGCGTCCGTCGGCACAATCCGCCTTGTCGCACCTTCCCTGCGACAAGAGACTGCGCTCTCTCCCCGGAGTTCATCCGGAGGTATAGCTTTTGTATGCACCTTATTGTTGTCCTTCCTCCCCAAAATTGGGGGGCCTGCTTCTTTATTACACGTTTTTTTTGTTTTTGTCAACACAAAAGACACTCTTTCGAGTGTCTTCGTTTGTGCTCAGAAGAGGACCTTTCACTCGGCACTTCGTGTCCTCTTGTAAAAACCTTCAGGTTTTTCCAGCTTTTCCGCAGCATGTAGGGGGCTCTGCCCCCTACCACCCCCGGTTCAAACCCTCTCTCTTTTCGCACAAATATAAGACAGCCTTATCGGCTGTCTTATATTTGTGCTCAGAAGAGGACTTGAACCTCCACGACCCTTGCGAGTCACTGGCCCCTCAAGCCAGCGCGTCTACCAATTCCGCCACCTGAGCGTATTGTTCTATTTTTCCCACACAGAGTTCATCCGCCATAGCTTTAGCGAAGGCGGACCACCTGAGCGTGGTTTGCCGCGATGCGGGAAAAATAGACAGCTATCTACTCTTCCCGAACCACGTGCTCATGATTCTATCAAAATTTTCTGTGTTTTCCAACAATCATGTGGATACGATTGCGAGCAAGTCGAATCGTCACCTTTGTTTCTTTACTTTTTTTTCCATCAGCTTCCATCACAAACGGCTTATCCGATTGGATAACCATTTCTTCAAATGGAAACACACTTGGTTCTTCATACACCTCTTTAAACAACGTCTTCTTTTTCATTGGTCGCAAAAAAGCTTCTAGCTTTCCGTCTTGCGGATGTACAACATACTGCCGTTTTGATGTATCATTCCACACAAACGGCTGCAAGTTACATACCACGAGTTCCATTTTTCCATTACGCGCGCTTACCGCAAACTGTTCATCGTACTGTACACGAATTGGGTGTGGTTTGATATGTAATTGAGAAATAAAGTATCTGTTATTTACCCAACCAACATCAAGCCCAACTTTTCTTCTTCTTGCCAGTACTTCACATGCTTCTTCACCAATAGGAATACCAAGTACGTTTGCAATGGTATTGTCTTTTTCTGACCCAATTGGAATGAAGCCAAACACCACTCCAAGCGATGCGCTTCTAGAAAGAACTCGTCCAAATGTTTTATCATCTCCAACGATAACCGCAACTTCTGCGCCGCGTTTCATCTCTTCAGAAATGACAGCCTCGGAGTTCGTAAACTGCTGAAGCCGCACTATCCTACCAGCAATACCAAAATCTGTCAATCGGTTCTCGATTGATCTCATTTCTTGTTTGTACCTCTTGTGTTTTACAAGTTCGTCGTAAAGATACACGTACATAGAAGGGAGATTAGATGAGTACTCCCTACTGTTCCATCGGCATTTCTTCTTCAAACACCTGTTCTTCTTCACTTACTTTTCTTCTGCTTGCCGTGCGTTTTTTTGGTTTAGCAGCTTCGTCCATTGCAAGCCCTTTCATTACAATCTTTCCAGAAAGTAATGCTCCAGGAGCAACAGAAAGGATAGCACATGAGATATCTCCTGAAATTTGCGCTGTCTCTAAAATTTCTAATCGATCTACTACTTTTAGATGTCCTTTTACATGCCCTGCAATAACTGCACTTTGCGCTTTTACATTCGCCAAAATCTTTGCTCCTTCTTCTACAGAAAGAAGCGCAGACGTCTTTACAGAACCGCTTACTGACCCCTTCACAATAATATTTCCCTCTGAAACAAAATCCCCTTCTACGGCTACAGAAGGACCGACAACTGTCTCTACTTCATCTGGTTGTGGCATGTATCCGCCATCACTGGGTTTTTGAAACATAGGCTCTTCTATTTACGTAATATATTGATGATACGATTATAACGCAGGCATCAAAGGAATTCAATGCCTATTGAACACTTTCTATACTCATTTTGTACTGTATTGGTTTACTACCTGCTGTTTTTTGCTTCTTCCCTCTTTTTCTTTTCTTTTATGGACGCTTGTTCTATGATCTGGGATCCAGAAGCCAAAATCACTTCCCTTTCCTTTTCCAGCACTCTTTGCCCACACTTTCCCTCCATGAGCCTCTGCAAACTGCTTACACACATAAATACCAAGCCCTGTACCGTTTACATTCTCTCCTTCTACATTTTTTCCCCTATAGAACTTATGGAAAAAGTTTGGCTGATCGATTGGATCAAATCCAATTCCACTATCTTTTACAGAAAATTTCATTCCTTTATGCTCTTGCGTGACAAATACCCGCACTTTACCCGTTGGAGTATATTTAATGGCATTATCAATAAAGTTGAAAATAACATGACGGACTTTTTCTTCATCCATATACGTCATAAGCTTAGTCTTTGGCATCTTCCAAATAAGTTTCAACCCTTTTCCTTCCGCCCTATCATGTAATTCGTGTACTACATTACTGATAAGGTCTCGCATGCTCAGCGTTTCAAACGAGTATTTTGTTCGCCCCTGCTCAATTCTGCTAATATTTAAGAAACTATCCACGAGTTTTACCAATCGCTCATTACTCTCATCCATTTCATCTAAAATATGTTTTGTTTTTCTTGTAATTTTTCCGTATGCGCCGTCTTCAATAAGTTCGATATACCCTTTCATAATAGAAAGCGGTGTTCTGAGCTGATGAGAAGCAATAGATAAAAATTCTGTCTTTTGTCTATCAAGCTGCTTCAGTTTTACATTCAATCGATTTAATTTTTTTGCTAGCCGATCTAACTCTTCTCGTTTGGTCACCTCCCCAACAACGGAACGTACAAGCATGAGACCAAAAACAGATACGGCGAATAGTGATACCACACTCCCAATCAACTGCCCTGTTGTTCTAGCGGTTACCAAATCCATTAACCCTGTCATGATTAGTAATCCCGTAAAAATTTGCGCCGCAACAACTTTAAAACTCAAGAATCCATATTTCATGATTGAATATGCGGTAAGTAATACATATACCGCCACAAGCCCATTTCCCCATGGCGCAATCGGAATATTGTACCAAAGGAAATAATTTGTACTACCACCAACAAATGCGAGTCCAATTCCAATCAGCAAAAGAAGGATTTGTTTTTTCTGAATTCCTTTTGCTTTTTTATATTTTCTAAAGAGTAATATGGATGCGTATGTTACATGCGCAAAAAACCCAAGCAAAAAGAAACTGTAGAGCGGCCCCGGTACCGGCCAAAATTCAAAGCCCATTTTTGGCGCCACACCGGCAACAAAATATGGGGTAAAATTTGCAATGGTAAAGAAAAATACAAAAAAGTAAAAAATGGCAAACATGATTCTGTGCACCTCAACATTCTCTTTTTTCAAAAAAACTAATACAAGATGGAAGTATGCAATAGACGTAAAGATGGCACCAAACATGAGCATGCGTGACCAGAAATACGCCATGGCTGCCGTATCAGAAATTTGCCAAAGAAAATATGGAATACTCCACGCTGCCACCGCAAAACAGAAATATACTAAGTATCTTGCCACGCGCTGCTGCCGATTTGTCAGTAAAATAAAAATACCAAGCCCAAGAGAGGTCATGGCATTGATGAGCGCAGAGATCGAAAAATAATTGAGTGACAGACCCTCTTGCATATGCAGGTATTGTAGCAGATTTTGTACGAGAGTTGAAGGCGCTACTTGTGATCCTCCTACGCAAGTGCTTCGCCTTGCTTCGGCGGATAATCCACCAAAGGTGGATTAAAAAACCCCGGTCCGAAGACCGAGGGTGCTGTGACTTCCGGATTCCCTGGCGGGTATCGACGGTTGTCTTTTCAGGCATATGTAGAAGCCTGAACGCATTGCAGATGCGTTTGTCTAAGGACTAGACGGTGATGACGGCCACGAAGTGGACATCAATGCAGGAGATGATCGTGATGTTCCCCTCGAAACCTGCCTTGAGCAAGAACGAGGTGAACTGCTCCCTCGTGTACCTGCGAAGGAGCGGCCAGTTGGTCGACCAGCGAACTGAGAAGGCCAACTTGCTCTTGCTGATGAGCGCGGTGATGATCATGGCGCCTTTCTGCACCACATCCTTGATGAAAGCGAGAAGGCTCGCGATCTTGATCCCCGAGTAATAGTCGAGAAACCCGACGATGTCGAGGATGTAGATCTTCCAACCCTGCTCCTTGACCATGCGCAGGTATGGCCGCAGCTTCATGCAGAAGATCTCAAAGTTTCCCTCGAGGCCCCGATTTTCCGCGTAATCCGCGGCTGCCCTCAGTGGCGCCATAGTGGCATCCACAAGATGGAGCTTCACCCGTCCGCGGAACTCAGGGAAGACCTGGTACAGCCTGTAGACAGCGTCGATCTCCGCTTGCGCGTTACCACAAGCGAGGACCGGGAATATCAGCGGCGACTCGACCGTAAACGTCGGACCGAGCTCAGGATCTGTGAGAAGGTTCTCCAGCCGCTTGAGCGCCTGTTCAAACGTCTTGATGGCCCGAAGCCGTACGGCGACAGCATCCGGCTGCATCATGTGGAAGCGCATGTAGCGCTCACCCCACGTCAGCTGCCGATGCAGTCCTTCCATGTGCGACCAGACGACGTAATTGTAAACGATCGCAAGCGATCCACTCGAAGTCACCAGTTCGCGCAGTTCGTAGGCGAACTTACTGACAACGGTAAAGCACCTGTTGACGCCAGACCCAACGAGGACTGACAGGCCTCGACCTCCCAGCGTCTGGATGATCCAGGCCGCAGCCACTCGCCACCAACCGTTCAGCAGGAACAGCAGGAAGCTCGGCAACATCAGCGCCCAGTAGCGCCAGCTACGTGGGCTGAACCACTTGTGGAGTTCGATCGCGGTCAGCTCACTCCACAGCTCGGGGTGCAAACAAATCGAGTGCTCATACGCGAGCGTGTTGGCACCGACGTCACGCGTCAGGGCAACCTCTTGAAACTCATCTGACGCCTCGGGGGCGACAGCTTCTTCGTTGCGGTTTACACCGCTATTCGCAACTAGCACGGTCACCTCCGTGAGCCAAAGTTTGAGAAAAGAAAAGGACGCGTCCAAATTAACGCGTCCTTATCATAGCAAATTTTGATATAAAACCAAACCCTACATCTGCTCAACTGTCTCGATTCCTAATATATAGAGTCCTTTTTTCATAACACCCTGCACAGCACTCGCAAGCTGAAGTCGGAATGCCTTTGTCCGCTCTTCTGCATCAAGAACCGGACACGCATCATAAAATTTGTTAAATAGCTGCGCCAAATCAAATAAGTATCTGGTGATTTTTGATGGATCATATTGAAGTGCGGCTTCTGCACTCACCGCTGGAAACTGCGCGAGTTGCAATAACAGCGCCTTTTCTTGCGGCGCAATTGCTTCTGGTAATACAGCACTATCAAAAGTACCTGCTTTTGTGAGGATGGATCCAATACGCGCCACAATATAGAGTAGGTATGGCCCACTATCACCGCTTGTGCTCACAGACGCTTCCAAATCGAATGATACATCTTTAGAAACATCAGCATGAAGCATCGTATATTTCAGCGATGCAGCTGCAACGCGCTCAATAACCACTTCTTTATTCTCTACAGTACTCTCTGCCATTATTTCTGCAATTCTTTCTGTAACCTGATCTAGTAACGCGTCTCCCGTTACAATATTCCCAAGTCTAGAACTCATCTTTCCGCCCTTCAGCTGTAAAAATCCACCTGGCAAATGCATTTCTTTCCCTTTACTTTCTGGTAATACTGTTTCAAGCGCTTTAAACACTACTTTAAAATATTCTGTCTGTTCTTTTCCAACAACATGAATAACTTTTTCAGGGTTGAGCTTCATGTGTGCATGTGCAAGCGCAACGTCCTTGGCTTCGTATGTTGGGAATCCTTTACTATTGATAAATACCCTATCATGAAGCCCATGTTTACTTCCTTCAAAGATCACGGCCCCATCACTTTTCTTAAATACTCCTTTTTCTAAAAATTCATTCACAATTGTCACTCCTTCTTCATACATTTCTGATTCAAAAAAGAATTTGTCGAATTTGGTTCCAAGCCGCGCATAAATTGAATCGAAATATTCCAAACTCCAGGTTCTTGCTTCTTGATATACGGCTTGAATATCTTCCGCGCGTTCATAAACTTTGTCATTGAACACAATGACCTCTTGTTTTTCGTCTTCTCCCTTTTCAAAATGTTGCGCTCCATGTGCGTATGCTTTCCCTAAAAATTCTACTCGATCTCTAAGAGATTTTTCTTTCACTTGTTCAAACTCATCAATCCAATCGTTAATGCCCCACAGAGCCTTGGCAACATGCATACCAACGTCTCCCTGGTAATTCACACGCATTACATCATACCCTGCGTTTTCCATGGTCCGCACAACGGCTTCTCCGGTAATCAGATTCTTTAAATGCCCCAAATGAAATGCTTTCAGTGGATTTGGGCAAGCGTATTCGATAAGAATTTTTTTGTTTTCACCAAGATTGCTTGATCCGAATTCTTTCTTTGCAAGTGCTTCTTGCATGATACGTGCAACTTCAATCGAACTGAGCGTAATGTTCACATACGGCCCAGCGGTGTCTACTGAATCTACTAACCCGTTACTTTGCCCTGCTATGGCTTCTTTTAGCCCATTCGCAATCTCTACCGGACTCTTTCCCTGCTCTTTTGCAATAGCAAAACAACCAAACGCCAAATCCCCCATCGCTGGATTTGGTGGTGTCGTAAATTCGATGTTTCCGGTAACTCCGGCAGCAGTAAATAGTGCAGCTGCGGCTTTGTGAATTGCATTCATGTTACACCTGCTTTAATGTATATTCTACGTTTACTTCATGTTCTTCACCATTCAAAATATAATCAATTTTTTTCTTAACAACTTTATATTCTACAGAAGCCTCCGCTCCATCAGGTGTTAGATTAACAATTTCACCTTCTCCAAGCGGCATTCCGCCTTTTAATTGCTGATCCAATGAGACCGCTTCCCCCTCCAAAATAACTCGAGTATTCTTCTTAATCATATACATTATTTAATCTTCACAAAAAATCTTTTTCCTTTTTGCACCACGTCTCCGGGCTTTAGATCATGATCTGTTTGTACCGTATCACCCGGCTTTAAATCATAACCGGGCACTGTACCATCAGCTCTAAAGTTTTCAACAGGCACGAAAGGTTCAATAACGATATCATTCACTCTCACACCCCCTCCAGCAATTAATCTTCTCGCATCTGAATTACTTTTAGCGAATCCAGCCTCTACTAAGGCAGAGATTAACTTATACTCCTTGGGTTCCATCTCTTCCATTTCTACAGGTTTATCTTTTCCCTGAATAACCTGTGCAAAATGTGCCTGTCCTTTTTCTGCAGCAGCTTCTCCCAAAAATGTTTTGGTAATTTCTGTTGCAAGTTTCAATTTAAAGTCTCTTGGGTTTGTTCCTCCATCCATTTCCGCTTTCATGGCATCAATCTCTGCAATTGGAATGCGTGTACATAGTTCAAATCCAGATAAAATCATACTATCTGTCCAGCGCATCACCTTTCCAAACATATCTTCTGCGCTATCTGAAAATGCAATCATGTTTCCTTCGCTCTTTCCCATTTTCTTTCCGCTATCATCTGCCAAAAGCTTCCCAGTAAGCACAAATTTCTCTTTATTTAAAAGAGCTTTTTCTAATGTTCTTCCAGCAAGCATGTTAAACGTCTGATCATTTCCACCAACCTCTCCATCCACTCCTCCCTCAACCATTTTCACAGAATCAATTCCCTGCATAAGCGGATAGAGGAATTCGTGTAGGTAAATTGGTTTTTCACTTTTCATTCTTTCTTGAAACATGTCTCTCACCAACATTTGCTGCACGGTAAAATTACTCGCAAGTTCAATCACATCTCCAAAACTCATGGCTGCAAGCCACTCACTGTTGTATTTTACCTCTACTGGATTATCTCCTTCAAAATCTAAGATTGCAGCTGCCTGTTTTTGGTACTCTGCGCAGTTTGAAAGCACTTCTTCTTTAGTAAGTTTTTGTCTTGCTGATGTTTTATCTGTAGGGTCACCAATCATGCCGGTAAAGTCTCCAATCAGCATAATCACTTTATGCCCAAGATCCTGAAATTCACGCAACTTGAGGAGCGTAATCCCATGTCCAACATGCAGTGTTGGCCCCGTTGGGTCGTATCCAGTATAAAGAGTAAGCTGTTCCCCGCTTTCTAATCGACTTTTCAAAAAGTCTGACTTTGGGTAAATATTCTCTACCCCGCGTGAAAGCAACGCTTCAATTTTTTGTAAATCCGTTGATACTGCCATAGCTTACAATGATGATAATTGAGATTGAAGTTTTTCTAATTTCTCTTTTGCTTCCGCAAGTTTTGCTTGTTCTTTATTTACCACAGCTTCCGGTGCATTTTGTGCAAACGGCCCTGATAGTTTCTTTTCTTGAGCGGTTACATACGGTGCAACATTGCTGATTTCTTTTTCTAATCGAGCCTTTTCTGCATCAACATCAATTGCGCCGGCAAAATCTACCAAAATCTCTACAGACCCAACAACAGCACTCGCCATTGAATCAGTTTTCTCTGCTTTTGCAGTGATAGTCAATGATTCAAGCCGAGCAAGTTGTTTGATAATAGCCGCAGAACTCTCTAAATGACCCTGATCTTTTGCTATGACAGTAGCAGAAAGCTTTTTCCCTGGGGCAATTCCTTTATCTGCTCGAAGTGAACGAATCGCGGTAATCATTTCTCTAAGCGATCCTTCAACGAATGTAATGTCCGTATCTACCGCGCAATTTTTTGCTTCAGGAAATTTTTCAACCATCATCATTTCATTTTCTCCATACACTTCTTTCCAAACTGCTTCTGTTACAAATGGCATGAATGGATGCCACAGTTTAAGCATCGTATTTAATAGATAGTTCAATACATCCTGACTACTCTCTTCTACCTTTGCCATCTCCAAATACCAGTCGGCTAAATCATTCCATGTGAAATCACGAAGTGCCTCTCCAACAGAAGAAAAATCATACGCAGCTAATCCATTGTCTGCTTTTGTGACGATCTCTTCCATCTTCCAAAGGATCCATTTATCTGCCAAGGTCTTTCCTTCTGGAAGGCCTATATCTTTCTTGGGTGCATCAATATTCATCAACATGAATCTACTGATGTTCCAAAGTTTATTTGTGAAATTTCTGTACCCAGCAATCTTTTCTTCAGAAAGTTTTGTATCATTTCCTGGCGCGCTTCCAATCATCAAAGACAAACGCGTCGCATCTGTTCCGTACTTTTCAATCATGTCTAACGGATTGATGATATTTCCCAAATTCTTACTCATCTTCTTTCCTTTTTCATCACGAACCATCCCGTGCAAATACACTGTTTTAAATGGAATTTGTCCAACGTGATAGGTAGACATCATAATCATTCTAATGACCCAAAACGTGAGAATGTCATATCCAGTTTCAAGAACTGCTGTTGGATGGTATCCCTTAAAGTCTGCGGCTTCTGCATCTGGCCATCCAAGCGTTGAGAATGTCCAAAGACCTGCACTAAACCATGTATCCAGCGTATCAGGATCTTGCGTCCACCCGTCACCTTCTGGTGCATCTGTTCCAACGTACACTTCTTCTCCTTTATACCAAGCTGGAATTCTATGCCCATACCAAAGTTGCCGACTCAAACACCAGTCGCGCAAGTTGTCTACCCAGTTGAAGTATGGTTTTTCAAACCGCTCAGGCAAAATATCAATATGCCCATCACGAACGGTATGTTGCAACAATTTTTGTAGCGTTACTGTATCCCCAGATTTGATTCCAGGAATTTCTGAATGTTGCATCGCAAACTCTTTGTCTACATCCATCCACCACTGACGCATAATCTGCGGCTCAATGATTCCTTTTCCTCTGCTATTAATAGCAAGACTATTTACGTACTCTTCATCAACGCGTACCAAGAGCCCTTTTTCTTTCAGCTTTTCTACAATTTTGGGCCGTGCATCTGCAATGTGCATACCCGCAAATTCTTGGGCAATTGGAAGTAGTTTCCCGTCAAAATCAATCACCTGTTCTTTATCTAAATTGTGACGCTCGGCCATTTCAAAATCGGTAATATCATGCCAGGGAGTAATCGTCATTACACCCGTACCAAATTCAGGATCCACAGCAGCATCTTTTAACACCGTTGCTGTGATTTGTCCGTTAATCCATTCGCATTCAAATGTATCACCATGTTTATACTCAGCGTAGCGTTCATCTTCTGGATGCATTACCACATACTTGTCACCAAACTTTGTTTCAGGACGAGCCGTCCCAATAACAAATGGTCCATACTGAAAATAGTAGAACAATGCTTTCTCTTCTTTTCTGTCGACTTCAATATTTGAAACGGTAGACTGCATTTTTGGATCCCAGTTTACAATTCTGTCCCCTCTATAAATAAGCCCATCGTCATACATACGTTTAAACGCTGTACGCACGGCAAAATTACGCTGTTCATCTAATGTGTAAGCTTCGCGACTCCAATCCAATGAAGCTCCCATTTTTCTTGCCTGATTAACAATCGTATCATGAGATTCTTGCGCAAATTTTTCTACACTCGTTAAAAAAGGTCCTCTTCCAATGTCATGTCGAGTCTTTTTTTCTTTTTCCCAAAGAATTCTTTCAACTTTTTCCTGCGTTGCAATGGCTGCATGGTCAGTTCCAGGAAGCCAAAGTGTCTTCTTCCCTTTCATTCTATTATACCGAACCATCACATCTTCAATTGCAAGCATGACCGCATGCCCCATATGGAGGGTTCCCGTAACATTTGGTGGTGGAAGCACAATGCTGAACGGATCAGCATCCGGAGCGGTCACTCCCTTCTCTACACAAACATCCGGATTAAAAAATCCAGAGTCTTCCCACTTCTTGTAAATCTCATCTTCGTATTGTGCCGGCTCGTAGGCCTTTGGTAATTCTTTCATATGCGTATTAATGTGCTTCCATGATAACGAATTGCCCCCTAAAAATCAATAAAAACCGCTCTGTGGCGGCTTTGCGACTATTCATACACAAAACTACGCCCAGAATTCTCTGCGCACCGCACGGGCGACGTAGTAATTTGCGTGTTTCATATGATAGTAGCGTAGCAGTTGCATGCTTGGGTGTCAATGCTATACTATACACTCATCCCATCTATATATATGACAGCACTCCTCATCATCGACATGCTCAATGACTTTTTCACTTCAGGAAGACTCAATGAGCACAAAGAATCGCTTATAAAACATACAAACGAGCTCATTGACGCGGCTCGCGCAAAAAACATACCTATTATTTGGGTGCGGCAGGAATATAAAGATGATCTCTCGGATGCGCCACTATATAATCGCCTGAATAATAAAAAAGTAACTATTGAAGGGACTGATGGCGCACAAATGTTGCAAAAGTTGCACCAAGATACAAACGATTCAGTAATAGTAAAAAAACGATACAGCGCATTTTTCAACACAAATTTAGACGAGTTGCTTGTTTCTCTTGATGTGAATCGACTCATTATTACCGGTGTAAACACCATGACATGTGTACGCACCACGGCTATTGATGCCTACCAAAGAGACCTTGAGGTACTCTTGGCACTTGATTGTGTGGACGGGCATGATACTGAGCAGCATGAAAATAGTATTGTGTATTTGCAATACGCAGTTGCCAAAGGATTGCATAATGCTGAGATTTTACTGGCAATGTAACAAAAAAGAGCACGATGGTGCTCTTTTTTATTATCTGTGTGAAAATTACAACTCCCCACTCACCTCCGGATTCCCAACCATTGCCAGGAGCTGCTGCAGTTTTTCTTCTAATACCGCTCTATGCGTTTCTATATGCTCCGTGTGTCTGCTATCTTTTATAATACGAGCCTTCCCCGCTTCTACTTGCACATGCACACAGGTGAGCCCTTCCACATGGAAATGCGCTTGGAGTCCGGCTAATCCTAATGTGATTTGAGACCCATCTTCCTGGATAAGGACTCGTCTTCTTTCCTGATTTTGCAGCGCACCTCCTGGAGTAGCGGTTTGATATTCTGACGGAAGACCTGCCACCGATTCTACTGGATCAGCATCAAATACTCCCATCCCTGCAAGCAATTGAAGGAACAATCGCTCTCTACTCTGTTGCTGCGATTCCACTGCTTCCACCGATTTTGTTGTTTCAGCCTTTGGGGCTTGTGATGGGGCTTCTCCTGGAAATCCTTTTTCTGACATATATATAGTATTAATACTAAAAAGATACCATAAAAAAATATCGCCGGAAAGCGATTTTTCTTTTTCATTCGATGCATCCTCAGCGCACTGAGAACATAATAGAATGTGCGAGCGACGAATACCGAGTGGTACTCTAGTCGCTCGCAGGTCTACAGAGTTGGAACTTCTGCAGGCGCCCGGCTCGGGTGAGCTGGACGACT
Source organism: Candidatus Magasanikiibacteriota bacterium (assembly GCA_018650645.1). GTDB lineage: Bacteria > Patescibacteriota > Patescibacteriia > Magasanikbacterales > UBA922 > JABIFP01. Next base: position 9,172 of record JABIFP010000023.1, on the reverse strand, counting down.
TCCGCGCGTTGCGCGCGGCTAGAAAAAGGAGCTGAGGCGCAGAGAAGCCTCGGTAAGCTGCATGAGCGCGTTGATGAGCCGCGCATGGCGCTGGGCTCGAGCACGCACCTTCTGCTCCCGAGTCGATCCCTGTTGCCCCAACACCTCAACGGAGTGCTCGGTCTGCATCCCCGGCCTGTAGCGCCAGGAGAAAAAGGGCTTCCCCTCGTTGACCTCGGGGTGGCTCAGGCCGAGCCAGAACTGCCCCTCCGACACGCAGAGGTGCAGCCCACCCTCGAGCTCGATCCGGAAGGTCTCTCCGAGGACCTCGTCATCACCCCTCTCCCAGTTGCCCGGAAGATGAGCCTTCCCCATCACGACCATATCGAAGGTCACGCCCTTGGGGATCGAAACGAAGTCCTCCCCCCAGAACCAGAGATCCAGCGCAAAGGCGGCCTGAACGGGGTTAACGGTGGCCATGGTTAGGCCTCTCAGTGGGATTTAGATTTATTCAGGGCCCCACAGCCCGTTGCTATTCACACCAAGGACATATTCCAAGGTATGCGTTGCAGTGTATAACTCGCTAAACGAATCATACATCGCAAAACATAACGCCACACTATACCACAAAAAACCTCTTTTGTCAACCCACTACACCACCTATTTCGCTAAAATAAGCCCTTTTTTCATATATCTAAGAATATCCACAAAACCCATTTTTTTCGCTAGGTTGACAACAAAATCGATTTCTGCTATTATTCTATGCTACATTACTGATAGCACAGAGACGAGTAATGTCCAATGAAAAGCTATGGCAAGAACAGAGAAACAACAGCTCAAGCATCTTTTTGATTCGTCTAAACACGTGCTTATTGCGTTTGCCAAAAATGATAAGGGCGATGCTCTTGGAAGTGCACTGGCATTAAAAGAATGGCTTGAACAACAAGGAAAGCAAATCGATATTGCATCGCATGATTTTGTGGTGCCACAAAAATTTGCCTTTCTTGATGGAGCGGAGCACGTTACTCCAAAAGTACCGCATTTGCAGCAGCTCCTTATTTCTATCGATGTGAAAGATGCCGGACTGCAAGAACTCAGCTATGATGTAAAGGATCAGAAGCTGCAAATTTATGTGACACCTGAAAGTGGATTCTTGACCCGCCAACATGTGGCAACATCTCAATCTGATTTTAGATACGATTTGGTGGTAACACTTGGTGCACACGATTTGGAAGAACTCGGGCCACTGTATGAACAAAATGCAAATCTCTTTTTTGATGTGCCGGTCATTAATATTGATCAGGATATTAAAAACGATCACTACGGAACAGTAAACCTTGTTGACCTTACAGCCAGTTCTACCGCTGAAGTTGTTACCAACATGATGATCAACACTTCTGCGCGTACCATGAATAAAAAAATTGCGACAGCACTCCTTACCGGAATGATTGCGGCAACAAATAGTTTCAAAAAAGAACACATTAAACCACATTCACTCGCGCTTGCAAGTAAATTGGTAAGCATGGGAGCAGATAGAGATTTTATTATCAAACAACTCTATCAAACAAAATCACTTTCTACATTGCGACTTTGGGGCCAAGCACTTGCACACTTAAGCTTTGACGAATCGATTGGATTAGTCAGCACTGCCATTACGCAAAAAGATTTTGCCACATCTGGTGCAGATGAGCAGCAACTCTACGATATTATTGAAGAACTTATTGCCAATTCTCCGGAAGCGCAGCTTACCCTACTCCTACATGAACATGTTACGCCAGAACATAACCAAGTACACGCCATTTTGCATGTAGAAAAAATGTTCAATGCAAAAGAGATTCTGTCGCCACTCGGTGGATATGGAAATTCGCAGCAAGCATCCGTAACGCTTAAAGGCGTTTCGCTAGAACAAGCCAGAGAACGGATAGTCGATGCCATCAAAAACCCAGTAGAGTAAAAAATCGCCAGCAGGCGATTTTTTGATTGCACTCCCCCGCGCTATGCGATATGATGAGAGCATATGCAAGATACATTAGTACCAATCTATAAACGCGTTAAAACGCTTCTGAAGGCGTATGAGGGGGGTCTTACGCCCAAGTTTGACTTAGATAGCAAATATGATTTGTGGTCAGTGAAAGATATTGAAATAGATGGCCGTAAACGCAAAGAAGTCTATTTTGCGGGTCTGATCATTCAGAGCAGCTATGTGGGCTTTTACTTTATGCCCATATATGCAGACACCTCACTGAAAGATGTATTTGGGAAAGAACTTCTTGCCCTTCTTAAAGGCAAATCTTGTTTTCATATCAAAAAACTCGATGCAACACTAGAAAAACAAATCGCGCATGCATTAAAAAAAGGATACGCGTTATATAAAGAACGTGGTTGGGTGTAATATGAATATACTTGCAATTGCAGACAGAGCACCAAAACAATCTATTTTAGAAATTGTACGGACGCAGCCAATCGATATTATTTGCACACTTGGCGACTTAGATTTTTTTGCATTGCAAGAGTTACAGCAAATCACTGACATTCCAAAACTTGGCGTGTATGGAAATCACTGTTCTGGTAATTATTTTGATCAGCTTGGGATTACCAACATGCACCTCAACACGTTTGAATACAAAGGCATGACATTTGGTGGGTTTGAAGGATCTCTCCGCTACAAAGAATCCAAGTATGCAATAATGTATACGCAAGAAGAAGCAAGAGAAATGCTAAAAGACTTTCCGCATGTAGATATTATGCTGGCACATTCCCCGCCACAAGATATTAATGACGAACCAGATAGTTCTTCTCATAAAGGACTACTCGGCCTCAGAGAATATATTGAATACAAATCACCAAAGTACTTTTTGCACGGACACACCTACCCTACAGCAGATACACTGGTTAAAACATATTTAGACACAAATATTATTTATGTATTTGAGGAAGCTATTTTAACACTCGATTAATATGCAAGCCCAAATCAATATGATTGGTATTATTACCGATCAATTCGAAACGATGAAAACATTTTACACAGACGTTCTTGGCTTTCAGGTTAAACTTGAAATGCCAAATTACGTGGAATTTGAACAAACCGGTGTACGCTTTGCCATTAGCACAAATGCGGTCATGCATGAAGTCACTTCGCACAAATCATATACAAAACCAGCAACTGGGCAGCGACTTGAACTCGCGTTTAAAGAAGATACAGCCGCGGCAGTAGATACTACGTATGCAGAAATTGTAGAAAAAGGAGCAACGCCAATTACTCCCCCAGCAGATATGCCATGGGGACAGCGAGCAGCTTTTTTTGCTGACCCCGATGGAAATATTCATGAATTATTTACTGACATTTAGTTTATATGGAAGAGCAGCCTAAACCTGGGATCATAACTGATCCTGAAAAAATGAAAAAACAAATTAAAACTGTTGGAAGTATGGGCATCTTCTTAGGAATACTGATGCTGATCATGTCAATTTCTATCACTTCCATGATGCCTCTTATTGGTATTATCCTCATCATTTTTAGTCTCGTGTTCCTTTATCTAGCCATTTCTATCCGTCGAAATCCTGCTACCAGCAATCAGACTGCACAATATGCATGGTATGTGACTATTGCTTACGTGGCACTTGGGGTACTAGCCGGAGGAAAGGCTCCAATTCTATTCCTCCTCTACCTCTGGGGATTACACGATGTGAAAAAATTTCAAAAACGAATAGCTGACCAACAAGCTCGGTAACAAAAAAAAGACATCGCACATGCGATGTCTTTTTTATTACTGATATTACTCAGCAGCTTCTTCTTTTTTTTCTTCTTTATCTTCTGCAGGTTCTTCTTCTGGTGTTTCAGCTGACTCCTCTACTGGAGTTTCTTCAGCTGGGGGTTCTTCCGCAACTTCTACCGGAGCTTCAGTAACAGTTTCCTCTGTTGCTTCAACTTCTTCCGCAGGAACGTCAGTAGTAGCTTCCTCTGCTGAATCTGTTTCTGTCAAAACTTCTTCTACCGCTTCTTCCCCATCTTCTGAACTGACAACTTTATCTGGATCATCAAGTTGTAACACATTGATTTCCCAACCAGTAAGCTGTGCAGCAAGACGAACATTTTGACCTCCTCGTCCAATTGCCAAAGAGAACTGATCTTCAACAACATGAACATTTGCAGTTTTAGTTTCTTCTTCAAGCTCTACCTTATCAACCTTGGCTGGTGAAAGTGCTTCTTTAATATATGCTTGTGCATCATCAGAGTATTGAATGATATCAACTTTTTCTCCATCGAGTTCATCAATAATAGTCGTGATTCTGCTTCCGCGTTGTCCAATACAACTTCCAATTGGATCAATCGATTCATCATCTGTAAATACAGCAACTTTGCTTCGTGCACCCGCGTCGCGAGCAATTCCCTTAATCTCTACTTCTCCACTCGCAATTTCTGGAATTTCTTGTTCAAATACTGAACGCACCATGTCTGTGTGTGTTCTTGAAAGAATAATATCTGGTCCGCGCTGCGTCATTTCTACACTCATGATGTAAAAACGCATGCGTGTTCCCGGGCGGTAACGATCTCTTGGACTTTGCTGATCAGTATGCAATACACCCGTAATTTTTCCAAGATCTACAAGCACCTTTCCAGATTTGTCGCGTCTGTGCACGACTGCTTGAATAACAGATCCTTCCTGTCCTTGAAAATCTTCAAACACATTGTTGCGTTCTGCTTCTCGTACTTTTTGGATAATCACTTGCTTTGCAGTTTGTGCTGCCATTCGTCCAAAATCTCCTGGAATATCTAATTCAATTTCTAGTACATCACCAATTGCTGCATCCTTTTTCACTTCTTTTGCTGCAGCAAACATGATTTCTGTTTTTGGATTATATTTTGGCAAGTCTTCAATTTCTTCATCAGTAAGTTCACGCTCCTCTTCTAATGCTTTTTCTCTTCGAGTAGCGAGTTCTTCTTGCGCAGTTTCAAGCTCTTCTTCTGCAATATCTTCAACTACTTCTTTTACATCCCACATTTGCATGTCTCCTGTTTCTGTATCAAATTTTGTTTTGATATTCATTTGTTTGTGTCCAAAATCCTTGCGGTAGGCTGCTCCAAGTGCAGATTCCACAGCTTCAATGACAATCTCATAATCAAGGCCCTTCATGTCACAAAGGTTTTGAATCGATTTACTAATTTCTGACATATATTTGTGTTATGTCTAGTTAAAATTTGGCTAAGAAAAAAGCAGCATTTAAACTATGCTACCTTTACAATAATTACTATAGCATCCATTTGGCTATTTGTCAATACCCCTAGCTGTCATCCTGAACAACTGCAACCAATAGGTTGAGGCGTTGAAGGATCCTTCGATGCCCGGCCGTTGGCCAGGTTACTCAGGATGACAGCGAGTAGTCCTAATACTATATTGGCAAAATATAATGCCGAATATCTATATGCCTCTCTATCACATAGATGCTGATCTGCTCAAAGCGCATGGGTGTGGTTTCAATTGATATCTTTCGCTGCAGACAAAATTTCAGAGCAGCTCGTTTCATGTTTTTTTGTTTTCTATATCCTGTTGCACGCTCTGCCATACCGTTTGGTACTCCTCTTCTGGTTTTTACTTCAATAAATACCAATACTATTTGCTCCTCTGATTCATCAATAGCAATAATATCGATTTCTCCAAATCGCATATACGCATTTTTTTCTACCATTCGATATCCTTTTTCCAAAAGAAAAAGGGCCGCTTGCCGCTCGCCCCAGTTTCCAAATCGTTTGTTATACTCCCCACGAGTATTACGTCCCATGTTTAAATAAGACTACCCCGTGGTGATAGGGGCCGTGGTCAAATTCTTCTTGCAATGCAAACCCATTAGCCGTTGCCCACTGTGTCACTGCAGAAAAATCAAGGAGTTTATCGTCTCCTGGACCGAGTGGAATACCTTTTTTTTGCCAATCGACTAATACAATTCTCCCTTTATCTTTAAGTAGCCGTGCAGATTCTTTCAACACCTCTTCTTGTTTATCGCAATACGATAATACACTTACCATGAATATGGTATCAAGAGATTTTTCTGGAATTGCCGTACCGCCAACCATTTCAATATTTGACCACACTGCATGCATGTTGACCATGCCTGCATCTTTTGCCCGCTTGTCTATCTGCGCTAATATATCACGCAAAATATCTACCGCATAAATCACGCCTTTTTCTCCTATGATCTTTGATGCTGGAAATACTAAATGTCCGGTCTGACCACACCCAAAATCTGCCACATGGGCACCAGGACGCAGGTGCGCTTTTTCAAAGAGCACCTGCGGATTGATAAGTTGATTCCCGGAGTGGTAGGTCATAATCTATTTTATGATTTCGATGTTCTTCAGGATAGTCGCGATATCATCCTTTACATCTTCTGAAGCATCAGTATCATATGATGTTGAGAAACTATAGAGTTTGCTTCCCATAAACATGATGTACATATCATGTTGTTTCGCTTTGCTGTACTCAGTTGCATCTGTTGTCATACTGAGGTGGAAGATATCTCTGTATCCTGCAAACGTATCAAATGTCACTTCCCGCTCTCCTGATCCAAGGAAAATTTGAAACAATCCAACTGACATGAGTACATTAGAAATTGCCTCGGCATCTTCTTCTTCCATATCTTCAAGCGTGTCTACCTCATAAATTTCTAGAAGTCGTTTTTCAATTTTCTTGAAGTGTTTTTCAATTTCAGCTTCAGTCATGCTTCCGTAATCCACATCAAATGTCAAAAGGAGTAGTTCTCTTCGTAATTCTGGATCAAGTGTTAACTGATTTTTCGTTACACCCGCAGTGAACTTAGCTCTATAGTCTGATGTATAGGAAGTAAGAGAAAATACTTCTGAATCACCAGACCCATACGTATAATCAGTCGGATCAAGCCAATTGTCTGGCAAGATATATTCAAAGTCATATACAGGTTCCTCGTACTGAGTAAACCCATCAATGCTACTTGTTTGTGGCACAAGAGTTACTTCCTGCGCAGGCGTTCTTGCGTCTGATGCGCGATTAATGACATCCCCTTCTGATACGCTGCTTAAGGAATCTTTAATCCGTACACAATCATAATCACTCCAATCACATTCGTTAATTTCTACAATCCTATCCATTCTAAATCCAAGATCTTTAAACACTCGTTCATTTTTAATATGTCGTTTTACTGTTTTTGAAGCATCTTCCGGATGCGGTTCTAATCGATACACTTTTGGATCATTCGCATGTTTCAAAATAGTATAATTTGGGTGTCCTTCCCAATAGTTTAGTTCAGTTCCAAGTGGATACTTATCAATGAGTCGCTGATCAACATCTTCTACCCACCCCCATTTATATCCAAGTCTGTTAAAATCATATTCTGAGCGAACCCAATATTTTTTCCCGCCAAGCAAGAAATACACCTTTGGATCTTTGACACTTTTCACAAGCGCTCCGTATTGTGGATCATACTGCGGTCCGGCAGGCATAAATCCGAGTGCATCTGTCGCTACACCATCTAACGCTGCCTTCGAGACTGTTTCTACTTCTGACCAACTATCAAAATACGTGAAAAATGTGCTCGCGTTTTTAAATACACGCTTTGTACAATCTTCTGTAATATAATAAACGGCACTTGAATCTGCTGATTTATATGCATGATCATAATACACATCCGTGGCACAAAGACCCGGCCCTGCTAATGCAGGAGACGCAAGTAACAGCAAAGAAGCCATTCCACCAATTCCTAATAATAGTCGCGACAATTTCATATAGTCTATATTATGATTGAACTCCAAATAAACGACCAAATACCCCTAAGAATATTTCGCCAAGCATGCCCGTCATTCCCATTAAAGATAAGAAAATAAAGGCAATACCAAGTAATTTATACATCATTCGTGTTCCTCCACTAGTTCCCATGTGTTCTTCTGCCCACGCGTTCGTTCCAAAGTTTCTTACAAACCACTCTGTCTTAACCACAAATATCACTCCAACGACAATAACGAAAAATCCTATGGCGTACTTCATACTCGTATTAATATATTACTTGCAGTATACCGCAATTTTACCGAATCAAAAAGTGTACTTATCGTACACCAATGATTGTTCTTACTTCTGTAATTGTTTTTTCTGCCACAACATTTGCTTTTGCAGCTCCTTTCATCAAAATTTCTGCAATTGCATCTTTGCTTTCTAGCAATTCTTTTCGTTTAGCACGGAAACCTGCAAAACTTTCAGCAATAGCAACTCCAAGATCAGCTTTCAAATCACCATACCTAATAGATCCGTTCTCTTGCGCCTCAGTATATGCTACATATTGTGCTGCCGTTCCAAATTGCTTCAGTAGCATGAGCAGATTTTCTACACCCGGAGCTTCTCCCCCACCTTCTGTTGCTGTAACTGCTTTTTTGAGTTTCTTTTCAATAACATCTGGTTCATCAGCAAGTTCAATAACATGCCCAAGCCCTTTACTCTTACTCATTTTCTTTGTTGGCTCAAGTAATGACTTTACTCTTGGAATTTCTGTAAGAAGAGGCTTTGTTTCTGGGAAATACGACTCGTATTTATTGTTAAACCACCTTGCAATGTCGCGAGTAAGTTCTAAATGCTGAATTTGATCTTCACCCACAGGTACATATTTTCCATGGTAGAGTAAAATATCAGCTGCCATAAGTGTTGGGTATGTGAAAAGGCCTGCATTACTATTCTTTGTTTGCTGAGACGATTTATCTTTATACTGTGTCATGCGCTCTAACTCTGCGATTGGTGTGACAGAATTAAAAATCCACCCGAGTTCTGTATGCGCCGGCACGTGCGACTGTACAAAAAATGTCACTTTGTCTGGATCTATTCCAGCGGCAATTAGTTCTGCTGCCGTATGAATGATCTGCTCCCTTCTTTCTTCTGCCGTTCTGTCTCCTGTCAGTGCATGGTAATCTACCACACAAAAATAGCAATCGTATTCTCCAGAGTTCTGCAGTTCAATCCAATTTTTGACCGCGCCCAAATAATTTCCAATGTGGAGGTTCCCTGTTGGCTGAATGCCTGAAAAAATCACCGGTTTTGCCATATGCTGATCATTAATAATGTGGGGGTATTGTATCCTAAAGAGGGGTTATACGCAATAAAAAAAGAAAGCCGCGGTACCAGAGGTACCGCGGGTGGTGGCGCCGAAGCGCCGGTTCAAGACTCGTGCTCCGAGGCCG